>CAZFAP010000077.1:0-21434 GCA_964516325.1 uncultured Verrucomicrobiota bacterium
CGAATCGTCTGGCAAGGGCCACCCCGGAGCAGAGGGCGAACTTCGAAGTGTCACCGGCGGGCTATGGAGTCCACTGGCCCGATGTTGACGAAGACTTGTCCATTGACGGTCTGATCGGCATCAAGCATCCTTGCCCACTGGGCCAAGCGGAAGGACCAATGGATCGCTGGACATTAGCGACAAGCTGACCCCGCGGGCCGCTCCGCTGACGGGACGTGCCCCCCAAGGAAAGGAGGATGTCAGCATGCATATCGGAACCCTGGATCTCACAGAGAAATGGAGGGCACTTGTTGAACAGGACAAGTTTACCCGAAGACATAGGGATGAAAGCCTGGACATCCAGTACGGAGTCCAGAGAAAGCCGGACGGCAGGTACAGGTTTTTTGTCTCAGGTAAGGAAGCAGGCAGGGACGTAACCGAAGAGGGGTTCCTTGATGAAACGAGCGAAGGCATCTTCCAAAAACGGTTCAACCGTTTGCGGAAGCTGCGCCCCGGAGGCCAAGATCGCAAGCCGGGCAGGCAAGACGATCTCCCAGCGGGAGCTGAGAGGTGCGGATTTTACTGTCAAGACCCGACCAACCCTTTGAGTTTGCTCGTACGACCGATGCTCGGCACCGTGTCGCCAAAGGAAGTCCCTGGGTTACATTTTAGCTGGAACGTCTATCCCAACCTTGCGCCGTTTGAGCCGGGCGGCCATTTTCTCCTTCTTCCTTCCGGGAATTTTCCCGAACTGCCTCATTTCCCACAACTTTTCACTCCGTTGCTCCTTCAAGACTCGTTTAACCTGTGCCAACAAAGCAAGGAACTGATGGTCTTCTTCAACTCAAGACATGCTGGGGCCACCCAAGATCATTTCCATTTGCAGGCGCTGTTTCGTGAGTCGCCATTTCCAATAGAAGCAGCGACGAGAAATCGTTTTGGAAACAGGCTGGGGGAGTATATTGGCGTTGACTATCCCCTGAACGCCCTTGTGTACACAGTCAGCGACAGCGAGGCATGGTGCCGCTACATCCTGAAGTTGCAGACGAAGGGCATACCGTTGAATCTGGTTTTCCTGAACGATAGGTTCTTTGTTGTTCCGCGAGACGTCAACAACGAGATAGTCGCTGAGTTTCCGAACGTGCTCGCTTCAATGGAGATATCCGGCAAATTCATCATACCTGACAGGGAAGCTTTTGCCAGGGCCACTGAGGAACGCATCCGTGTAGCGCTCCGAAGAATAACATTGGCCTTGGGTGACATCGCCTGACAGTTCGACGAAATAGCGTTGATTGGGGCTACGAGACGTGAGTACGACGAGAAGGCCGAACCAAGCGCTGCACATCACGGGGATCCCGCTGGCCTTTCATCCCCGCCACTGGTCTCACCGTTGGGCCCCTTCCGGTGGAACCCCCGTAGAAATCCCCTCACGCACCCGCAGGCTGCCTGGCGGCCTCCCTTACGGCCCCTTATCCTCATAGCGTCGAATGATCTCCGCGGCGCCACGCCGGAGAAGTTCTTCCGCGACGGCTTTCGCTACGGACTCGGGTCCCTCCACGGAGCCGGTTGACTCGGCCCGTAAGACCTGTCCCCCTTCCGCAGACAGAACGGCGCCCCGAAGCCTCAGCCGCCCCTTTTCGATGGTTGCCAGAGCCGCTATGGCGGTGTGGCAGCCGCCCCCCAGGTACATAACGAGCGCCCTTTCAGCCCGAGCCGCCGCGAACGTCGGCGGATCGTTGATGGTGCGGACCATCTCGGTCGTCTCCAAATCATCCTCGCGGCATTCGATGGCAAGGGCGCCCTGGCCGGCCGCCGGAAGAATGACCTCGGGCGGAATGTATTCCGAAATCTCGCGCTCATAGCCCAGACGAAGGCACCCAGCGGCCGCCACGACGATTGCATCGTAGCGAACCGGAGAGGCTTTTCTGCCACGAAGCTTTGCGATCCGAGTGTCGAGGTTGCCGCGGATGTTCTCGATCCGAAGGTCGGGCCGGAAGGCCAGGAGCTGGGCTTTTCTTCTGGGGCTTCCTGTGCCGACAACCGCAGAAGAAGGGAGTGCCTCCAGGGTAGCCGTGTCCCTGGATATCAGGGCGTCCCGAACGTCCTCTCTTGCGGGGGTGGCGGTGAGTCGGAGGCCGGGGGCCAGGTCAATGGGGAGGTCTTTCATGCTATGAACAGCGAGGCGCGATTCCGTCCTGAGGAGAGACTCCTCAATCTCTTTGACAAAGACACCCTTCCCCTCGATTTTTGAGAACGGCTCCTCGGCGAACTTATCCCCCTTCGTCTTGACCACCAACAAGGGGAACTCACAGTCGGGGAATTTGGCGGAAAGCAACCCTGCAACAGTGCGAGCCTGCACCAGTGCAAGCGCGCTTCCACGAGTTGCGATGACCATTTTCATTTGACGGACTCGATCCTCCCGGATTCCAGCCGGATTCGACAACGACCCTTAGAGACCCATCTTCGGTTTTCGGAGGCGGCGCTTTGACTTTCTCTCAAGACCGAGTCAATGACCCGGCCATCGGAGACCAATTGTAGCGGCGCCTGGGTTGTTCGTAGAGAATAATCCGCTCAAGTCCCCCTGAGCCAGCACATCGCAATCCTGCTGTCAGACCGTACTGACAGAATGACTTTATCACGTGCGCCCGCATGCACCCAAGAGGAGATCGTTGGAAATGCTTTCGTCAAGCTCGCAGTCTTGGTAGAATTTTGACGCGATAGACTTCAGGGCATCCAGCGCCGGTTGTCACGCAACACAAGAGAGACGGTTCGACCCGCACGAACGACAGTCCGAGGAATTGCACACGCAGCCCTCGAGAGACACCAAGGAGACGCTTACATGATTTCAGGTCCACCGAGAGGGATGAGAGATTTTTATCCGGAAGACGTCCGGCTGAGAAACTGGCTATTCGGGCTCTGGCGGGAAGTCTCGGAGTCGTTTGGCTTTCAGGAGTACGATGGTCCGGTCGTGGAAGCCGAAGAACTGTACGTTCGGAAATCCGGAGAGGAGATAGTCGGACAACTGTACAGCTTCGAGGATAAAGGCGGTCGAAGGCTGGCTCTTCGTCCGGAAATGACCCCAACGCTGGCAAGGATGATCATTGCGAAAGGAACTTCGCTGCCCCGGCCCATAAAGTGGTTTTCCATCCCGCAATGCTTCCGATACGAAAGGATGTCTCGGGGAAGAAAGAGGGAGCATTACCAGTGGAATCTCGACATCGTTGGTGTCGAAGATGTGAGCGCCGAAGCGGAGGTGATCGCCGCAGCGGTCGAATTTCTGCGGAGGACGGGGCTTGGAAAAGACGATTTCAAGGTCTTCCTGAGCAATCGCAGGCTTCTATCAGCCCTGCTCAAAAGCAAAGGGCTTCCGGAGGGAGCATTTGCGGAGGTCTGCCTCATCATTGACAAAAAGACCAAGGAAACCGAGGTCTCCCTGAAGGACATGATGCGGAGCGCGGGGCTTTCGGACGCGATGGTCGAGAGCGTTTTCGAGGTTCTGCGGATCGAGACTCTGGGCCAAGCAGGGGAAGTGCTGACCCGGGCGGGGGCACCGCTCCAGCCACTGGAGGAGACCCAAAAGGTTCTGAAGTACCTTTCCTATTACGGCTTGGGCGAGTTTTGCCGGTTCGATATTTCGGTCGTTCGGGGGCTTCTGTACTACACGGGGCCGGTATTCGAGTTTTTCGATGCTGAGAGGAAGTTCCGAGCCATTTGCGGCGGAGGAAGATACGACAATCTCCTCGAATCCTACGGAGGAGAGAGGATCACTGCTGTTGGATTGGGCTTCGGGGACGTCGTGATAACCGAAATTCTCGCCGAGAAAGGGCTGCTTCCGGACCTCCGCTGGAAACTCGATTACGTGGTGATTCCTTTCTCCGAGCGCGAAAGAAAAGTGGCGATCGAACTCTCGCAGTCGCTGAGGGGAAAAGGGAAAAGGGTCAACGCCCTGTGCGAGGTGAAGAAGCTGCGGAAAGCCCTTGCTGAAGCCGACAAAGCTGGTGCGGAAAAGGTCGTCATAGTCGCCCCGGACGAACTCGCGGCGGGAAAGGTTGTCGTTCGCGACATGAGAACGGGCGAAGAGAGAGCAACCCCCATCCAGGAAGTCTGCTGAGGCAGCCCCATTGATTCGGTTTCTGTGGGCGATTCGCTACCCGGAGATCAAGCCGGGGCGGGGACGAGAATTCGGACCGTTGTGCCCCGGCTGCTTGAATCCACAATATCAATGTGGCCCCCGTTTCTCTCCATTTTGTCCTTACAGATAGCCAGGCCCAAGCCAGCCGACCCGGGCTGAGAACTGGTCGTGTAGAACGGCTCAAAGACTTTCTCAATGTCCTCAGCGGGTATTCCGGGTCCGGAGTCGAGAACCTCCACAGCCACAAAAGACGCATCCTTGTTCTTGCGCAGGAAACCCTGCTCCTTCTGCGTGCAGGATGGGAGGGCGAGAGTTGGCTCGACCCCATAGGCGACGATCCGGAGGTCTTTGTTGTCAGAATTCATGGCGTGGATCGCGTTGAGAATCAGATTCAGGATTACCTGGAGAATGTCATCCGGGTCCGCGAATATCTCCAGCGGCTCCGCCGGACGCTCGACCTGAAATCGAATGTGGTTGACGTGTATCTGGGGACGAATCAGCGTTTCGACATTATCGAGCACACGGGAGAGAGGCTGCGGCTGAGACCGAGAGGCGCCGGATTTCGCAGCCTGAAGGAGGCTTTTTGCCATCTCCGCGCAGCGAATGGTTTCCTGCTTGATGATTTCAAGGTAACGCACGGATTCCAAGGGAAGCGACGCCTGCTGGTCTCGGGACTCGAGCTGGCGGAGCATAAGCTCGGCATATCCGAGGATGGCCGTAAGCGGGCTTTTCATCTCGTGGACGATTCCCGCCGAGAGCGAGCCGACGTCCGCCAGGCGGCTGAGGTTCCCGATCTCATTATGCATGACGGTGACGGTCTGCTTCAGGGTATCCCTTTCCGTGACGATTCGCTGAGCTTCGATCCGCTTCTCGCAGGCCTTGTCCACGGTGGAACGAAGGTCCGCGAGGTCGAATGGCTTGGTCAAATAGCCGTAAGCGCCGTGGGTTATGGACTGCTTGGCGGTATCCAGGCTCGCGTAGCCGGTAAGCATAATGACCTCAATCGTTGGGTCTTTTTCCTTGATCATTCGCAGAGCTTCAATACCGTTTATACCGGGCATCCGAATATCCAGAATCACAACGCTCACGTCATCGCTTCTCACCATCTCGAAGCCCTTCTCCGCGCTTTCCGCCAGGAGACAGTCGTACCGTTTTGACAGGGCGAAGCTGACCGATTCGCGAGAAGAGTGTCGGTCGTCAATAATCAGGACTTTTGGCTTACTCACGTCGTTCATAAGTACTCCTCTCCCAAGCCCAGACAACCCAAGTTCGAACCCCCCGCTCTAAAACTTGTAGGAAACACCGGCGCCGAGCAGCACCATGAAGCTGTCATAGGCGCCGTCCACGCTCATGAGCGGTTCCGCTACGCTGCTGTCAACCTCCCGCTCCTTCGAAAGAATGAACGTGCACGCAAGGTCAACGCCCAGTTTGCCGAACGATTTTCCGCTGCCAACCGAAAGGAGGTGAAGGTCGTTCCGCGGGATTCCCGGCTCGTACGTGCGGTCAGGAATGGGCGATTCGGCAAACGCGTAGCCGGCCCTGAGTTTCCACCTCTTTGGTAAAGCATATTCCGCGCCGATTGAATACAAAAATGCATCGTCCCAGTCTCTCAGGGAGACTTCCGGGGGAAGCACCGGCGGCGAGAAAGAAACCGCTACCTCCTTGAACCTCGACCATTCCAGCCAGTCAACGTCCAGTTCAACCGTGAACACTTTGCTTGGCTTCAGAGCAATCCCCGCCTTGACCATGCTTGGAAGATTCAGGTCAAGCGAGGTCGAAGCCGAAATCGGCGGGAAAGGATAGGTTCTCAGCGAACCGGAGAAGTCCAGGTCCGCTCTGCTTCGGTACGAGGCGCCGACCGAGACCGATTCCGCTATGTCGTAAAGGAACGCCAGGTTCCAGCCCCACGCGTCGGAATCCGCCTCGATCGTTGTGCCCAGGTCCATGCCGGGCGGCACTGGTCCCGGAAGCAACACGGAAGGCACGTATCTGTCGAGCGTGAGGTCGGCAGTGTAGAAGTCCGCACCCGCGGCTACCGAAAGCCTGTCAGTCACCTTGTAGGCGACGTTCGGATTAACCATCAAAAGCTTAAGCTCAGAGTAAGGCGCAACGTAGCGAGCGAAACTCCTTGAACCCCAGTCGGTTCCAAGTCCAAACGGGGAGTTGATCCCCAGCCCGGCTGCGAAGCGACTGTTCTGCGGATTCGCCGAGAAATACAGGTGCGGCATGAAGAAGGTGTCGGTCGCTTTTTGTTCCCTCCCCCATGGGCTCACGTATTCGAGGTCAGTGAAGATTACATGAAGCCCGCCTGTAACCTCCCAGGGTGACAGCTTCGCCATTCCCGCTGGGTTGTAATAGACCGTTGAAGTGTCCCCCGGGCGGGCGACGACCGCATCGGCCTGCCCCTGGGCGGAAACCGACTGATCGGGGTTGTAGAAACCGACGCCATGGGAGACTGAACACAAAAGAGCAATGCCAAATACTGCGGCAACAACAGCGAAGTTCCTTCTCATGTTTTCCTCCTTCTTGTGCATAGTTTCATCGCAGCCAGGGCGAGAAACAAAAGCTGTGCCAATGGCCGCACCCCTGAGCAAAGACACTCTGGTTGGATTTACACAGGAGCCCCTCTTGCAAGTCGTCCAAACTTGTGCGCCGCGAAACGCAGCGGTTTGGCACCCGGCGCAAGAAGGAACAAAAAGGTACACATTCCGCTTGACAAGTGACCTAAAGAATGGTTTAATTGTGAAAAATCGTGATCAACTCTGGAAGTGTCCGCACAAAGCCGGGGGGCTGAGAACACCATTGTCTGCACGAAGCATTCTCGTCAGTTACGCTGGCTATCCGTACACGTTCAACAGTCTGATGCCGGATAACGGGCTGGCGAATCTTGCGGGCGCACTGGTGTCCGCCGGACATGAGACCCTGGTCCTTGACTTTGGAACGGTCGAAAATGTGCGCCGCACCATCCCAATGGACTTGAGCCAGGAAGCAAGGCGAGTGTTTGCCAGGAGTGCCGCGACACTTGAGGCCGGGTGGCAGTTAACCAAGGAAGACCTTGGCGACCTGGCGCTTCTCGAGCGCAGGATTGAACACGAAGGACAAAGGCGATGCGCAGAAGTGTACGAGGAAGTGTCCCGCGAAGTGGAACGCCTGAAGCCGCATTTCGTTGGGTTCAAGCTGTGGAACGGGGACGGTTTCTCGGGGAGCATTGCGATAGCGGAGAGACTCAAGGCGGCGTACAAGACGGTCAAGATATTCGCGGGCGGGCCGCATGTGGACATTTTTGGCGAGAACATCTACCGGGCGACTGAAGCGTTCGATTGCCTGGCCTACGGCGAGGGGGAGGAGACGATCCTTCAACTGGCCGAATATGCACTCGGCAGACGTCCATTAGCTGAAGTTGACAACGTAATCTTCAAAACGGCTTCGGGTTCAGTTCATACCACACGGTCCAAAAGGATTTACGACCTTAATGCTTTGCCGCTTCCCTGCTACGACGAAGATGTTTACCCGGCTATGAGGGGGAACAGCAAGATAAAGATCATAGTGCTGGACGAAAGCCGCGGATGCTCGTACAGCTGCCATTTTTGTATTCACCCACTCAAGAGCGGGCGGGGGGTGCGCTCGAAGAGGCCGACGCGAATCCTCGAACAGATGCGCTGGGCCACTCAGAAGACCGGCTCAAGAGCTTTCCGGTACGCGGGTTCGTCAACGCCCCCCGAGCTGGCGAAGGAGGTCGCAGAACTGATTATGACCGAGGGCGCCGCCGTCCAGTACGCAGGCTTTGGAAATCCCTTGAACGCGGTCCCGGAGTACTTCCCTACCCTGAGAAAGTCAGGCTGCCAATCGCTCGCTTTTGGGATGGAGTCGGGCAGCCAGCGAATACTCAAGGAGGCGATGGGCAAGCCGATCCAACTCGACAGGATGCGAGAGGTGTTTCAGGCGTGCAGAGAGGCGGGCATATTCACAGTTGTCGCCATCATTTTCCCCGCTCCATTTGAGACGAAGGAAACAGAAGCTGAAAGCCTCGCTTTCCTCCGCGAGGCCAGACCCGACTCCGTGGCTGTGCTTTTTCCTGCGCTTTACCCGCCAACGAGGTGGGGGACCGAGAAGGAGCGATTCGGCTTCGCTTTCGATGAGAACGAGTACACAGACGCCGCGATGCATTACAAGGGGAAGCTCTTGTTTCCGATGGAGTTCTGGGACGATTTGCCGTACCGGCTGTCGGGGCGTGACTTCCGAGCTATCATGAAAGAGACCGCCCGGTTCACGAAACTCGTGGAGCAAGAGGGCATCGTGACGTCGCTTACGGACGATTTCGGCCTTATGGCACGGCTCAGTGGCTACGGGGGAGAAGAAAGGAAGCTAAGAGACCTGGGGCGGTTGTGGTTTTTCACGGGAGATGGCGACAGGATTCAAGACTTCGTGGAGGCTCTGAATGCCAGTGCCGTGGGCCGGGGTGAAGGCGCGCACGCGGATGGGCGCGACTTGGGAGAGGGCCCGTGAAGATACTTTTGGTGAACCCAGCGAAGTACGACGTGAACGGTTCTCGAGAGCGCTACCGCTTTGGAAGCATTCCACCTTCCGGATTGGTCGCTTTGGCAAGCAGGGCGAAGCGGTTCACAAACGTCAACGTAACAATTGTGGACGAATGGATCGAGGACATCCCGTTCGACGGAGACTTTGATTTGGTGGGTATCTCGACATTGTTCTCCGCCACGTTCCCTCGCGTAGCCGAGATCAGTAAGCGGTTTCAGAGAAGGCATATCCCTGTCGTCCTCGGGGGCACACACGCGACATGCGCTTCCTTGGAAGCCGCGGCTGTTGCTGATTCCGTGGTCGTTGGTGAGGGGGAGGGACTGTTCGAGGAACTGATTGCGGACACTCTGAGCGGAGGCGGGATTAAGCGAGAGTACAAGAGAGAAGGCTTCTTGGACTTGGAAAAGGAAATGTACATTGAGCCGGACTATTCCCTCCTTGATCTCCCCAGGTACATGAAGGTTGGGCCATTCTCAAAATCCAACATTTTCCCGATCCAGACGAGCAGGGGCTGTCCGATGAACTGCGCGTTCTGCAGCATCCACATCACAGGCGGAAGAACGCCGCGGCACAGGCCCATTGGCAATGTCGTTAATGAAATCCTGTTTCTCAAGAGAGAATACGGCGCAAGATACCTCGGCTTGTACGACGACAACCTCACGGCGGATGCGCATAGATTCAAGGAGCTAATGACGGAGCTGAGCAAGCTTGATATCAAGTTTTGGTGTCAGATTTCCAGCGTGACCGCAAGGAACCCCGAGATGATCGAACTTCTGGCCGGGGCGGGGTGCGTGTCAGCCTTAGTCGGGATTGAAAGCATCAACCGAAGCAGCTTAGAGGAGGTCTCGAAGAGCTTCAATGATGTCCGCACATACAGGGAGATGTTCGCTCTGTTCAGGAGGTGCGGTTTGACGGCGATGGCCTCAATGATATTCGGGTTCGACCATGACAACGAAGACGTTTTCTCGGAGTCGGTTGCCTTTCTCAATTCATGCGGCGTCCCTCGGGCGCTGTTCAACGTCCTGGTGCCCTTCCCAGGCACCCGGCTGCATGAGGCCATGACGGCCGAGGGACGGATTCTGGAAACCAACCTCTCTTTGTATGACGTCGCGCATGTAGTCTTTGCGCCGAAGCTTATGACCAGGGACGACCTACAGGAGGGGTTCTGGAGAGCGTACAGGCAGTTCTACAGTATGGGACCGATCGCCCGCCGCGTAGCTCGCCGGTCCGAAAGAAGCCGGTTTTACGTTCTGTTCGGAAGCCTAACGTTCAGGCGCCAGATACGAAAGCGCGTCTTCCCCTATAGCTCAGGGTACCGCCGCATAGGAGGCAACTCGGACTCAGGGCGGAGGCAGGATAGAACCGCCGCCGCCGGAAAGGAACACGATTCGGGTTTGTCTGTAGGAGAAGGCGCCGCAGGGATAGGCACTGCATTAGGGAAGCGGAACTAACCCAACTACAGAGGAGCAATGAACCCTTCAAAAAGAGTTGTTGTAACGGCCCTCGGCGCAGTGGCGCCCAACGGGCCGGATACGGAGACTTTCTGGCATGCCACGGTGAACGGCGACTCTGGAATAAGGGAGATAACGTCGTTCAAGCCATCCGGTTTCCCATGCCAGATAGGGGGAGAAGCGGTTGACTTCAGGCCGGAGGAATTCCTAGACGGCCGAACCCTCAGACGCACGGGCAGGGCGGTTCACCTGGCCCTGGGGTCTCTGCGGCTAGCGCTGGCCGATAGCAAGTTAGGCGGGATGTCCTTTCAAGGGGCCGATGCGGCCGTAATCTATGGCATGGGATGCCCTCCGATTGATGTAATAGCGGGAGACGTCGAGACGTTCTGGAGGGATGGTCCGAACAGAATGGAGCGAGACAGACTTTCGGCTGAAGACAGCTACTCAGTGGTCAGCGCGATAAGGGAAGTGGTCGGGTCAACAAACCTGGCGATCATTGTGGCCAGCGGTTGCACCGCTGGATTGAACGCGATCGGCCTCGCAGCCGATAGGATAAGAAACGGGCATGCCAGGGTCATCGTGTGCGGGAGCGCCGACGCGCCGCTTTCCCCATTTTCCTACGCGGTGTTTTGCGCTTCTGGGATCATGAGCAAGCGCAAGTGTGATCCCCGAAAGGCGAGCCGCCCATTCGATCTGAAGCGCGATGGGGGCGTATTGTCCGAGGGCGCAGGGACGCTTGTTCTCGAGTCCTCGGAGGCTGCCCTCGCCCGGCGTGCACACATCTACGGGGAGATTCTGGGCTTCGCTAGCGTGACTCAGGAAGCCCGCAACGATAGGAAGGCATCTGAGGCTGCACGGGAAGCCTTCGTTGCGGCCATTGCGCTAGCGATGAGCGACGCGCGGGTTACGCCAGAGGACATTGACTACATCTGTGCCCACGCACCCTCTGACCCGCACGGAGATCGGCTCGAGACGGAGTCCATCAAGGCCGTCTTAGGGGACCGGTCCTACCGAGTCCCCGTAAGTTCCATCAAATCGTGCATAGGGAACCCAATAGCGGCTGCGGGAGCGCTACAGACGATAGCCACCCTGCTCGCCATCAGAGACGGCAAGGTTCCGCCGACGATCAACTACGAGCACCCCGACCCCGCCTGCGACTTGGACTACGTGCCAAATACTTGTCGGTACAATCACTTGGACGTCGCTCTTGTAAACTCTCACGGCTTGGGGGGAACCTACTCATGTCTTGTCATCGGAAGGTACAAGCCCTGACTGTAGGGCTTTTGAACTCCTCAGGAGGCAGCGAGCCAACATGCTACCCTGGGAACGCTTGCTATTCTTGATATCCCCAGTGACTATCTTCTCGCTTGCAGTGCTCGTGCTCGCGAGGGGCCGAAGGGACCTTGTACGGGTCACTTTCAGCGTGCTGCTATTCGCCCTCGGCGCCTTGGACTTGACAATATACGGCGTCCGGGTGGCCGGAACCAGGCACCTGGTGGAGACGATTGGACGCCTCACGTTCGCTGTAGGAAGCGTTGCCTCAAGCTCGCTTTGGGCTTTCACGGAGGTCTTTCCACGAGCCCTGAAAGAAAGGCTTGTGAGGCGGAAGCTCATTCTCATTTACGCGACGGGGTGCATGGGGTTCTTGCTTGGAGCCAGTCCGTGGCTTCAAAGCGGCACCCGCGTTTCGCACGGACAATTGCGCCCCGTCCTCGGATGGGCAACTCTGCCCTGGGGTGTCCTTCTGCTGTGTGCGCTGGGGGCGGGTTTCAGGAACCTTGTAAGAAAATACTTCATGCTGCCGAAGGGCCACCTTAGGAATCAGGTCAGGTACACCTTCCTGGCGCTTGGCGTCCTGGCCTTCCCGGGGGTGGTGTTCAACATCCTTCTTCCCCTTTCCGGGAACGTAAACTATGTATCGCTGGTACCGTTCTTTGGCAGCGTCTCGGCGTTGATAATTACTTACGCGGTGGTGAGGCACCGGTTGATGGACCTGGGCGTGGCCTTCAGAAACGTGCTCGTCCACGCCGCCATGATCTGCTGCGTGGCTGGGCTGATAATCGGATTTCATATCCTGTTCTCGCTGTTGCTTGAGTTCCCGGCGATGTTATCGGCGCTTCTCGCAGCGGGCGGAGTTGCCGCGGCTTTTGAGCCCCTGAAAGCGCGGGTGTCAGCGTACATTGACAAATATGTTTTCAAGGGCAGGTACAACTACCGCAAGGCAGCGGAGGAACTTGGCGAGACCATCAGCCGGATCCTCGATTTGAAGGAGGTGGAGAGGTGCGTGGTCGAAAAGACCGCGCAGACGATGCGGGCGGAGAATGGGCTGATGTTAGCCGCGGACGCACGGTTTGAGGAGTACCGGACGGCATACGCCCTATTGCCTGGCACACACCTGATAATAGATAGAAGCCTGCTGCCCGGAAACGTGCTCCTTGAGGAACTGAAGCGCACAAGAAAGGTGATCGTTGAACAGGAAGTGAGGCGGACGCGAACAGAAAGGGATGGAGGTGCCCTTCTGGAGGAAATGGCGCGCCTCCGGTCCGCTATCGTGGTCCCGCTCGTGTCCAAAGATAAGCTGCTGGGAATTCTCTCTCTGGGGGAAAAGAAGTCTAAAGACATTTATTCGGCCGAGGACGTCAGTCTCCTGACGATTCTCGGAAACCAGGTGGCGCCCTCCCTGGAGAACTCGCGATTGTTCAACGAGATTCTCCTGATGAAGAACCACCAGGATAACATCTTGCAGCACCTCCGGTCAGGGGTCATCACCGTTGACCACGACCACAGGGTCAAGTCTGTCAACCGAAGCGCCGCGGAGATTCTGAACCGCCCAAGGAGAACGCTCCTATGGCAGGACGCGTCGGTCCTCGGAAATAAGCTGAGCAAACTGGTGATGGAGCGATTGCAGGAGGGATTTGGGCACTTTGAAGGGGAAGTCCAGGCGGACGTGGAGGGAAGGGGAACAGTGCCCCTTGGGGTTATAGCCACGACGATGGCGGGGGAAAACGACGCACGCGAAGTGCTTGTGGTCATTGACGACCTGTCGGAAGTGAAACTGCTCCAGGAACGGATACGGAGGGCCGACCGGCTGGCGGTTGTGGGGACATTCGCGGCAGGATTGGCCCACGAGATAAAGAACCCGTTGGTCCCGCTGAAGACCTTCTCGCAGCTTCTCCCGGAGATGTTCGACGACGATGAGTTTCGTAATAAGTTCTCCGTTCTCGTCCTGAAGGAAGTGGAGAGAATCAATCAGATCATCGAGAAACTCCTGAATTTTGCGAGGCCAATGCAGCCCGTCCTCATACCCTGCGACATGCATGAACTCATAGACGAGGTGGTGCTCCTGCTCGAGGAAGACATCCGGAAGAACAACATAGAGCTGCAAAAGGAATACGTGAACGATCGAGCAGTGGTCACAACGGACCGGCAGCAAATGAAGCAGGTGCTTCTCAACCTACTCCTGAACGCGGTTCAGGCTGTCGGGAGCAAGGGGCAAATCAACGTGTCAACGGAGTACGTGTGGGAGCGCAAGGGCGACGGTGCGGATGCCGAACATGAAACAGAGGTTGCCTACATGGAGGACAGCGGGAACAATATCGGGAGGAAATTTCAGATTCGGATTTCGGATACGGGGTGCGGCATTTCGCAGGAAGACATTAAGCACATTTTCGACCCATTTTTCACAACGAAGCCCGAGGGCACCGGGTTAGGGCTGGCTATTTCGCATGTAATCGTGCAGGAGCATCACGGAACTCTGGACGCACAAAGCGAAGAGGGCAAAGGAGCGACATTCACGCTGAGGCTCCCGGCGCCCGACGAGCTGTGAGGACAATATGAATATCGTTGCGGTTGCCACCCGAAGCAAGGAGCTGTTTGCCTCCCTTCGGGAGATGCTCGGAGAAGAGTACGACCTGTATTTCGCAGACCGCCTGGCGGAGGTCTTTGAGGCTCTGGCGAAGAGGCCGACAGACGTGGTCTTTGTGGACGCCCGCCTCGAGGACTGCGATGGGAGAGAGGCTGTCCGGGAGATCGCCGCCGTCTTCCCAGAGGTGAACCTGATCTATCTTGGCCCCGAGAGAGCCGGGAGAGAATCCACCATTTCCGCGGAAGGAGGGGCGTATGCGCGCGTTCGCAGGCCGCTGGAGCGAGAGACGATTCGCTTCCTCGCCGAGAAAGCCGTTGAGAACAGGAAACTGAGCAGGAAGATTGAATACCTTCATTCGCTTTCCGATGGGGACGCGAAGGAGAACTCCGACCGAGCCCGGGATTGGCCGTTGCCGGACCACCGGGCGCAGCCATCGGGCTTTCTTGCGAAAGGGATGGTAAGAAAAGTCCTGAAGTCGCTCAGCGCGATAGGGGATGTGAACACGCTTCTGGCGATGTTCACCGATTCGGTCAGGGAGCTTTTCGGGAGCAACAACGTCGCGGTCTTTGGCTGGGACTCGGATAAGGGCAGGTACGTAACCGGGGCGTGGCAGGGAGTGGACGAGGGTCTGGCAACGATATGTTCCTTCAGCACGAGGCACGGGATGGTTCGATGGCTGATCGAGAACCAACAGCTTCTCACACGCGGCAAACTGAAAAACGCGTTCTCGCACGATGTAGCGGTGGAAGTGGCCACGGACATGGATGCTCTGAAGGCGGAAGTCATCCTGCCGCTTTTGGAGAAGGGGAACCTCGTCGGCTTTCTGAGCCTCGGTAGAAAGATGACGGGAAAGAAATATGAGGAAGAAGATTTGGAACTGCTGGCGGTCATCGGAGAATGCGCATCCGGGGCAATCAGCACAGCCCTTCGGCACAAGGGACTCTCGGCCGAGAAGGCAAGAACGGACGCCATCTTGAGAGATATCGCTTGCGGGATCGTGGCCGTGGACATCGAAGGGAAAATCGTCAGCATGAATTCCTTCGCGGGAAATGCCCTGGACCTGAGCCCAAGAGACCTCGTGGGAAAAAGCGTACAGAAGCTCGGTTCCGTCCTGGCGGACATGGCGCTGAGGACGATTAAGGAAGACGGGGCTCTCGTGACCCAACCGTACCGAGACCGGGGGACGGGCCGCATCTTCGCGGTGAGCGCGTGCAAGATGTTCCGTGAGGGATCGAGCATCTCCGGAGCGATTCTGTTTTTCACACCGTTGGCGGAGTGTGCGAGCCCTGCTGCCAAGGAGGATGGACTGCTGGGCGGGGAAAGGTTTGTGGCCTTCTGCGGGAACATCGCCGACCGAGTCAAAAACCCGCTTTCCTCCATAAAGACGTTCGCGCAATTACTTCCTGAGAAATTCGATGACCTCGAATTTCGGCAGAAGTTCTCGGATATTGTGGGGAAAGCGGTGGAGCGGATCAACCTTCTGGCGGACGGTCTGACCGCATACGCCGCCGCGGGGCAGCTCGACCTCTCCGCGACGAATATAGCCACAGTGATTGAGAACGCCATCGCGTCCCTGCAAGAGAGCCTGAGCAAGAGGAATCTGCGGGTGACGGCCCCCGGGTCGGACAAACCCGCGATGATTCTGGCGGATGGACAACTGATTCGCTCGGCGTTCATGAACGTGTTGAAGAACAGCATCGAGTCCACCTCTGCCAGCGACACGATTTCAATCTCCATAAGGGAGGTATCCGCGGGGGAGTTGCGGCGAGGCGCCCAGCGGGGATTGGTTTTTGACAGCACCGGAATAGATGGCGGCGACGGATTCGTGTCAGACGAGGAGATGTTTGTGGAGGCGGAGTTCCGGGACTCGGGCGCCGGGATACCTCAAGCCCAAATGACGAGGATTGGAGAGCCATTCTTTACGACCAAGGAGCAGAAGGTGGGACTTGGGCTGGCGATCGCTCGAAGGATCGTCAGCCGCCATCGCGGGAGAATGGAGATAGAAAGCGAAGAAGGGAAAGGGACGGCGGTCAGGATCGTGTTGCCGCGAGAACCGAATTCGCGGTGAGCGTTGCCTGACGCGGTCGGGTCCCATCGGTGAGTGGGCAACATGCGAGAATCCAATACGTAGGTCGTTTGACCGCTTCGATAGGACAAAGGAGGATTGAGTTATGGAGTGCGTCTTAATCGTAGATGACGACGAGGGGACTCGTGAGTCCCTGCGAATCGCCTTGAGGGACAGGTACGAGGTCGTTCTGGCGGGGACTGGCGCGGAAGCCCTCGACCTCCTCAACAGGCGACATGTGGACCTGGTCTTGCTCGACATCCTCATGCCTGGGATCGACGGGTTGGAGGTGCTCAAGACAATCCGGAAGGAGGATAAGGAGATCGAAACAATCATGATCTCCGCGACAACCTCCGTGCAGAAGGCGATAGATGCGATGAAGTTCGGGGCATACAACTACATCGTCAAGCCATTTGACGTGAGCGAACTCCGCATGGTCGTCGAGCAGGCGATCCGCAGCAAAAGGCTGGAAGAGGAGGTCAGTTATCTCCGAACCCAGGTCAACGTGACACGCAACTCGGACCGAATCATAGGCTCTTCCGCGGCGATGCTCAGTGTGATTCAGAAGATAGAGCAGGTGGCGGATTCCAGGGCGTCCATTCTGATAACCGGAGAGAGTGGAACGGGCAAGGAGCTGGTGGCAAGAAGGCTCCATCTCCAGAGTTCCCGGCGAGACAAACCGTTCGTGGCGCTCCACTGTGCCACACTACCGGAGTCTCTCTTAGAGAGCGAACTGTTCGGGCACGTGAAAGGCGCTTTCACGAACGCCATCGCCGACAGACAGGGGAAATTTGAACTTGCGGATAAGGGGACGCTCTTCCTCGATGAAATCGGGGAGATGACGCCGCGGGTCCAAGCGAAGGTGCTGCGCGTCTTGCAGGAAGGAGAATTCCCGAAGGTTGGAGGCTCCAAGAACATCTCAGTTGATGTAAGGATAATCTCGGCTACCCATAGGGACCTGAAAGACGAAATTCAGAAGGGCAACTTCAGAGAGGACCTGTACTATCGAATCAATGTGGTCCCGATTTATCTGCCGCCCCTGAGAGAGAGGCAAGAAGACATTCGGCAATTGTCCGAGTATTTCCTGGCGGTGTTTGCCGGGGAACTGAATCCGAAGAAGCCGAAGCTCTCGGAAGACGCCATCAAGGCACTGGAGGAGTACGACTGGCCCGGGAATGTAAGAGAGTTGAAGAATGTGATGGAGAGAGTGGTGGTTCTCAACCGAGGCGTAACTACGATCACCAAGGAGCATCTCTCCCGGGATATTGTGCCCACGGGAAAGGGGAATGGCGCCATGGACCCACGGGTTTTGGTCGGGAAGAAATCGCTCCGAGAAGCGACGGAAGATTTTGAAAGGCTGTTGATTCAGGAGGCGCTGCGTGCATCGAGAGGCATCCAGTCCGAGGCGTCGCGGCTTCTGAAGACCACCCGAAGGATTCTGGGATACAAAATCCGGCAGTTGCGCATAGACTTAAATAGGGTAGCGTGAGCTTCTGGGGAAAAGTGCGTGGGCCGATGGTTTCGCCTCGACAATTCGTAACGTAAGCTTCAATTCATTCGTCATTTGTTCTTCATCTTCAGACTCACGCGGGTGCGATGAGGATCAGGAAAGTGAAGGGAGAATGTGCATTCGATTTTGAAGGCTATCATTCTGGGGGTTGTGCAGGGCGCCACGGAATTCCTACCAGTAAGCAGTTCAGGACACCTCACAATCATGCAAGAAATCCTGGGAATAGAAGAAAACAGGGTCTTGTTCGATGTCTTTTTGCACGTGGGGACATTGGCGGCGGTTTTCATGGTTTTCGGAAGAGATGTGGTCTCGCTTTTTTCCTCGAACAGAGCATGGATACCGTACCTTGCCATAGCAACTGTGCCCGGCGCCGCCGTAGGGTTTGCGTTGAGTTCGAGCGTTGAAACGGTATTCCACAATGTCCACGCCATTGGTTGGCTGCTTGTGGTCAATAGCTTGATACTCCTTGCTGGAAGTGCGGCTGCGAGGCGGCGGCACAAGCGCTCGACCGTTGAGATGAAAAGCGCACTCGCGGTTGGGCTGGCTCAGAGTGTCGCGATTTTGCCTGGGATTTCGAGGGCGGGCAGCACGGTCTGTTCGGGCCTGCTGATGGGGTGGGAACGCAATGTGGCGGTTCGTTTCTCATTCTTACTCGGAATTCCAATTATGGTGGGTGCGGCGACATTGGAGGTGGTCAAAGGCCGCTCCGCTCTGGGTTCGGAGGGCCTTCTCTGGACAGCTCTCATAGGAAGCGCGGTCTCGGCGGCAGTAGGATATGCGGCCTTGAGGCTCTTTTTGAGGGCCCTCGAGAAGGGAAAACTATGGGTTTTTGCTGCGTACTCATTTCTGCTCGGAGCGACTGTAATCGCGTACAAGCTGGCGACGTGACGCTTCGCCGGGGCCGCCAGACGAACGGAAAACGCGATGGTGTCTCTCCACGGGGCACTCACTGAGAGGACTGTAAAGGTGTTAAGAACGAAGAAGAACAAGCCTGCCATCAAACACAGATATGCGGAGATATGGGGCTTTGTTCTCTTCGGGGTCGCTGTTTTTCTGGCGCTGAGTCTCGTTGACTACGACCCAGCGAGAAATTCCTTTCTGACGACGAAGTTCAGGTCTGCCGACGGGGGCTACACGGGTGTGGGGGGAACGAAGGCAGCCTACGGGCTCTACTTCAGCTTCGGTCTGGGGGCGTTCGTGATACCCGCCTTCCTTTTCTGGGCTGGCGTGTTATTCATAATCCGCAAACCGCCGGGAATGATAGTGGTGAGGATCGGGTATGCTCTGCTTCTGGTCGCGTCCGTTTCGTGCATTGCGGAGTTGCAGCGGAGCCTGGACCTCCGCAGACACATGCCCTTTCTGGCGGGACCGGAGGCGGAAATGTCCCCCGGGGGAATTCTCGGAGAAAAATTGGGCAATGATGTCCTGAAAAGGTACCTGGGTCCGGGGGGCGGGGCGGTGATCGCAGTTATTGGGTTTATCGTGTCCTCGATGCTCCTGACGCGGGTGCAGATTTACCCTTACGCAAAGCTGATAGGACGGGTTACTGGAAAATCCGGCGTGGTTCTGGTCAGGCAGTTGTTGAGGTGCTCGAAGCTCGTTGGGCAGGGCGCGAAATGGCTGTTCCGAATGGTCCGCAAGCCGAAGCGAGCGGCGGCAGAAGCCACCCACCCCAAAGCAGCGAAGGAGGAGACTTCAGCAAGAAGAGTTGTCCCGCCGAAGCCCGCCGTGGGCGCCCGAGCCGCCAGGGAAAAGAAGGCGGAAGCGCCAGCGGTGGGGGACTATCGGTTGCCCCCCATTGAGTTGCTGAACGTGCCGCCGTCGGTTCCAAAGAAAACGCTTCTTGATGACTTGAAGAAAAACGCCGAAACCCTGGAGAAGACGTTCCGGGACTTTGGAATCGAGGCGCGCGTTGGAGAGATACAACGGGGGCCGGTCATAACACGGTACGAGGTGCACCCTGCCCCCGGGGTAAAGGTAACGCGAATCGCCAGCCTCGCCGACGACATCGCGTTGGCAATGAGGGTTGCCGGAATCCGGGTGACTCCGCCGATTCCAGGAAAAGGAGCCGTCGGCGTGGAGATACCGAACTCCAAAGCGACGCTGGTGTGCATTCGAGAGGTTCTGTCATCGCAGGAATTCCAGGAGGCGAAGGCAATCATTCCGGTGGGAATCGGGAAATCCGTGGCGGGAAATGTCGTTGTGGGAGATGTCACGGAGATGCCGCATCTTTTGATCGCGGGGGCGACCGGGTCGGGCAAAAGCGTGTGCATCAATGCCATTCTGGTCACGTTACTTTACAGGTTCCGGCCGGACGAGTTGAAGCTCCTCATCGTTGACCCCAAGAAGATCGAACTGAGCTGCTATAACGGGCTGCCGCACCTGTTGATTCCTGTCGTTACAGAATCAAAGAAGGTGGGGCAGGCGCTGAACTGGCTGGTGGCGGAGATGGAGAGGAGATACGACTGCCTGTCGAAAGCGGGGGTGAGAAACATTGCCGCGTACAACGCCAGGCCAATAGATAGGTCGAAAAAGGACGCGGACGAAGGACTCCCGGACAGGCTGCCCTACATTTTGACCATCATTGACGAGTTAGCGGACCTGATGATGATCTCGCCGGTGGACGTCGAGATGGCTATCATGCGTCTGGCACAACTCTCGCGATCGGTGGGAATCCATCTGATCATCGCGACGCAGCGACCCTCCGTCAATGTCATAACCGGCGTGATTAAGGCAAACTTCCCGGCGCGACTATCGTTCCAGGTCGCCTCCAAGGTAGATTCCCGAACAGTGATTGACGCGAATGGAGCGGAGACCCTCGTGGGAAACGGGGACCTTCTGTTCATGCCTCCGGGGACATCGAAGCTGATTCGGGCCCAGGGGACGTACGTGGACGACACCGAAATCCAACGGGTAGTCCAATTCGTGAAGGATCAATGTGCGCCGGCTTATCAGGAAGGCGTGCTGCCAAAAGAAGAGAAACCGACGGTCTATGAGGATGACGAAGAGATGATCGAGGACGAGCTGTTCGACCGTGCGGTGGAAATTGTCCTCATGACGGGGCAGGCTTCCGCTTCCAACCTTCAGAGGAAGATGAAAATCGGATACGCGAGGGCGGGGAGAATCATTGACCTGATGGAACAGAGGGGGATCGTGGGACCCGCAGACGGCAGCAAGCCGAGGAAGATTCTCATAGGGTCCCGAGAGGAATAATCCCACCTTCAGCCGCCTCCGGGTTTCGGATCACTGACGGCGAAGTCAGCGAACGCATTCACACGCCCAAACGCCGCGTTATGGGTAACCGTCCGCCGACCCGTCTTCTACGCAACCGGGACGTGAGGGATACTCCTCGATAGGTGTAAGCGTCCGGCCAACCCATCTTCCGCGTGACAGGGACGTGAGCGATACTCCTCGGCAAGTTGAGCGCCTGGCAGGACAGGGTATGTGCGAGGTTCACACGCGAAAGCTGAGGAGGATAAAGATGGAAGGAGAACGGAAGAGACGGGACGTAGGGAAGGAACGCTATTGGCGGAGGGTGATTGCAGAGGCGCGGAGTGGGGTATCGGTTCGGCAGTTCTGCCCCGCCCTGGGCGGGGAGGCTGCCTGCCCGGCCAGGGAAGGAGTGCCAGTTTTACTGGTGGCAGTCCCGCCTCAGGCGGGAAAGAAGCGGCAGCAGACGCGCGCATTGGGCACCGGGAGCCGAAGCAAGGCCGCCTGCCGGTTCGTGGAGGGATTTCTGCACAGGTATCACCGGAAGGCATAGTGGCAACGTCAAGGTATGGGCCGCGCGGTCTTCCGCCTCGCCTCCATGCCCTTGTTAGGCGGCCGACCACACCTACTCAAGGAAGGCGCTGACGCCATTTGTCTGGATCGCGAGAGGTGTGAAATACGCC
>CAZFAP010000078.1:0-21065 GCA_964516325.1 uncultured Verrucomicrobiota bacterium
TGTGGTCTTCGAGGCCTTGCGTGAGGGTCGAGCCAGCGGCGATGCTCCGGTTCATCTCCTCGCAGGCGGCTCGGAGTTGCCTCGTCGGCGCCGTGCGGGACAATGTCTCAAGCACCCGGTTAATCGGAAGACCCGCATTCAAGCTCGCCGAGAATTGCTTTGAGTAGGTGAAGATGTTTTTGAGGGACATATCTCAAAGAAGGGACTCTACCGTGAAAAAGCCAGGAACTTACCACGACATTTCCGACCGCCAAGCCCACCCCACAACCTGAGACCGACTCCGCGTCAATAGACGTCCTTCTTCGCCAACAGCGTCCTCAACAGGATCCGCAGATCGAGGAGAACCGACCAGTTTTCCATGTAATAAATATCGTACCTCACCCGTTCCTCGAAGGAAGTGTTCTGCCGCAGCCCATGCACCTGCGCCCAGCCGGTGATGCCGGATTTCACCATGTGCCGCGTCATGTACCGCGGGATGCCGTTCTTGAACTGCTCGATGAAAAACGGACGCTCCGGACGCGGACCCACTAAGCTCATGTCGCCCCTCAGCACGTTGTAAAGCTGAGGAAGCTCATCGAGGTTGTACCTTCTCAGGAGCGATCCCGCCCGCGTCACGCGGGGGTCGTTCCTGGCCGTCATCACGGGTCCCGTTTCCGCCTCGGCGTTATTTTTCATCGTCCGGAGCTTGTACAGATTGAAGCATTTTCCGTCTTCGCCGCAGCGTTCCTGCTTGAACAAGACAGGACCGCGAGAGTGCCTCTTAATCAGAATCGCCGCCACGAGCATTAGGGGGGCCGAAAACGCCAGGCCGAGGGACGAGCCCACAACGTCTATCAGTCTCTTGACCAGCCGATTCCACGGGTTGTCGAGCGGCAGAGCCTTCAACCCCATCAGCGGCACGCCATCCAGGTTCACTACCTCCAGGTTCGCCGTGAGAATTTCGTACAGGTCCGGAATCAGCCGGAAGTCAATCAGCTCCTTCTCGCACTGGACGATGACCTTGCTCTTGGTCTCGTGGTCCAGGCTCGGAATGCAGAGGATCACCTCGTCCAGCATGTCTTTCTTCAAAACCGACGAAATGTCCTTGAGGATGGCGAGAATCGGATAGCCGAGAAGTTGCTTCATCCTGGCATTCGAAGAAGCGCAGATGACGCCGACGATCTCGTAGCACAGTTGCGGCGCGTTCTCTATACTGCGGATGAGCTTCCTGGCCCGGTTGCCCGTTCCCACGATCAGGAGCCTCCTGGCCAATCCCGCCCTCGCGAAGTACCACGCTTCAAACCGCCCGATCAACTTCCTGAAAATCACCACCGGGATGCCAATGCACGGCACCGCGAGCATTACTACTCCTGTCGAATAGGTGATGTCCTTCTGCTTATAGACGAACGCCATCAAAATCAGAACAACCAGCCCTGAAACCGTCCCCTTCACCACCCTCAACGGCTCGCTCGACGTGAGCAACGACCACTGGCGGCGATACAGACCGAACGACTTGAAGGAAAGCAAAATCACGATCGTCGCCAGAGGATAGACCTGCAAATACCGCAAGAAATCCGGCGGCGTCACACCTCGACCCGGCAGAAGCGGGAACGCGAACCTTATGCGGTAGGCAAGCCACAGGCCCAAAAACACGAAGGCGGCGTCTCCCGCCACAAGAAGAGCCGAGATCAGGAGATTCGATTTCTTTGGGGGAGTCATTTCCTACCTTTTTGGAAGCGTAACGCCTTCACACACCCTCGATAAACAATGATAAGCCGCTCTCCCCCCGTGTCAAGCCGAAAGTGGGCCGTTGAGTAACCGCTCAGTTACGGGCGGACAACCCCACAACAATCCGACCCGCCGGGGCGAGTCAGCCCTTCCTTGTTTCTCATCTGCGTCCATCTGCGTTCATCTGCGGTTTCATCTCTCCTACGGACGGTGCCGCAGCGCGGGGGATCCCCCGCCTATAACTGAGGCGTTACGCCGCTGAGGCAAGCTCGCAGTTGTGGGAGCACAATCAGGTAGAGGTCCGGCCCCTGGCACCCCTCCAACACTCCCGCGTCCATCTGCGTTCATCTGCCCTGAAAACAAGCGCGACCGGTGCCTGAAAGTGTGGGCGTAATTCCTTGCCCCTGCGGGGGTTGGTCCCGAGACCGCCATGCGGAGGTTATGTTCATGGTCTCCGGGTGAACGAAGTTCATGAAAGACTGCGGTTCCATCCTGCGTGTTCCGGAGCCCAAGTGGAACGGCATGGCGCTCAGGTAACCGCAATCCCGAACGTCTTCGCGTCTTGGCGAGAGAACAAAGGATGCGCAGAAGGCAGACGTCTCACGCGAAGCCGCCAAGACGCGAAGGGCCACGGAGAATCAGGCAGGGAAGAGCCCTGAAGCCTTGAAAATACGGGGACGCCACGATTATCTCTGCTTTGTCTTTGGCTTTCGCCCTGGCTTGTTTGTCCGGAGGACGCTCCCCAGTGTCCTCTGAGGCTGTTCGACGAACCGCGCTCCGCGGAAGCCCCGTCCGGTCCGTTCGTGACGACGCAGCAATCGGAGGTCGTCCTCGCCCGACCCTTCGTGTAGTCCGCTTGGCAGAAGAACGTCTCCCGACGCTGATTGCCTCGCTGCGTGATATGGCGCGCAACACCGGGAACCGCCCCTCTCGTCAACCGTGCATGGACCCACCCTAAACGTCCCCGATCGCCCCGTCAAGAACAGAAATATGTATGATGTCCCCAGATTGATTCCCCCACTCTGCATGGGCGGCTTTCTACTTTGTAAGAAGCAGTTCGAAGTCAACTTGCTTTGCACCAAGCAGGTAGTCGAACCGTTCGGGGTGACAGGTCAGGATGAAAATCTGCAGTCTGCCGGGCTTCTCTCCTTCACTGCCTCCGGCCGGCACACCATCTGCCGCCCATTTCAGAATATCCAGCATTCGCCGATGCTTAGCGGGATCCGAGTGGGCGAGGGGGTCGTCGAGAATAGACACTTCCGGCTCGTCCTTCGCCAGCAACCCGCCGAGAGCGAGACGTACCAAGAGACCGAGTTGCTCCTCGGTGCCATGGGACTCTTCAGCGAAAGCAATAGGTTTTTCATCTGGCCCGGCGTCTCGCCTCACAAGTCCCTTCGGCAAGAAATCGTCGCCAAAGGCAACCTTGGTGTAGTCATCCAGCCCCAAATGCTTCGTCCATTCCAAGACACGCCCGGCTATTGGCCCCATAGTGCGTTGGACTTGACTCTCCCGGCAGCTTTCAAACAATCGGAGCAATAGGGCGTGAGCCTCCGCCTCCAACTGTTCTTCCTCCAAAGCGCGTGACACGGCGTTCAGTTCCTGCTCAGCCCTTACCCTCTCGGTGTGGAATCCTTCGGTGGCTCTAAGCTCGCCCCGGTATTCACTAAGCTTTGTCTGCGCCTGTCTCTGACGACTTTCTCTCTTTTCCAGCGCCTCCTGCGCCTTTGCCAGACGCTCATCAATCGTTCGTTCAGCCTCGGTTAACGCGGTATTCTCGACTTCCGCTTGAGCCCGCCGCTCTTCTCTCTCTGCCTCGGACAGATCTTTCTTAAGACTCTCCGGATCCCCGAAACGTTTGAGCGCTTCCGCTACGCCGTCCCGGGATACCTGTTCACCTGTGAGGCTGTCCCTAAGATCATCTCGTTTCGATCTAACTCGCTCTAATTGCTCACCAAGTTCTTGAGCCTTTCTTTCGGCTGCTTTTCGGACAGACATTAAGCGTTTTCTCTCGCGTTCAAAAGTCTCTCGCAGTTCGTTCAACTCTTTTTCGTTTGGTTCCCAGCCTCTGATCTCTGGACGCTGCTTCAGTACCGCCTCTTTCAAGCGCTGAAGTCGGTCCTTCTCCGACTCTAACGCTGACAGGCCTTCTGGCGCGAGGCTTTCTATTTCCTCCCTTACTTTCTGAAGTTCCTCCATCCAGGATTCTCTTTTGACACGGCGCTCGGTCAAACGGTCGAGTGCCCCGACGCTGTCGGCATCCTCCTGCCACTCTTGGACCGACTCACAATAGTCATCTTCGAATTCTCGAAGGCGTTTTGCCCTCTTTTCCAAGTCGAGGTCCTCTTCCCCGCGGCCGACTTGAATTCTGGCCACGCCCTCGATTTCCAAGTGCATTTGCTGCCTCGCTTGCCATTTCTGCGGTTCTCCGGGCAGAAGTTCTGTAGACTCCATCGGGCCACCGTCGCTGCCGACCTTGGCCGTTGCTTTCCTCTCGGGCTGGACGCGAACGTACAGCCCTGCGGCTTGAAGCTCAGCACGAAGACTCCTGATTTCCTCCGCTTCCTTCCGCAACCGGTTCACTTCTTCCTGGGAAGGTGCTGGCGGACCGGAAAGATCCCGTTGGAGACCCTCGATTTGTTTCTCGTACTTGCGAGCTTTTTTGATTCTCTCACCGAGATCGCTGACGGATCTATGGACCTGAAGCAACCTTTGTCGGTCGTCAAGCTCTTCCCGCTTCTCTGCATACTTATCCTCTGCTTCGCGAGCTTTCCGCCCCTCCTCTGCTGCGCCAGCGCACTCTTTCTCAAGTGCTTCTGTCTTCGATTTCGCCTCGTTGAACGCTTCTCTTGCCTTATGGAGTTTCTTCTCAGCCGAAGTCAGACGGTCTTTTGTTTCCTCATAGTCTCTCAGCACCTGCTGTGCCCGGCTCAGCTTTCCCGTGGCGGTCTCCAGAACCTGTTTTGCTCGATCGTGTGCTTCCCGCCGGCCACGCGAAGCTTCTTTTTCCTCCCCCAGGCTCAAAACCTCCGTCTTCGACTTCTCGACCTCTTTCTCCAATTCCGCGATCTCGCCTTCTGTGTCCTCAAACTGCCGGAGCAGCCCTTCTGCGGCCTGCAGCTTCTTGTTGATTTCCTGAAGGGAGGTCTCGCATTCGTGCTTTTGATCGCACAGTTGCAGAACCGGAGAGGGGTTTGCCCGTCCGCCGCGGTGCTTCATCGTGGACGTGAACCAACGACCAGAGCGCTTTTGAAGGAGGTTCCGGAACCCAAGATCCTGACCCGTCACAAGAGTCCCCAGGACGTTCTCCAACCGCTCTTCCAACGATGTGTCCAGCTGATTCGGTTCGGGCAGCTCCGTTTCGCCCTGTTCAAGCCAAAGAAGTTGATTGAGTCCGGCATCCGATTTCTCTGCTCCCAGCACCTCTCGCACTGTCCGGCTCGCCTCCTTGGGTTCTCGGGCTTCCACAACCCATTTGCCGTTGGTCCACCGTTCCAAGCGAGCTGTGCCGTGCCGCCCTCTTGAGAAGATTTTAGTGATCCGATAACGTGATCCTTTGACCTCGAAATCTACTATTACCTTCGGCGTACCCCTTGTGCTCCAAGGGATCACACTGGCCAGGGCCCGATTGCCCGAGTCGTGGTCATAATCATAGAGACAGCTCCGCACTGCCTCAAAAAGGCTCGACTTGCCCTTCCGGTTTGGCCCGTGAATTACAATTATTCCCGGCGGCAGTCCTTGCAAGCTAACGTGTTCGATGCAGCGCCAGTTTTCGACCTCGATTCCCCGAATAATCATCGCCGGGCCTCCATGGCAACCTGATACAGCAACATCATGGCTCGCTCTGCCACGCTGCCCCGCTTCGCCTTCTCCACGTCCTCTGGGAGAGCCTGCCCAGCGTTGGCAAGCTGAGA
This sequence comes from uncultured Verrucomicrobiota bacterium, assembly GCA_964516325.1. Classification (GTDB taxonomy): domain Bacteria; phylum Auribacterota; class JABMQX01; order JABMQX01; family JABMQX01; genus CAZFAP01. The sequence continues at coordinate 5,619 of CAZFAP010000078.1, forward strand.
TAGTTCGTCAAACACTGCACGTAAGACACCACGGCCAATAAGTTCGCGGACTTCTTCTTCTGACGGTCTTAACCTAAGGGAACCTACATCAAGCTCGGCGTGTAGGTACCGGCCACGCAGGACCTCGCGGAGCTCGTCCAAGCGGAGCATGGCAGTTGCGTCAAGAACACCATCGAGACGCAATCTAAAGACAGTGCGATCAGGATCGGAACGCTCCGCGGTCTGTTTGATGACCTCGGAGACGTCCTTTTCAGAGCGCAACGTATGTGACTCTGCGAGCCACTTTAAAATCCCAACCTCGACCTGCTCGATCTCTGGAGCTGAACCGGGCCCGTCAATTCTCACCCACAACGCGCTACCTTGTCCTGCGTCGAGGAATTCCTCGCGTTGTTTACCGGCCGCGTACGGCACCCATCCTGTGCCAAAATCCATAGCTTGAGGGAATCCTATTGACTCGTGGACCCCGGCATACGCCGTACGTGCAACACCGTCCTTTCCGGCGTACTTCCGGAATGAGTGCCAGTGTCCAAGAGCAAGATAATCCAGCTGGCGTTGGTCTGCCGCATCGTAGCTTATGAGGTGGTCATCTGGCGGGAGCGCCTCGCGGTCCTTCAGACTACCATGGGCAATGCCAATTCGGATCGCCGTGTTTCTCTCCTCGGTCAGGACGGTTGGAATCCAAGCCGTAGGATCATCCAAAGAAGTTTTGCGGAACACTGGACAGGGGAATAGCACAACTCTTTCGGAGACATTTACTGGTTTGGGATCACGGAGGACTTTCACCTTTGTGGCGTCCGTTCTGCTCCACGGCTCTTGCTCCCAGACGGAACCCGGCAAAAGCGGGTCGTGGTTTCCGGGCAGAACAAAAACAGGACAACTCGATTTCTCCTCCAGAATACGAAACGCTCGCCGCGCCGTCGTCGCGTCGATAGCCGAATCGTCAAACAGATCCCCAGCGATCAAGACGAAGTCCACCTTACGCTTGAGGGCCTCGGAAAGAATGTTTTCCATGGCCCTGATCCTCGCGTCGCGAATCCTGTCGGCATGGTCTGCCTCAAAACGAGTCACGCGAAGACCCAAATGCAAGTCAGCAGCGTGAAGAAAAGAAACCACGACCTTCTCCTCATATTTGTCACATGTCCACTGACAGGGAGCAACGACATTTGCACAATATCATCGATATTATCTGACCAAAACGAACCCGTTAGGAACTGCTCCTCCCAAGTAATCTCCTTGAGGTACTCCGGTAACCCCCCAATCTCCGGTCACCTGAAGGTATGTTGCAGGGCCCTGCCCTTGACCAGAATAGAATCGTTAAGGCACGAGCTTCGCGCCCTGCTTCCATGTCTTCGGCTGTATCCCCGACAATCTATACTCTCAGAAACTCAGCCTCCTGAGGAGCACGCTTGCGAATGAACTTAGTCTCGCCGTTCACAATATCGGGGCCCATGATGGATACGGTCGACAAATGTCATAGGGCGGTCCGCATCCGCGGTAAGCGCACTGCGCGAGCTATCACTCCTGGGGTGCCCCGGCTTTCCTAATCTGGGGACACCATACTTATTTCTGGTGGGTCTTTGGCTTTCGCCCGGGCTTGTTCCTGCCCAGGACGCCTTCCATCGCCGTTTCAAGCTGTTCGACGAACGACGCACCCCCCAGAGCCGTCCGGTCCGTTCGTGACGACGCAGCAATCAGAGGTCCTCCTCGTCCGACCCTTCGCGTAGTCTGCCTGGCAGAAGAACGTCTCCCGACGCCGATTGGCTCGCTGCGTGATATGGCGCGCAACACCGGGAACCACCCCTCTCGTCAACCGTGCATGGACCCACCCTAAACGTCCCCGATCCCCCCGTCAAGAACAGAAATATGCATGATGTCCCCAGATTATACACGGCGTTCGACGCCTTTCCAACCGGACTTACGAACCGACAAGCAAACACTCTGGCATCTCAGTCCGTCATTCCTCAGCCGTCGGTCTCTTGCTGGGGAAGGATCCTTTTCAGTTCGGCGACGATCTGGGGAAGGTCAGCCGTCACAACGTCCCAGACTATGTCAAAGTCCACATGTAAGTAATCGTGAACCACCTTATGGCGCATGGCAATGATTCTTCCCCAGGGGATCCCCGGATGCGATCGCTGGAAGGGAACCGAAACATGGCGTGCTGCCTCACCGAGGGTCTGAATGAGGTGGACCAGAGCAAGCCGGAGGTTCTCGTCGGCGTCGAACTCCTGCCGTGTTTTCCCTTTTACCTTGCTCAGTGCCAGGCTCGCCGTGTCCAGCATGTGACCGACGTAAACAAGGTCATCCTTGTTCATACCGCACCTCTGCACTTTTCAGGATACGGCCACGCAGACGCCAGTTGAGAGACTTTTCTGTCACGATGTCCACCCTGTGCCCGCCGAAAAGCCTCGAAAGCTCCTCCTCCATGTCAAATATGCGCAGCCCCACGACATGACCCGGCTCGAACGTCACCAGGACGTCAATGTCGCTATCTGGACGGAAATCATCGCGCAGCACCGAGCCGAAAAGAGAGAGTTTCCGAATGTGGTGACGCCGGCAGAACTCCGCAATCTTATCTTCTGGCAGTATCACATTCTGGTTGTTCATTTGTCGCCCTCGTGCGCGCTGCTGTCGTCTTTGTGTCGGCAGGGCGCTATTGATTAGTCCTTCGCAATTCTCTCCAGCACCAAGACGAGGCTCGGCAGGTCACTCCCCACAATTTGCCAGAGGATGTCGAAATCAACGACATCGTAGCCGTGAATCAGGCGGTTTCGCAGCCCGACGATCTCGGCCCAGGCGACTTCAGGATGGGCCTCCCGAAAACCCCGAGACACCCGAGACGCCGCTTCGCCGATGATTTCCAGGAGCCGCGTCAGCGACAGGCTTAACATGCGGTTGCTGTCCAGGTCGTAGCGCGACTTGTCACGCGCCACGGCGATCGCCTCACGGGCGTGACCCAGCATCTGTCGCACGCTGACCCGGTCGTCGTGTTTGCTCATACTGCACCTCCGCTTCCGTCAGGACTTCGTCGCGGAAATACGGGCTCAGAAACCCGGCCGTGTGAAGGTCCACTTTCCGGCCAAGTATCTCTGACAGCTCCAGCTCCATCCCGAAGAAATTCAGACCCACTTTTGTCCCCGGCTCAAAGTCCACCAGGACGTCAATGTCGCTATCTGGACGGAAGTCGTCCCGCAGCACCGAGCCGAAGAGAGAGAGTTTCCGAATGTGGTGGCGCCGGCAGAACTCCGCAATCTTATCTTCTGGCAGTATCACATTCTGGTTGTTCATTTGTCGCCCTCGTGCGAGCTGCTGTCGTCTTTGTGTCGGCAGGGCGTTTTTGCCTTCGCCTATGCAGGTGCTTTGTCCAGTGCGGCGGATTCAATTTCAGACGATTTTTGTGTCATCGTCAAATCCCTGCGGTTGTGGCGGCCCAACAAGTCCGTAGATACTCCATCAGCCGGGTTTTGAAAACCTCCCGGCTGAACCTCAGGCTGTTTTCGCGTGCTGCCGCGGGGTCAAACTTTCTTCGGCTGAAGCTTCGCACGGCCTTGGCCAATGATTCCACGGTCTGCTCCCGGAAAAAGATTCCCGTCACACCCTCCAGAACGGATTCCGTCACGCCGCCCACTCCGAAGGCAATAACTGGTTTGCCGCAGGCTTGGGCTTCCACCGGAGTTAGCCCGAAATCCTCCACTCCCGGGAAAATGAGCGCGCGACAGCCCCGGTACGCATCACGCACCTCTTCATCCGTCACCCACCCGCGGAAGGAAATGTTTCTCCCGGCAATCCGTTTCAGTCGGCGATATTCCGTCCTGTCCCCGATAATGACCAGCGGCAGCCTCAGTTCGTTGAACACCCGGATGGCAAGGTCAACCTTCTTGTACGGGACGAGCGCCGAAACGACAAGGAAAAAATCTTCTTCCTTTCCACCCGGAGCGAAGAACTCGGTGTCCACCGGCGGAAAGATGACCTCCGACTCCCTTCCGTAGAACCTGGCGATGCGGTCCGCAACCGTCCTGGAAATGGCGACAAAATGGTCAACCCTTTTGCTCGAAAGCCTGTCCCACCGTTTCAGCCGGGCGAGAAGAGGCGACAGCGCCGCCTTTTTCAACGCGCTTGTCCCGAAATACTCCTCCGGAAGAACCCACACGTACCGCATCGGAGAAAAGCAATAGCAGATATGCAAAGCTCCCTGAGGCGGGCGCGCCCCCTTCGCAACGCAGTGGCTCGTGCTAATCACCAGGTCATATCCGGACAGGTCGAAACTCTCCACAGCCGCCGGGAAAAGGGGAAGAAAATACCGGTACCGCGACCGCGCCAGAGGCAAGTGCTCGATAAATGACGTTGTGATTCTCTTGCTGGCGATCCTGGTTGAAATCTTCTCCTTCTCCAGCAAGAGAGTGAAAATATCGGCGCCGGGGAAAAGCTCAAGGATTGCCTCGAGGGTCTTCTCGCCCCCGCGCATGCCGTTCAGCCAGTCGTGAACTATTGCAACTTGTTTCGGTCTCTCACGCATTGAAGGCTCAATCCGAGAGAAGCGACGGGGCTCACATCGGCTCGCATCTTAACACCCCCCTCTTCTCTTACCGGCTACGGGAACCGGACCCGAGTTCGCGTCAGTTGGCGCCCGAGCCAGTCGAGGCAACCTTCTGGTAAACCTCCACCACTTGCCTGGCGGTCTCTTCCCACCTGTATCTCGCTGCCTGCTCCTTGCCTTTAGCTATGTTTCGCTGGCGAAGCTGTTCGTCAGTCAGGAGTCGAATTATTTTCTCTGCGGCGCCCAATCGGTCGTAGGGGTCCGCGAAAAGGGCAGCGTCGCCCAAAACTTCGGGAAGCGAGGCCCGGTCCGACGACAGCACCGGCGTTCCGCAAGCCATCGCCTCCAGAGGCGGTAACCCGAACCCTTCGTACAGGGAGAGGTGAACCAGCACATCCGCCTCTCTGTAAGCATCCACGAGGTCATCATCGTCGAGATAATCGGCCATTATCACCTTCTCCCGCAGGTTCCCCTGCGAGATATACTCGCCCACCTCCGGGTATCTCGGGTCCTTCTCTCCGACAATCAACATCTGGCAATTCAGGTCCTTCCTCCGCTCCAAGACTATCTTGAACGCCTCCACTGCCGTCAGCACGTTCTTGTAAGGGTCTTGCCGCCCCACGCACAGCAGAAGTCTTCCCGAAATCCCAAACTTCCGCCTTATCTGACCCGTCGCTCGCCCGGGCGAAAACATTTCATCCACGCCGATGTAAACCCGGTGAACCTTCTCCTGCCGGACTTTCAGCGTCCTGACAATATCGTTCTGAGTGCATTCGGAATCCGCCATGATAGCGTCCGCCTTCCGCCCCACCCTGAGCATAATCCGCTTGTAGATTGGAAACATCCTGCTCTTTTTTGATCGTCCGGTGTACTGCGGGAACAAGAGCGGAATCAAATCGTGAATTGTAACGACCGTCCTTACGCTCTGGCGCCCAAGCGGAATCATGAAGTTGGGGGAATGGAAGACGTCCACCCGCAAATCCCTCAGCTTCCGTGGAAGCATCCCTTGATTGCGAAGAGAGAATACCGAATAGGGGAGAAGTTCTGTCGAGAAATTCCTTCTGTTGCCCGCTCCCGTTTTCCGCAGTTCCCGCTTCATCAGTTCCTCATCGTCGAAGAGGAGAATGTACCTGTTTCTGTCGTCAAGGAGCGCAAGTTGGCGGATGAGATTTCTCGTGTACATTCCGACCCCCGAAAGCGACAGGAATATCCATCTGGCGTCTATGGCGATGGTCAGTTCCCTCCCCATGTTTCAACCGCTCCCTGCCCCGCGGGCCACGCTCTCATAGACGCGGTACGTCTCTTCCGCACATCGCCGCCAGGTGAATTGGCACGCCCGCTCCCTTCCCCTGCGCACATGTTCTCCAGCCAACTCCCGGTTCGCCGCTAACTCCGCCATCGCCTTCGCCATTTCCTCCGGGTTGTCCGGGCTGACCTTCAGAGCGGCGTCGCCAACCACTTCCGGCAGCGAAGAGGTGTTTGAGCACACAAGCGGCGTCCCGCAGGCCATCGCCTCCAGGCATGGCAGCCCGAATCCCTCATAGAAACTCGGCACGACCGCCATTCTCGCCGCAGAATAAAGAAATGGCAAATCGCCGTCCTCGACATATTCCGTCAGAAGCGGCGCCATCTCCGGCGGCATCTCACGGATGCGGCTCATCGTCTCCTCGTAGAGCCACCCTTTCATCCCTGCCGCCACCAGCCCGATCTTCTCGTGCTTACGGGACATTTTTCTGAAAATCTGATAGGCATCCAGCAGCGCTGTCAAATTCTTTCTCGGCTCCAGCGTCCCCACGAACAAGACGTACTCGTCCGGAAGACTGTACTTCCTTTTCACTCTCGCCAACCCTTCCGCGTCTGTCCTCGGATAGAAGTCCTTGCTCACCCCCAGCGGCGTGACGGCCAGCTTACCCTTCGCCGAAGGAAAAAGCTCTGCGATTTCCCGCCGCGTGAACTCGGAGATAGCGATGACTCGGTCTGCCCGTTCAATGCTCAGGGGGACGTGCCGACTCAGAAAGGAAAGGTTCTTCGGCTCGGTGAACTGGGGAAACCGCAGGAACGAAAGGTCGGGGATGCTCACCACAACTTTTCCCGCCCGCAGCGGCCGAGCCACGAAATTCGGAAAGTGAAAGACCTCCGCTTGCCCGACGTATCTGTCCACCTTCGGGAAAGAGAACCGCTTCCACAAGAACTGAACCACTCTCCCCGGCGGGAACCTCACCGCTTTCTCAGTAACATTCCCCCTCGCCAACCCCAACCGATTTTCTCCTCGAGCGAAGTAGAACGCCTCGATCGTGCCCTGGATACAAAGCTCGCCCAGAGCCCGCACGAGGTTGTTCACGTAATGGCCCACCCCCGTCATCGGTCGGAGGAGGTTTTGCACGTCTATGGCCGCACGCACGGTGTTCTGAGACTCGCGTGAAGGGTTTCAGGGGCACGACGGACGCTTTTCTCGTCGGCGGCAGCCGTCTTCTCGCCCGGCAAAACGACGGCGCCGCGAGAAAAGGCATCTCACAGTTTCTCCAATTTCTCTCGAATAGCGTAGGTCGGCTTCCTCTGCGTCTCGTGGTAGAGGCGCCTCAGCACTTCGCTGAACAGCCCGATGCTCACAAGCTGTATCCCCAAAATCGTGCACAGAGGAAACACGACAGTCAAAAGCGGCCGGTTCGAGATCGGCACTTCCGCGATCACTCTCAGAATGAACGCGTAGATGCCCAGCACGACGCCGAGAGTCCCGAACAGAAGCCCCGGCAGCCCGAAGAATAAGATCGGGCGGTGGAAAAAGCTCAGCATGAACTTCAGGGTCATCAGGTCGAGCGCGACCTTATATGTCCTCGACAAATTGTACTTCGACTTCCCCGAAACTCGCGGCAAATGCTTCACCTCCACCTCCGCGACCTTGACTCCCATGGTGCTGGCAATCGCCGGAATGAACCTGTGCACCTCTCCGTAGAGGTTCACCTCCGACAAGACATCCCGCCGATACGCTTTCAGCGTGCAGCCGTAGTCGTGGAGCTTCACCCGGCTGATCCTCGAAATCAGCCAGTTCGCCATCTTCGACGGCGCCCGCCGAGAAAGAAACGGCTCCTTCCGGTCCCTGCGCCAGCCGCTCACTATGTCATACCCTTCCTCGACCTTCTCCAGCAGCCTCGGAACATCCGCAGGGTCGTTCTGCCGGTCTCCGTCCATCGTCACAATGACGCTTCCCGTGGAATTGGCTATCCCCGCCGAGAGTGCCGCCGTCTGCCCGAAGTTCTTCCGAAGCCGTATGACCCGCACGCTGCCGTACTTGTCGAAAGCCTCCTTCAGCTTCGCGAAGGTGCCGTCGGTGCTCCCGTCATCAACCGCCACGACCTCAAAAGGAACCTTCGTCGGCCTCATCGCCTTCTCGATGTCCGCCACCAATGGCAGTACGTTCTCTTCCTCGTTGAAGAAGGGAATGACGATGGAGACCGTTTCCTGATTCGTCCCTTTTTCAGGAGCGACGTCCACTCAGACCTCTCCTATCTGTCAGGCCGCTGTAAGCTTACAGCCTGCGCCGGCACGACTCCGGACTTTTCCTTCTCTGCGCCGCTGAGGTCGTCCCGGTCGCGGGAAAACTCCATGCGGAAACGCAAAGTGCACCTGAGGGAAAAGTTTTTATCCTTCCGCCCGGCAATTCCTAAAACTAAGTGAGTCCCCACCCATTGTCAACCGTTTTCCAAGCAGCGTCGTAATCCCTCCCCCTCGTCGTGAGCGACTGCCTTGTAGTTACCAGACGTTCCTGAAGCAAAATGTACCGCAGCCCGCCTCAACTTTCAACGCCGCGCTCGCGACGTCCGACACAAGCCCCTCATTCATCCGCGCATCGGAGACGCTATCCGCTCCCACGCTGAAAGAAGTCCGAGCAGACGATTCAAACCCGCTGCCCGTAGAGGTATCGCTCGTCGAACGCCTCGATTTGGACTTGCACGAGCCGGTTTTTCAACTGCTCGATGTTCTCTCCAGAGCTTGGAAAGACCGTCCTCAGATAGTTCGCTGAGAAGCCTTCGTACGCTTTCCCCCCGCTTTTCAGGAAAATCGGAATCTGCTTTTCGGTTCTCGGAGAAAACTCCCTCTCGACCAGAACCTCGACGACCTTGCCGCGAAACCTCTCCCTGCTCCTTAACGCGGCATCTCTCGCCTGCGCCGACATCCGCGCGATCCTCTCGTCAATCACTTTCGACGGAACGTGGTTCGGAAGTCGCTCGGCGAGCGTCCCCGGTCGGTTGCTGAACGGAAAAACATGCACCTTGCCGAATTCGGCTTCACGCACCAGTCGCAAACTCTCCTCGAAATCCTGCTCCGTCTCGCTCGGAAAGCCAACCATCACGTCGGTTGTGATTGAAATGTCCGGCAGCTCCTTCTTGAGATGCGCAACAGTGTCCAGGAAGCCGTCGCGGGTATAGTCGCGGTTCATCCTTCGGAGAATTGCATCCGACCCGCTCTGAAGCGGGATGTGCAGATGATGGCAGACTTGTGGAGAGTCTCGCATCGCCTCGACGAGGCGGTCGCTCACCTCGTTCAGGTCAATGGAACTGAGCCTGACGCGGATAAGTCCTTTGATTCCTCGAAGGCTTTTGAGAAGCTCGGCGAGCCTGTTCTCTTGTCGCCCTTCCTCCACGCCAAAACTCCCGATGTGAATCCCCGTCAGAACGACTTCCCTGTAACCATTCGCGACCAGCCCCTCGATCTCGCTCAGAATATCCGGAATCTCTCGGTTGCGGCTCCCGCCTCTCGCGAACGGCACGATGCAGTAGGAACACCTCTTATCGCACCCGTCCTGAATCTTCACAAAAGCCCGCGTGTGCCCCGAAAAGAAGCTGATTCGTGACCACCGGGCCTCACTCCGTCTGCTCTCGACCTCGAGCAGTTCGCCAATCCGCTCGGCGAGCTCTTTCTTCCCCGTATTATCAATGACCGCATCCACGCCGTCTATCGCGCCGACCTCGTCCGGATTCACGTGCGCGTAGCAGCCCGTTACGACGACGCGGCTCCTCGGATTGCTTCGCTTCAGTGCCCGAACGGCCTGCCGCGATTTGGCATCGCTTTCCGCGGTGACGGTGCACGTGTTGATGATGGACACGTCGGCATCGCCTTTCCCGTCGCACTCCACAAATCCTCGTCGGAGAAGCTCCTCTCTCAGAAGCTGGCTGTCGTACTGATTCGCTTTGCAGCCGAGCGTCCGGATTGTGAAAGTCCGCCCGTTATTCATGTTTCCCGAAATGCTCCAAAAGCGCCACGATCGCCAGCACCGTTACCGACTGGACGAGCACCACCATCACCCCCGCCAGGTCGAGCTTCGGAAGCTGCGTCGCGCCTATCCCGATGCAAAACGTCAGCAAGTAAATGAACAGCACTGCTCCCCGGGAACTCATCCCCAGGTTCAGCAGCCGAAAGGAAAAATGGTCTTTGCTCGCCTTGAACACCGGCAGTTTTTTTCGCCAGCGGACGAACGTTACGGTGATCAGGTCGTAGAGCGGAATCGCCAGAACCACGACGGGCAATACCACCGGAAGGAACGTGCGGCTTTCCGGGGAGTAGAACGTCGCTACAACCGTCAAGCAAGCGAGAGTGTAGCCGATGAACATGGACCCCGCGTCCCCCATGAAAATCGAAGCCGGCGGAAAATTGTATCGGAGAAAGCCGAGAACGCTGCCAGCGACTGCAAGAAGAACAAGCGCCACGAAGTACTGCTCGAGATAAGCGGCGGTGAGAAAGAAAAGCAGCGACGCGATGGCCGCCACCCCCGCACAAAGCCCGTCCATATTGTCGAGAAAATTGAATGCGTTTGTGACCGCCACAATCCACACCAGCGTCAGAATGCACCCGGGTAAAAAGCCGGGGAGGAACAGCGTTATTCGGATGCCCGATAGGATTACCGCCAATGCGCATGCCACCTGCCCCGCGAGCTTCCACGACGGAGAAAGCCCGCGCTTGTCGTCAATCAGCCCGAGAACCGTGATCAGGAATCCCCCCCCCACGACGGACAAAAGCCGTCCGCTCTGCTTGACGACGCCGGGGATGTAGTGAATGACCTGCTCGGGAACGAACCGCATCAGGAGCGTCGAATTCTTCAGCGCCACGAGCAGCGCCCAGTGGAGCAGTATCGTCAACGCAAAGCTGAAATAAATCGCTAACCCGCCCAGAAGCGGAGTCGGCCCCGCCGCCGCCTTATCCGGATGCGGCTTTGAGAGAAAGCCGTACCGGAGAGCGAGCTTCCTCGTCAGGGGGACGAGAAGAAGCGACAGAACCACCGAGAAAACGAAAATGTACGCATACACCAGCGCCCACATCAGCGGCCCCTCCCGCCCTGAAGAGCATTGTAAAGCTCGTGTATTCTTTTCACCATGACCTCCTTCCGAAACGCTGGGTCAACCAACCGCCGCCCGTTCTCCCCCATGTGCTCTCTAAGCCCCGCATCCGCGAGCAGCCGGCACAGAGCCGCCGTCAGCCCCTTCACGTCCTTCGACGGCACGAGATAACCCGTAACGCCATCTTTAACCACTTCACGCGCTCCGTCAATGTCGAACGAGACGACCGGCTTCCCGCACGCGAGAGCCTGCGGCAGCGCTTTCGCCAAGCCCTCTCGCAGAGAAGTGTGAACCAGAATATCCATCGCCGAAATCATCTCTGGAATGCGCTGCGGATGCACCAGCCCCGCAAATACAAACCTGTCCTCCAGCCCCATCCGCCGCAGGTCTCGTACAAACTTCTCCCTTAAAATCCCTTCCCCGAGGAGGAGAAAACGCGCCTTCGGGAAGCGCTTAACGATTTCCTTAGCGGCAGCAAAAAGATATTCATGCCCCTTGAGCGGAAAGAGGCGGGCGATCATTCCGATGACCAGTTCATCGTCAGCAAAGCCAAGGTCTCGGCGGGCCTGCTGGCGCAGTTCATCCGAACGAAGAAATGCGTCGAGGTCCATCCCACTGTGAATCGTGATGAACTTCCCTTTCGGAGCGATCCCCGCCGCGACCGCCTGTTCGGCCATAGCGTCTGCCACGCAGACGATTTTCGTGCTGACCGTCGCCGAAAGCCTTTCGAGGAAAACGTACATGACGTTGGAAAGACGACCCTGGTACGGATGAAACGGAAGCCCGTGAATCGTATGCACGATGACCTCGACTCCGGCGAGCCTCGCCGCGAGCCTCCCTAAAATCCCTGCCTTTGAACTGTGCGTGTGTACGATCCGGTGCCTTCCTCGACGGAAAAGCCTGTAAAGCTGGAAGAAGGCTACCGCGTCCCGTACCGGATGAACCGCCCGGCGCATCTGCGGCAACACCACGCACGGGACGGTCTTTCTCCACGGCCCCTCGAGCAGGCTCCCCTCCGGCCCCAGCGGGGGACCCGTAATCAGCGTCGCGTCGTAGCCGTACGTATTGCGCAGCCCCTCCACCGTGAAGATGGTGTTTTCCTGCGCCCCGCCGACGATCAGGCGGGTGATGACGTGAGCAACCCTCGTGGAACCACGCGTGACATGGCGCCCCCTCTGCTCGGCAGCCGGGGCGTTTTCCTCATTCGTTTGCACCGCAGCACTTTTTGTATTTCTTGCCACTTCCACACGGACACGGCTCGTTCCGCCCGACCTTTTTGCTCGGACGGATGTACGGCGTGTGGGCTTTTGCCGCAGGGGCCGCCATGCCCCCTTCCAATTCGGAAAACGTGGTGGTTTGTTCAGGGAGCGAGCTCGTGGCGTCGCTGTACAGCAGGTCCTGCGCCCGAATCCCAAATGGCATCGGCGCCTGGGGGGGAACGGATGTCGTCCGAAACACGTTCGCCACAATCTCCTTCTTCATCGTCGAGGTCATCGTGGCGAACATATCGTATCCCTCTTGCTTAAATTCAATCAGCGGGTCCTTCTGCCCGTATGCCCTCAGCCCCACGCTCTCTCGCAGATGGTCCATGTCGTACAGATGATCCTTCCAGAGCCGGTCCAGCGTCGAGAGCATCACGAAGCGCACCAGCTCGTTCATCCGGTCCGGACCCTCGATCTTCTCCTTCAGGTCATAACTCTGCTCGATCTTATCGAAGATGATTCTCCGAGCCTGGTCCGGGTCGCTCTGCCCCGAAAGGTCTTTTGTCGAGACCCTTGCGGGGAACGTGGTGTTCACCCAGCGCACCAGTGATTGCAGGTCCCATTCCTCCGGGCGGTCCCTTGGGACAAGATAAAGCTCCAGAGTCTCGTCGAGAAGCTCATTGATGAACTCGAAGAGCAGCTCCGTCAGATTCTCCTCCCCGAGGATGCGATTCCGGTAATCGTAGATAATCTCCCTCTGCTTGTTCATCACGTCGTCGTACTCGAGCGTGTGTTTGCGGACGGCGAAATTCCTCTGCTCCACCCTCTTCTGTGCGCTCTCGATGGATTTGTTCAGAAGCGGGTGCGACAATTCCTGCCCCTCTTCGAGTCCCACTCGAGTCATGATTCTCGCGATGCGCTCCGACCCGAACAGCCTCATCAGGTCGTCCTCGAGAGAAATGAAAAACTTCGATCCCCCCGGGTCGCCTTGCCGCGCGCATCTTCCTCGCAACTGCCGGTCAATCCGCCGAGCCTCGTGCCGCTCCGTGCCAATCACGTACAACCCGCACGGAGATTCTCTCAAGCACTCCTTATGCTTCTCAAAGTGCTCCCGAGTGAGGCCGTCGTTTCTCGGCTTGATAACACATCCCTCGCACTGGACAATCCCCGGACCCAGTTTGATGTCCGTCCCGCGACCCGCCATGTTGGTCGCTATGGTCACCGACCCCGGCTGTCCTGCCCTCGCGATAATCTCCGCTTCTTTTTGGTGGTACTTTGCGTTCAAAACCGAATGCGGAATCCCTGTCCTCCTCAGATAGCGGCTCAGGACCTCCGATGTGTCAACCGAGATGGTCCCGATGAGAATCGGTCTCCGGTGCGCGTGCCACTTCGCCACCTCCTCGACGAGAGCCGCGTACTTCTCCCGTTTTGTCTTGTAAATGGCATCGTTGGCGTCTATTCGCCGCACCGGCTCATTCGTCGGGATCACTACCACATCCAGCCCGTAAATCTGGTGAAATTCGTTTGCCTCCGTTTCCGCCGTCCCCGTCATCCCCGCTACCTTCTCGTAAAGCCGGAAATAGTTCTGAATCGTGATGGTCGCGAACGTCTGCGTCTCATTCTCGATCGCCACCCCCTCCTTCGCCTCGAGCGCCTGGTGCAGCCCGTCGCTGTACCGCCGCCCCGGAAGCAACCTCCCCGTAAACTCGTCCACGATAATCACCCGGTTGTCCTGCACGACGTACTCGACATCCTTCTCAAACAGCGAATACCCACGAAGAAGCTGCGAAAGATTGTGCAGCGTCTCGCTCTTGTGAGAAAAGTCCTCGTCCAGACGCTTCTTCTTTCGTATCTTCTCGTCCTCCGGCAGACTCGCGTCCTCGTCAATCTCCTGATACAAAGTAATCATGTCCGGAAGAACAAACGCGTCCGGATCGTCCGGAGATAGGAATAGCCTCCCCTTCTCCGTTAGGTCAACCTCGTGCCCCCTCTCATCTATTACATAGTAAAGCTCTTCCCGAACCGCCTCCGCCTCTATCTTCCTCGAGTCGCTCAGAAGCTCGACGGAGACCTTATCGAGCAGCTTTCGGATTTCCGGCTCCTCGAGCATCTTCATCAACTGCCGATTCTTCGGCGACCCCTTCGACACCTGATACAGCTTGATCCCGGCTTCCCTCTGGTTTTCGGGGTTCTTCTCCAGCATCTCCTTTGCTTCCGTCACAAGCCGGTTGCAAAGCATCGTCTGCTTCCGAACAAGATCCGCCACCGACGGCTTGAGCTTCGCGAACTTCTGCGTTGAGACGCCCACAGGCGCCGTGATGATCAGCGGCGTCCTCGCCTCGTCAATCAGGATGCTGTCCACCTCGTCAATAATGGCGTAGTGATGTCCCCTCTGCACCTGTTCATCAAGGCTCGTCGCCATTCCGTTATCTCGCAGGTAATCGAACCCGAACTCGCTATTGGTCCCGTAGGTAATGTCGCAGGCGTATTCCCTTCTCCTCTCGTCGTGGTTCATCTGGTTCTGGAGACAGCCCACCGTCACCCCCAGAAACTCGTAGATTTTCCCCATCCATTGAGCGTCTCTTTTCGCCAGGTAATCGTTCACCGTCACCAACTGCACGTTGTACCCCGTCAGCGCATTCAGATACAGCGGCATCGTCGCCACGAGCGTCTTCCCTTCCCCCGTAGCCATCTCCGCGATCTTCCCCTCGTGCAGCGAAATCGCCCCCATCAACTGCACGTCGTACGGAATCTCCACCCACGACACCGGATGCCCGCACACGTCAAGCGTCGTCTTCCTCTCCGCCAGCCGCCGGCAGACATTCTTCACCAGCGCATACGCCTCCACCATCACCCCGTTCAACGCCTCCTCGAGTTGCTTCCGGAGCGCCCGCGTCTGTTCTCGCCGCTCCTGCCGGGAGAGGAATCGCACCTCCTGCTCCTTCGCTCGCAGCGCCTCCACCTGCGGCTTGAGCCTTTCCCGAAGCTCGTCCGTCTTGGCGCGGACTCCCGCGTCCGTGAGGCTCTGATACTCACGTTCCTTCGCATTTATCAGCTCAACGACCTTCTGGAGCCTTTTCAGCTCCCGGTCGTTCTTCGTCCCTATAGTTCTTTTGACTATCCAGGTAAACATCGTTCACAAGAATCTTGGACGTTACACAACGACTCTGCGCTCTCTGCGGCCTCCACGTCGAACGCTACCGACCCAACATGGCGCCCGACCACAAGGGTGACGCAAAAACTGCCCCATCCGCTCCCCTCCACCGATTTCCAGATTTCTAACATACCAGAAATCACGCGGTCCTTCAAGATGGCCAATTCGATGGGTGCGGCTACGTTTGAGTGGCATTTCAAGCCGCCTTCCTTCGCTGTTGTCTGA
>CAZFAP010000079.1:0-21064 GCA_964516325.1 uncultured Verrucomicrobiota bacterium
CATCCACTCCATCCCTGAAGGGGAAGAATGCGTCGGATGCGACGACGCTTCCTTTGAGGGGCTTCTGGGCCTTCATGACGGCAATCCGGGATGAGTCAACGCGGCTCATCTGCCCGGCGCCGATTCCTAAGGTTTCCGTGGCGTTGGTATAGACGATGGCGTTGGACTTGACGTGCTTGGCGACTTTCCAGGCGAACATCAAAGCCTTCATTTCCTCTTCCGTCGGCTCGCGCTTTGTGACGCAGCGGAGGTCTTTCTCGCTGACTGTTACAAGGTCTCTATCCTGCGCCAGAATGCCGCCGACGATTTTCCGGAGGTCTCGGCTGGGAAGAGCCGTCCCTCCGACCATCCGCCAGGTCTCCAACCCTTCCAATAGGACCAGACGCCGCTGAGTCTTCTTTTTCAAAACCTCGAGGGCATCGCTGTTGTAGCCGGGGGCGAGAATGGCTTCGATGAACGTCTTGTTCAGTTCGTCGGCGGTCGCCAGGTCAACGTTCCTGTTAAAGGCGACGACGCCTCCGAAAGCGGAGACGGCGTCGGTCGCCCACGCTTTCTTATACGCTTCGACGATGGAAGAGCCGATGGCGACGCCACAGGGATTCGTGTGCTTGATGATTACCGCAGCCGGCTCGCTGAATTCTTTGACCAGCTCGCAGGCGGCGTCGAGGTCGAGAATGTTGTTAAAGGAAAGCTCCTTGCCGTGCAACAACTCCGCGGCGGGAATGCACGGCTCGCTGATGATTTTCTCGCGGTAGAGAGCCGCTTTCTGGTGGGGATTCTCACCGTACCGGAGGTCCATGACTTTCGTGTATTCGAGCGAGAGCTTACCGACAGCGGTCGGCTGCCTTTTCTTCTCCATTGCGGCAAAGAACGTGTGAATGACGGAATCGTAATGCGCCGTCTTCGAGAAAGCTTCGACTGCGAGAGCGAGCCGCATGTCGTTGGAGATGGTGCCATCATTCGCCTGGAGGTTCTCGATGACTTCCTCGTATCGAGCCGGGTCAACCACCACCGCCACGTCCTGATAATTCTTGGCAGCCGAGCGAATCATAGAGGGGCCGCCGATGTCAATGTTCTCAATCGCTTGTTCGAGGGTCACGTCCCCCTGCGAAACCGTCTGCTCGAAGGGATAGAGGTTGACGACCACCATATCAATCGGCTTGATGCCGTGTTCCTTCATCTGTCTTTGATGGACCGGGTTGTCCCGCAAGGCAAGAAGCGCCCCGTGAATCTTCGGATGGAGGGTCTTGACCCTGTCATTGAGGATTTCCGGGAAGCCCGTGTACTCCGAGACCTCCGTAACGGCTATGCCCGATTCTCGCAGAAGCTTGGCGGTCCCGCCGGTGGAAATGATTTCGACTCCCATTTCCCTCAGCTTCCGGGCGAACTCGACAATTCCTTCTTTGTTAGAAACGCTGAGCAGCGCTCTCTCCACTTTTTTCATGAAAGTCAATCCATCCGAACTCTGTAAAACCGTTGACCACCCCACGCCTGCAGGTCGGCGCCGGTCCATTGTTTTTGAGTGATGCCCGTTGCGAGTTCCGTCGCGTCGGAGAAGACGGCGTCGTCGCTTGCTTCTATTGCGAAAAATCCGTCCGGGGCGTCCCAGGCGATGGACACCTCCGATATGGCAATGTTCACCTGGACGCTGTTGATCTTTACGACCGCTTGCCCAATAACCCGCACATCATCTATCGCCCACCACCGGTCGAAGTTGGCCGTGTAGCGCCAGCGGATTTTAATCTTCTTCCCGTCGGCGAAATCCGATATGTCCACGGATACCGGATAAAGCGTATCACCCTGTTCTTCCTTTCGGAAGGGAACGCGGTTCGATTCCCACTTCTGGTGGGCGGCGTCGTTGCTCACGTGAAGGTTATAGACTTCCGGGAAGTCTTGCGGATCGTTCCCCCCATAGGTCCTCAAATTCTGACGGTATTCCAGGCGAACGCCGCTGAACTCCGTGCAATCCATCTCGGGGGAAATCAAAGCTTCGTCCATGTACTGGGGGGAAGGGAACTTACCCTCCTTGTCGCTGTTGGAGATGACGTACACCTTTGAAACCCCCTGTCGGTCCAAAACCATCGGCTCGATATGCCATATTCCACCGTCGTCGGCAGGGTGCTGCCCATGGCGCGCCTCCCACCCCTGGTCAAACATGTCCTGGTCATCGGTGAAGGAATCGAAATCCTCCTTGAAAATTGTCGCCAGGTGAGGCGACGGCTCGAACGTAAGGTTGTCTATGGCTATGGAGCCGGGGAAGAGCGAATCGAAGTAAATGGTCAACGATGTAACCCGAAGCCACTGCTCCTCATAGCGCACCACGGAACTGCCGTTGAGCTCGATGAGATCAGAGTGGTAATCCACTCCATAGTGGTCTTCTCCGGGGCCGTCCCCGAACAGCATGACGGTATCGCCGTCGCGGCCGGCAAATTCAATGCTGAGAAAGTCAATCGGAGTCGCCGAGCGGATGGTGACTTCTATGGGCGTTTCGCCTGCCTCGAACAGGGCGCAGGGGGTGCTGTTCTGGGGCGGGTGATTCGGGTCAACCACCCATTGGTTTCCGAAATTGGGGTCGTCCCAGTTCAATCCGCCGTAATCGTCAGGGACAGGTTTTCCGGCAAGCCCCCCAAAATCCAGGACAGTCCCCCACCCCGATGCCGTCAGGAGCATCTGCGCGCACGATGCAACTACAATACAAGCTCTCCTCCAAATCGCCATTCGCCAGGCGCTCCTGCTCCGGGCTTCAAACCACGACGGGAGGATGGGACGGATTTCACCTCCCGTCGCGGTTCGGCGTTCCTTACCGATCCCACGCTTCCCCCGGAGGGCGCGGGGGACGTGCGGCCTGTCCCGATCGGTTATACCCTCACCTCCGGGATTTCCCTCATCGCCGCTTCGATTTTTTCCTGGGGATACTCGTAGTCCTCCAGTTTCCCGGCGAGGTACGCGTCGTAGGCGCCGAGATCGAAGAAACCGTGTCCGCTGTAGTTGATGGCGATGACCTTCTCTTCGCCTGTCTTCTTGCACTCGAGCGCCTCGTCAATCATCACGCGAATCGCATGAGCGGTCTCCGGGGCAGGGATCATGCCCTCGGTCTGGGCGAAGATCATCGCGGCTTCGAAAGCAGGGTTCTGCTGCAGAGCCACTGCCTCTACCAAGCCCTGGTCAAACAACTTGCAGAGGATAGGCGCGTCGCCGTGATACCTCAAGCCACCCGCATGAATTCCCGCAGGAACAAACGTGTGCCCAAGCGTGTACATGTGGATTAGCGGCGTCATCTTAGCCGTATCGCCGAAGTCGTACCGGTACACTCCCTTGGTCAGGGTTGGACAGGCCGTCGGCTCAGCGGCGATGAGGCGGACATCCTTTCCATCCACGAGCTTGTCTCGCATGAAGGGGAGCATGAATCCTCCAAAGTTGCTTCCCCCACCGACGCAGCCGATGACGATGTCCGGATACTCTCCGATCTTCTCGAATTGCTTATGGGTTTCCAGCCCCACGATTGTCTGATGCAGCAAAACGTAGTTCAAAACGCTTCCGAGGGAGTATTTCGTGTCGTCGTGGGTGGCGGCGTCCTCGACCGCCTCGCTGATGGCTATCCCAAGGCTTCCGAGGCAATTCGGGTCCTTTTCTCGGATTTTTCGTCCGCTGTTGGTGCGATCGGTTGGGCTGGGGAAGACCTCCGCTCCCCATGCCTGCATCAGGGATTTACGGTAGGGCTTCTGCTCATAGCTCACTCGCACCATATAGACGGTGCACTTCAGGCCGAATCGGTTCGTGCCGAAAGCCAGTGCGCTCCCCCACTGCCCGGCGCCGGTTTCGGTGGCGAGCCTCTTAACCCCCTCTCGCTTGTTGTAATAGGCTTGGGCGATTGCCGTGTTGGGCTTGTGGCTTCCGGGTGGGCTGTGGCTTTCGTCCTTGAAGTAGAGCCTCGCGGGCGTCCCCAGATACTCCTCCAGGAACCTCGCGCGAACTAACGGTGTGGGGCGATAGATGCTATAGACATCGAGCACTTCCTCTGGAATATCTATCCAACGCTGCGTGCTCACCTCCTGTTCGATCAGCCCCATCGGAAAAATCGGCGCCAGATCATCCGGCCCTATAGGCTTGAGCGTTCCCGGATGGAGCGGCGGCCGGGGCGGGTCCATGTCCGCCAGGACGTTATACCACTGCCTCGGCATCTCCTTGTAACTGAGCATTATTCTCTTATCTGCCATGCTTCCCCCCTCTCTCAGAACGAGTAGATGACTTTGAACCAATAAGCGTTCCCTTCGGGCCTGTTTTCGGTCTCCACCTCAAACTGCGCTTTGGCGACCAGATGAACGTTCTTGGATGGGCTGTACATGAACACGGGCCCGACCGCGAAAACTTCGCCCTTGTCGTCCGGGACGTTCACGCCATCAATTTCGTCATCCTGCAACTGTTTGTAGTAATACCCGGTGACTCCGAGCCTGCAATTCTTCGCAACCTCGTAGTCGAGGCTGTAATCTACGTGAAACTCATCGCCCGGCTCCAACTCGCTGTGCATGCCGGTCATGGGATTGAACATCTCGTCATTCTTCGTGTTGAAGTCGTACATCATCTTCAGAGACCAGCTCCAACCGGTCTGGTAGAGGCCGGTTACTGCGAAGACCGGCTCGAACGTCCAGAAGTTCTTCCCGACGAGATTGAGAGGGCTATTCTCCTCGTATTCGCCAATGGGCACATAGACATCGAGACCCGCCACCGCATGATACGTCGGTCCATGCCAGGCGATGATGAACGGGTCTATGATGGGATCCGCGAACCCTGACTCCGAGTAGCCAAAGGTGTCAAGGTCCACATCCATGTACGGAACGAAGATGTGCGCGAGGTAATTCCCTCCGAGAATCTTCTTGTCGGACGAGTAGATGACGCGAAGAACGTCCGCCCACGCTGTCAGGTCAATATCCATCTTCCCGGCGGAGGTGTTCAACTCGTCCGCATCGTAGTACAGCAAGTAGTTGACGAGATGCCACCCGGGGGGCGGAGCGATCCCGCTGAAGCAGTCCTCCGCGCCGTTCGGATAGTGCTGACCTCCCCCGCCAAAGGTGGACGGAGCAATCATGAGCGCCACCATCCAGCACACGATTAGAACGCACCCCCTCCGAACCTTTCTCATAGTTCCCTCCTTTCTTCAGTTCAGTGAACAAAGACCACTATGTTACAGAGCCTATTCGGGCTTCTGTCCGGCCGTGACCTGAAGCTTCTCGGCGAACCCCCGATAGGCAAGCACCCGAAAACATACGAAACCTCATTGGAGAAAATCAAGGCATTTCTTTTCAACGGCGCATCCCCTCAGTTATGGGTGGCGAAGCTCATCGGCAATCCCGGCATCTTTCCCACGGGGATGGAACCGCAGAGCACGCGGAGATCGCAGAGCCACCGCCGCCCATGGGAAAAGCATGGTATAGGACACCGGCCCCGCCGCTGCAGCGGTCTTTCACGGGTCCCGCCCCGCCGAGGGCGGGGGATGCCACACAGACGCATCCTCCGCGTCGTCTGCGCCCTCCGCGGTGAGTCCCCCTCCCCGGACTGAGGCATTACATAGCCAGCGAGATTCCGCTTGATTTTGCGAGTTTGTCGTGGTAGAATTTTTACGATTGAAAGCAGATGAGAACGCGCACTGGTAAAATATAATAGTGAGGGGCTTTTCCTATGGGAAAGATAACGTTGGCGGTGTTTGTCGCTGCCCTTGGCTTCGGAGTCTATTGGTTTTGGTGGTCTGACCAGGGGGCAAATGGTCCGATAACCGTGGAGGGGACACTCTCCATCACAGGGATGCCAGCTCTTCCGGGGGTGCAGGCGCCGGGCAAGGTTGACTTTACGCTGCAAGCGATGCCAAACAAACTCCGGATTGACGGAATCGTGCAGAAGCAGAGGTATTGTGCCATCATCCGGCTGGACAAGAGGGAGATGTACGTGCTCGATGGCGGCAAGAAAACCTATTCCACGGAGGAGTTCGATTTCGTGGACATGGACCAAACCAAGCCGCCGGAGAAATGGGAGCAGACGTGGCCCGGCGAACTCAAGCGGACGGCAGAATGGGACTTTATCGGCATTGGGGATGGAAAGCGCTTCTGCAACAAGCAGACCATGACAGGACTCCCGAAGGAAGTCATGGATGCGACCAAAGCGGCTCCGGGCGGGGGCATGCCGGGGCTGCCCCTGGCAGAGATGGTGAAGGCTTTCAAGAGCGAGTTGTGGTTCACGGCGGAGACCAGGCTTGGAAGACGCTATTTTGGCACGCTCAATAAGCTCGCCCGAATAAGGGAGGTTGGCAAAGGGGCAAAGCAAGATGAGAAAAAGCCTCAGTTTAAGTACGTTAACCTGGATTTCTTTCCCATCCCGATGAAAGCCGTAGTCTCGGCTGGCCCTTTACGAATAGAGATGGACGTCAAGAGCTTTTCTCGGAAGAGAATCCCGAAAGACGTCTTCGAGGTCCCTTCAGACTACAAGGCCGGAGAGCGTCCGCGGGCGGGAATCACGCCGATGACGGGGCCGCAGCAAAATGCCCAACCTCAGGTGCGCCCGGCGCCGCGCCAGACGGTTATACCCGTGTACAGTGCCCCGAGGCAGCAGAGCTCTCAACCCCGTCGAGTAATTCAACGGCGGACTACGCGGTCGCCCGGCTGACCCAACAGTCGGTGAAGAGGTTCCCGCTGGACGCGGGAAAAAAAAGCCAACCCCCAAAAAAATCACTCGCCCACTTCAACACGCCACATAAAGAGCTTGCCGCCCGCCAAAAGCAAAGGACACGCATCGCTCCTCTACGCTCTGACTCACAGCCCAGTACCCCGACTAACGTCAGTTGGAGGCGGGGACCAATGCGGCGTTCGCGTCCCTCGGCTCGGACGACGCTCTCTCTCCGCTGGCCGCGGCTTTTTCTCTCCCTCGCGTAAGCCTTGCGGAAACGACCTTCGATTTGCCGCTCTCCTGCATAGTGATTCCATAAAGCACGTCGGAGGCGGAGATCGTCCTTTTGTTGTGCGTGATGATGATGAATTGAGAGTTCTGAGCGAACTCCCGGAGGATTTCCGCAAACCTGCCGATGTTGGAATCGTCAAGCGGCGCGTCAATCTCGTCGAGGATGCAGAAGGGGCTGGGCTTCACTTTGAAAATCGCGAAAAGCAGGCTGATCGCGGTCATCGCCCGTTCGCCTCCGGATAGCAGGGAAATGGACTGGAGCTTTTTCCCCGGTGGACGTGCGATGATCTCGATGCCGCTCTCGAGGAGATTCGATTCGTCCACGAGAACCAGGTCGGCGCGTCCTCCCCCGAAAAGGCGCTCGAACATTTTCTGGAACTCCTCCCGGATTCTCTCGAATGCCTCCCGGAAAAGGGTTTTGCTTTCGCGGTCGAGCTTCGCGATGGCCTTCAACAAAGAGTCTCTGGCCTCAATCATGTCCGCTTGTTGAGTCGTCAACTGCTCGTAGCGCTGCTGGAGAGCGTCGTGCTCTTCGATGGCGCAGAGGTTGACGGGTCCCATGGATTGCAGCTTGCCCTTCAGTTCAGCGACTGTGGACTGGACCTGTTGCCAATCGGTATCGTCCGGGAGGGAAGTCGCCTTTGGATCGTCGTGGCACAGCCCGTATTCCGTGGCGAGGCGGTCATCAATTCCAGTGACGGAGAGGCGGACTTCCGTCAGCCTGACGTTCAGGTCACCGACCTCCTTTTCTTTCTCTCTGGCGGCGTTGCTCTTTTCCTTGATCTCCCATTCGACCTGGGTCATTCCATCAACCAGGTGCTTTCTCCGCTCGTCGAGCTTTTCGATCGCCGCCGCCACCTCGTCCTTTTCTCGGTTGAGAGAGGCGATTGCCGAACGGCACTCCTGGACTTCACCCTCGAGCTTCCCGATGTACGTCTTGCCTTGCTCGACCTGTCGCACACGGCTTTCCAGCCCCTTCTGGGTGAAGTCCGACTGTCCTCTGACATACTCAATATCGGCCTGGAGGTTGGCTATTCGTTCATCGAACGAAGCTTTTGCCAAAGAGAGGTCCGCAACGTCCTTCTTGACCGACGCCACGTCCTCTTGCGCACCCTCCACTGTCTGCCGTGCGCAGGATATGGCTTTTTCTGTCTCCGACCTCTCTTCCGTGACCATCCGCAGCCCTTCGGCAAGCGCCTTGCGCTCGTCTTCGAGGCGTCGCAGGTCGGATTCCGTCTGGGCCGCATGCGAGGCCAGTTCCTCCGCCCGGTTTCTCAGCGATTCGATGGTTGCCGAGAGGTCAAAGAGGCTCTTTTCCGCTTCCACGACGCGCTCCATCGCCTGCGTGCTGAGCGCCATCTGCTCCTCAACCCTGATGGCAAGGTCCTTCTGAAGGCGGAGAAGTTCGCCTTCCCGCCCTCGGGACTTTTCCAATTGCGCTTCCAGCGCCTGTTCCTCTCGCGCAAGAGAGGCAATGCGAGACTTCCTGCTCACGAGCCCCGGCGTTTCCGTCGAGCGATTGCCGACCGTGATGGCAGGCCCGGTCGCAATTTTTTCTCCGGACTGACTGACAAACGTGAGACCCTCCTCGTCCTCCAGAGCCAGCTTGACCGCCTGATCGAAGTCCCGGACAACGACCACGTCACCGAGCAGCCATTCGACGAGCTTCGCATACCGCGGCTCGTAGGAAACCGCGTTGACAACTGGAGCAACGGAGGAACCTCGCTGCTCGCAGAACCGTCGAACCGCTTCACGGCGCCCGTTAGATCCCTTCACCATTTCCAGCGGCAGGAATGTCGCCGTTCCACGTGCCTTTTCGATGAGGTACGCCGCAGCCTTCTTTGTGTCGTCGAGCGTCTCCGTCAGAACCCACTGAACGCGGCCCTCGAGGGCCAATTCCACGCTTCTCTCATGGTCTCCCGCCGCCTCGATAACGTCCGCCACCGTCCCGACAATTCCCGTCAGCTCAGAACCCTCCTTTCTCGCCTCCTCCATGACTGCCCGGACGCCAGCGTTGTACCCCTCGTACCTTTCCACCGCGTCCGTGAGAAACCGACGCTCGGAGGCGACACACGAAATCGCGCTTTCCGTGCGAATAATCTCCTGGCGGACTTCCTGAAGCTCGCCCTCGGCGTCTTCCAGCGAGGTCCGCAGGTCACTCAGCTTCTCCTTTTCCTGGCGGACACGGACCGAAAGGTCGTCCTTGCTGCGGGAACCAGCCTCGCGAGCTCCCTCTTTCTGCCCCAGAGATTGAAGGATTTGCTCCCTCTGGCCGCGGAGTTTCGACAGGGTCTGTTGGTGCTCCTGCAATCTCTCGTTACCGAGCAGCAATTTGCTCCGGGTCTCGCTCTCCCGCCGAATCAAGTCAAGAAGCCGCCCCGAAAGTTCGGCGGTGTGGGCCTCGCATTTCCGAAGCTCCGTGAGCCGCTCCTCCAGCCCTTTTTCCCCTTCCTTGAGCCTTTGATCGCACCCTGATCTCTGCTGGCAGAGGTTCTGAAGAGACTCCTGCTTTTCGCGGATGGCAGACTCCAGGGCAGCGGCTTTCTGGCGCATGCCTTTGATCTCTTCGGACAGGTTCTGCGCGAGGGAATTGGTGTCGGCAATCCGTTGCTCGTGCAGGGAGATGTTCCCGGATTCGCGGTCAATCTTTCGCAGAAGGTCGAGCTTGCGGGACTGCAACTCCTCGTGCCTCAGTTCAGAACTCCGGAGTTCTGCCCGGATGTCGCGAACGCGGGTCTCGCGTTCCTCCATTTCCCCGTTCAGTCGGCTGAGAACGGTTTCCACGTCCCCTCGCTTCTTCTCCAGGACTTTCATTTCCGCCGCGAACCGTGCGCGCTTGTGGAGAAGAAGCCCCACTTCAAGGCGCTGAAGCTCGTCGGCGATTTCCTTGTATCGGCGGGCTTTCCCTGCCTGTCGCTGGATGGAGATAATCTGCCTCTTGACCTCGCGGATCAGGTCGCTGAGACGCAGAAGGTTGGCTTCGGTCCCCTCGAGCTTTCGCAGGGCTTCCTTCTTGTGGGCTTTGTATTTGGTGATCCCAGCCGTCTCGTCGAAGAGGAATCTTCTATCTTCGGGCTTGGAACTGAGGATGAGGTCAATGTTCCCCTGCTCGATATACGAATAGGAGTGGGTCCCCAATCCGGTGTCCATGAAAACGTCATGGATGTCGCGGAGACGGCAGGGCTGCTTGTTGAGGAAATACTGGCTTTCTCCGGAACGGAATAACCGGCGGGAGACTGTCACTTCGCGGCGTTGGTCATCGGTGAGCCCGCGGGCATCCCCCAGCGTGAGGGAAACCTCCGCCATCCCCTTTGGCTCCTCTTGAGCCGTACCGCCAAAGATGAGGTCTTCCATGACGGACCCGCGGAGAGTTCTGGCATTCTGCTCTCCGAGGACCCATCGGATGGCGTCAGAAACGTTGCTCTTGCCGCAGCCGTTGGGACCCACGATCGCCGTGATCCCAGGCTCAAACCCAATGACCGTCCGTTCCGCAAACGACTTGAACCCAACCAGTTCAATAGACTTGAAGTACACGCTTTCTCCTCCTTGAGGTCCGAAAGCAGCACTTCACCCTTTGGTCAACTGCAGAATATACCCGAACTCAACTGCGATGTAAATAGAAAATTTCTGAGTGGTGTAACCCCTCACTTTGGGGGGCGAAGGTCATCGCCAATGCTGGAGTCTTTCGCATGCGGATGGAAAAGCCGAGAACGCAGAGACCGCAGAGAGTACCGCCTGTGGGAAAAGGGGTGGCATGGGCATCTTGCCCATGATTCTCCACGGGGCCCGCCAGAGGCGGGATGCCACAGAGAGGCGTCCTCTGCGGTCTCTGCGCACTCTGCAGTTTCTTCTCCATCCGGGCAACAGCGGGATTGCCAACCAGCTCCTCACCCGTCGCAAAGCCATTGAGGGACATCGGCGCCTCTTCGGTTCCGTTCTGTTTTTCTTGAAAAATTTCATTGAGGGAGGTGGACGAACTTGCTATAAGATTACCCGTTATATTTAGAGATCTGTCGGGCCGAGGGGGGCGCAGTTCGTCAACCTGATTCCCCGGCGCCGAGAAAACTGCCATGCGTCGGAGGGAGTCAAGACCCGGCTCGGCCGCAGGACAACCTCGAATTCCAAGTCAGAGGAGGGAGGAAGACGTATGAAAGGAATCGTGATTCTGGCGGAGGCGGCGATTGTGATTTTTTGTTTGGGGCTGACCCTGTCGGTCCACCAAAACGCCGCGGCGGGAGAAAACCAATTCCCCGGCTTTCGGGTTGGAGTGCAGAGCTATTGTTTCCGGAATTTTGACCTCGACGGCGCCCTCAAAAACACCAAGGAGCTTGGCTTGAGGCGCATCGAGTTCTTCCGGAAGCACGCCTCCCATGACATGACGGCGGATCAGGTGAAAGAGGTGAAGGCGAAACTCGAGGCAGCGGGCATCCGGGTCGTTGCCTACGGAGTGGAGGGGTTCGGCGCGGATGAGGCGGCGAACGAGAAAATCTTCCAGTTCGCAAAAGAGATGGGAATCAGGGTCATTACCGCCGATCCCGCCCCGGAGAGCTTCGTTTCTCTCGAGAAGCTCGTGAAAAAGTACGATATTCGAATCGCAATTCACAACCACGGGCCGGGGTCGCGGTATTCGACGCTCGAGGACGTCCTCAAGGCAGTGGAAGGGCGCGACGAGCGAATCGGCGCATGCTTGGACAACGGCCATTTCCAGCGCTCCGGCGTGAACGGCGCAGACGCCGTCAGGAAGCTCGGCAAGCGGGTCCATGCAGTACACGTGAAGGACCTCAACGCCCAGAACCAGGATCAGATTCTGGGACAGGGCAAGGGCGACATCCCGGCTATCCTCAAGGCGCTCAAGGAAGTCGGCTTCCGCGGTCCGCTGAATCTGGAGTACGAGATTGAGGCGGACAATCCAGTTCCCTCGATGAAGAAGTGCCTGGAGTACCTGTCGAAGGTCTGCAAAGAGATTCAGTGACGTCCGTTAGAACAGTGCTGCTGCACACGAATAACCTGACGTAGTTCATCACTTCAACGACGCGGCTTTCTGGAGGGGGGTAAAAGTGATGAGTGTGATGCAAGTGCTTGCGAGGCGAAAGAGCTGCGCGGCCAGCTCTTTTGTCCTCACGGTTTCTCTCGGCTGCTTGGTCTGGGCGATGAGTATGTCAAGCGCGGTGGGCGAGGAGGCTCGTGCAGAAGAAGGCAAGTACGTTCGCCTCTTACAGCCCGGCGTGCTCGGAATCTGGCTCGGCGAGAAGAAAGTCGCGGAATACCGCTTCGGGGAGAATGTCCCGAAGCCCTACCTGTTCCCTATCCTCGGGCCGGATGGAAAGCCAATGACGGAAGACGCCCCGTCCGACCACGTCCACCATCATTCCCTTTACTTCTCCCACGATGAAGTCGGCGGCTATCATTTCTGGCTCGAGGGGAGCAAAGGAAGCCCCATTCGCCACGAGCGGTTCGTAGAAATCTTTGACGAGAAGGACCGCCCCGGCTTCCGCAGCGTCAACGCCTGGATGGGCGGCGACAAGCCCCTCCTGCGAGACACCCGCACAATTCGTTTCCTCCCGCTGGAAAAAGGTGAATATCTGATTGACATGTGCATCGAGTTGAGCGCAGTGGATAAGAGCGTAACCATCGGCTCGACGAAAGAAGCAGGGCTTCCCGGTCTGAGAGTCGCGCCGGAGCTTCAGGTCAAGGCGGGAGGACGGCTCGTCAACTCCGAAGGGCAGGTCAACGAGAAGGAATGCTGGGGGAAGCGAGCGAAATGGGTGGACTACACAGGGCCGCGTCCGGACGGAAAATGGGTCGGCATGGGGTTCCTATCGCATCCGAGCAATCGCCCCTATCCGCCAGCCTGGCACGCCAGAGACTACGGGCTTTTAGCCGCGAACTATACCAACTGGGATAAGCCTGTCACGCTTGAGCCGGGCGAGGGCAAAAGCTGGACCTTGCGAAGCCGTCTTTACATCCACTGGGGCAAAACGGAGGAGGCAAAGGTCGCTGAACAATTCGAGCGATACGCAAAGGAGTAGCTAACCACGAAGCACGCAGAGGACACAGAGAAACGGTGTCAGGAGAGGGAGGATGTTTTCTTTCGTCTCTGCGGTCTCGGCGGCCTCTGAGGTGAAGGTTTATCTTTTACCCAGTATAACGTCAAAACCTCAACAATGAAAGGGGGAGAGTATGGCGAATCAAAAGTTACCGCCCTACCTTGTATCCGCCAAGCCGGTCCCGAAGAGCGCCCGGGCACCCGGTCTTATGACCACGGGCGCCGCATTCGCGGGAATTTACCTGTGGATTGCATACTACCAGAAGCTCGGCGGTGCCCTAAAACTGGGCAACCTGGGAACCGTTATCCTGGGAGTCATCATCGGCGGCGGGCTGTCTTTTGCTCTGTACTACCTCGTCTCCGGCATGTGGGGGATGAAAACCGGATTGCCCCTCTATGTCGTGGGCAGTTCAACGTTTGGCACCACAGGCGGGTACTTCTTGCCTGGTATCTTCATGGGAGTACTCCAGATTGGGTGGTACAGCGTCGCTACATACTTCGCGACGACGCTCGTCATCAACGGCTTGGGCGGCAAAGCCGTCACCCTGCTCGGCCCGCTGGCGGAGGGTGAGAAACACGGCTTCAGCGCTCTGTTTATCATTGTGGCCGTCGTTTGGGGTTACCTTTTCGCCTTCTTCGGCGCCAAGGGAATCAAGTACGTGGCCCGCATGGCGAATATCTTCCCGGTCGTGCCCATCCTCATGCTGCTCATCGGCGCCATTATGGCGATCAAAGGGCTTGGGAAGTTCGGCGAAGTGCGAGTGGCCAACGCTACTCCGGATGTGCCATCCTATGCCGGTATGCTGCTCGCCATCCAGCTGGTCATCGGCTTTAGCGCGACCGCGATGGCGGCAGGCGCGGACTTCACCCAGAACAACCGCAATGCCTCGGACGTCAAGATCGGCGGTCTTGCTGGCATCTGGGGAGCAGCGGTAGTCGTTGGCATCCTCGCCCTGATCACCGTTGCTGGTGCAAACGGGGCGAACGCCAAATTGAACAACTTCATTTATGCTGCGTCCCTCGGCGACGTCGGCGGATTCATCGCAAAAATCATGTTGATCCTGTTCGCCATAGGGTCCATGGCGCCTGCGTGCTTCTGTTCGTTCATCATCGGAAACAGCCTTTCGACGATGGTTCCCTCCGTTTCCCGGATGAAATGGACCATGGGCGGCGCCACGCTTGGGATCCTCTTGGGGGCGACCGGCATCGCCGGCAACCTCGAGTCGTTCTTCGGTCTGATCGGGGCCTCCTTCGGTCCCGTTTGCGGAGCCATGGCTGCCGACTATTTGCTGAGCGGTGGGAAATGGCCCGGACCCCGAAAGGGAGTCAGCGCGGCGGGCTATGCAGCGTGGGCAATCGGATTCCTCGTTGGAATTTCGAACAACCTCATGCTTGGAAAGCTTCGTGTGCTGGAGACGTGGCATCCGGCAGCGCTCTACTCGTTCGTTGTGGGATTCATCGTTTATTTCATCCTTGCTAAGGCAGGCTTGGAGCCGCCGAAGGAGGAAGCGTACACGGTTGTCGAGCCGCCGGACGCGCCGCCGGCTGGCGGGCAATGAGACCAATGGTCAGCCTCGTCCAGTAAGAGGCAGCAAAGTCAGGCCGCGCGCTGCATGAATTGCAGCGCGCGGCTTTTTTTGTGCTGGCTTCCGGCACAGCCTACCAGACGGCATCAGCAAAGGAGTGCGACCGCATATGGGGGGCAGAGCTTCAGACCCAGACGACCGGCGGTCGGCACTCCCTCTGGGTGGCATGGTGGCACGGGCGTCTCGCCCGTGAAGATTCGATCCCATGGGCACGATGCCCATGCCACAACAAGAGCCAACGGGAGCAGGGAGCGCAACAAGGTCGCCCCTGGTGGTCCTTCGGTCCCGGGCATGCCCACGGTCGGTGGAACAGACTATAACCACGCCCCAAAGCACAGCCACACCCAAGCGAAGCTCCTCATTGACTTCGCTTGTTAGGTCGGCGCATAATCTCAGCGTCATGACAAAGGCATCCATTCTTTTGCCAAGCTCTGGCGGGAAAAGAGACGCCGAGCAGAGGTCTGATCTGGCTGTCGAAACGAGCATTCATAGGAGGCCACTCACATGAAGAACTTGTCGAGAGCTGTTCTCCCATTGGTCATCCTGGCTGGAATCGGCTTAGGGGGCACTCTGTCCCTCGGCTTCGTTAAGGCTTATGGCCAGGAGGAGAAGATTGTCTCGGATGAGGCGTACCGTTTG
The DNA here is from genome assembly GCA_964516325.1 of uncultured Verrucomicrobiota bacterium. Taxonomy (GTDB): domain Bacteria; phylum Auribacterota; class JABMQX01; order JABMQX01; family JABMQX01; genus CAZFAP01. The sequence continues at coordinate 15,217 of CAZFAP010000079.1, forward strand.
TTCGAGGAAGCCAAGAGGCTTCAGGCGGAAGGGAAGGGCGCCGACGCGGAGGAGATTCGTGAGAAAGCCAAACGCATCGAGGCGGAGGCACGCGCAGAGCACAAAGAGCGCGAGAGGGTCCAGGAGAAGGAGCGCATTGTTTCGGATGACGCGCGCGACCTTCTGAAGGAGGCGGAGAGGCTTCAGGCGGAAGGGAAGCCGGATGCGGCCGAGCAGTTGCGCCGGCGGGCAAAAGATATTGAGGCGAAGGCACGCGACAGGCAAAAGGGACGCGAGGGTAAAGAAAGACCCAGCTTGGATAGGGTTCAGCAGGAGCTGAGGGTTAACCTGTTATCAGCTGAAAGGGAGCTGGACGAGCTTTCATTAGATTACGGGCCAAAGCATCCGCAACTTCTGGCAGCGAGGGATCGTGCTCAGATGATTCAGAAGCAGATTCTTATGGACCAGGCGGAAAGGCTGCAAGCCGAAGGGCAGCGCGAGGCTGCCGAAGAGTTGCGAGAAAAGGCGAGGCGAATCGAAGTCGAGATTCGAGAGGGTGAAAAGGAGCGCAGGGAGCGACCGGAGCGAGAGAAGGTAGCCGCGATGGAGGAAGCTCGCCATCTAATCGCGAAGGCGGAGCAGTTGGAGGTGGAAGCGAAGGAACTGCGCGCAAACGCAAAAAGGATTCAGGCGGAAGCCCGCGGGAGGATAGAGAAAGAGCGCGGGGGAGAAGTGAAGAAGCGGGTTGAAGGCGCCGTTCCGGAGGAGTGGCGGGTTGCCCGTGACAAAGCCATAGAGGAGCATCTCCAGATGGCCAAGAGGCTCAAGGCGGAAGGGAAACCGGATGCGGCGGAGGAGCATTGGCGGATTGCAGAGGAGATCAAGCGGGAATTGAAGGCGCGGTTACCGAAGGAGAAGGCTCTTCCTGAAAAGCAAGTACGGTTTCGTGAGGAAGGACCGGGCCCGGCGAAGAATGTGATTCTGAGAAAGCCGGGGGCGCCGTTCCCGCCAATTCTACCGGAGATCAATGAGTTGCGACGCGACATGAATGCGATGCGCGAGGAGCTCACGCAAATTAGAAAGCTACTTCACGAGCTTGTTCAGAAATAGACTCGCGCGACAGAATCCGATCGCCCTGTGTGAAAACCTGTCGGGCGGGGGTGCTGTTTTTGCGCTGAACCGAGCATGAACACAGAAGGTCGCACAGGGTGACCTTGTCGCCGCAACGACTGGATAAGAATCACGATTTGAGCGAGTCCACCCTGTTTTTGACGATCAAGCAGGGGGTACTCTGGCGCCGTGGATGTGGCAACGGGACCTGTCCTCCTCGGGGACAAAAGCGCGCTTGACTCTGGCCTGCGGTTTCCTATCATGGGGGCGGGTGGGCATTTTCGTCGCAGGGCTTTTGACGTCGGAAATCCTTCAACGGAAAACAAGCTCAGGCTGAGCCCTGCGCCACTCTAATCACAACCGCTCACGGAGGTCCTATTTGGCCATGGCAAGAGAGATAAACGTCGCAGTCCTCGGAGTCGGATGGTGGGGAAGCAAAGTCCTGCGGAATTTCTGCGAAAGCTCGTCCTTCACAAAGGTCTTCGCGTTCGACAAGGACTCCGAGCGAATGCGCCAGGCTCTCGCTCAATGGAAGCTTCAGCCGCTGAATGACCTCGACGAGCTCTGGTCCCGTTCGGACATCGGCGCGGTCGCCGTCGTCACCCCACCGCAGACCCACTTCGAGCTCATCCGCCAAGCCTTTGAGCACGGAAAGCACGTCATGGTCGCAAAGCCTCCCGCGCAGACGACGGAGCAGGTCGAGCAACTCTGCGCTCTCGCCGAGAAAAACGGTTTAGTCTTCATGGTGGATTCCACCTTCGTCTTCAATCCCGCCACTTTGAAGATTCGCCAGCTCGTGCAGGAGGGTCTTTTCCCAAGCCTCAAGTTCGTCCAGTCGCTCCGGTACGGCAATGACCTCCGGTTCCACAGCCTTCAGCGCGTTCTCAATTTCATCCACGTCAACCGCATGGATGTGGTCGAGGACCTCGCGTTCCACGACGTTTCCGTGTTGCGGGTCGTGTTCGGCAGGCCGTTTGCGGTGAGATTGGTTCGTCGCATTCATGTCCTCAATCCCGACCTCTGCGACACAGCTTTCATCGAGCTCGATATGGGAGGCGTTCCCGTGCACATCGGACATAGCTGGTCTATGCCCGTCCGAACCCGGCAGCTCATCCTCTACGACGACGAGAAGTTCCTCCTCTACGACGATCTCAGAAGGGAAAGGAAGGTCGAAGTCTATCGCTTCACAACGAGGGAGTCCTTTTTCCCCGAATACCCGGAGATGGAGCCGCTCCACCAGGTCGTCGAGCATTTTTACAGTTGCATCGCGGAGGGGCGCGAGCCCCTAACCGGCAAGGATTTCATAGTTGACGTGATGCGCGCATCAGAAGAAATCCAGAAATTCGGTCTGGAAGGAGGTTCGTCAGCTTGAAAGTTCCTTTTCTCAACCTTCATGCGCAATACCTCGAGATCAAAGAACAGATTCACGCTGCCTTTGACGACATTCTTCAGGGGGCAGCCTTTATCGGCGGCAAATACAACGACAGATTTGAGAAGGAGTTCGGCGAGGCAATCGGGGCACAATTCTGCCTTGCCGCAAGCTCCGGCACGGCTGCGCTCCACATGGCGACCTGGGCGCTGGGACTTGGTCCGGGCGACGAGGTCATTGTCCCGGTGAACACCTTCATCGCTACCGCCGAGGCCGTTTCTCTCGTCGGTGCGAAGCCCGTTTTCGTAGACCACGACCCGCAGACCTACAACCTTGACACGGCGAAGATCGAAGCCGCCATAACTCCCAGAACCAAGGCCATCATCCCCGTCCACCTCTACGGCCAACCCGCGGATATGCAAGTGATCGGCGAAATCGCACGTCCAAGAGGGCTGACCGTCATCGAGGATGCCTGTCAGGCTCACCTCGCGCGCTTCGACGGGACAATGGTCGGGAATTTTGGTCGGGTGGCGGGTTTCAGCTTCTTCCCCGGCAAGAACCTTGGCGCGTACGGCGACGCGGGCGCCGTGGTCACTGAGGACCGGGAACTCTACGAGAAAATGCGCCGCATCAAAGTGCACGGCGGCATCGAAAGGTATTTCCACGAAATCGTTGGGCACAACTACAGAATGGCGGAGTTTCAGGCGGCTGTTCTCTCGATCAAGCTGCCTCATCTCAACCGCTGGACCGCCCGCCGACAGCAGGTCGCGGAGACGTATTGTCAACTTCTCGGCGATATGGAGCAGATAACGCTTCCTTTCGTCCTCGACTTAGCCGAGCACGTCTATCACCTATTCGTGATTCGCGTGCCCGCTTTGAAAAGGGACCCTCTCAAGTCATATCTTCAAGAGAACGAGATCGGCACAGGACTCCACTATCCCATTCCGCTGCATCTCCAAAAAGCTTACGCCAATCTCGGATACCGCGAGGGGGATTTCCCCGTCGCGGAACGCGCGTGCCGGGAGATTATCTCGCTCCCCATGTGCCCCATGCTTACTGACTTACAGGTCCAATATGTGTGCGAAAAAATCCGGTCGTTCTTCTCGAAGTGAAAATGACGCGGGTGCTCCCCTACCCTACTTCAAGCATCCGTTGGCTGTGGTGGAGTCCGATGAGGTCGGAGAAGGGACCCGGGTGTGGGCGTGGACGCATGTCATGAAGGGCGCCAAAGTCGGCAGGGACTGCAACATCGGCGAGCATTGCTTTCTGGAGAATAGTTGTTCCATCGGCGACCGCGTGACGGTCAAGAACGGCGTCTGCATCTGGGAGCTTGTTACCGTCGAGGACGACGCTTTCCTCGGGCCGAACATGATTTTCACGAACGACCCGAACCCGCGTTCGGGTTTTCGCAGGCCGCTCGTGCCGACGCTCGTCAGGAAAGGCGCCAGCATCGGAGCGGGCGCGATTATCGTCTGCGGCCACACCCTGGGGAGATATTGCTCCGTCGGCGCCGGGGCGGTCGTAACGAAGGACGTCCCGGATTACGCGTTGGTGTATGGAAATCCTGCAAGACAGCACGGCTGGGTCTGCCGCTGCGGGCTCAAACTCGAGTTTGCCGACGAGAAAGCCCGCTGCTCGTGCGGGCGGGAATATCTCTTCGATGGCGCGGCGATTCACCCCCTCGTCGAGGAGGAATGAGAGATTTTTCGGGCGTGAATGCGCCGCCATTATTTGCTGAACGCCCGGAGTATTTTCCTGCGCGGGTTTGCTATGAAGGTTGTGTTACTTGCGGCGGGTGAAGGAACCCGTCTCGGCGATTTGACTGAGAAGGTCCCGAAGGTCATGCTGCCGGTGAGTGGAGTTCCCGTGTTGGAGCACACGGTTCGGCGGCTGGAGAGGCGGGGCTTCCGCGAGATTTTCATCAATCTTCACCATCTTCCGGACGTGATTCGGGAGCACTTCGAGGATGGTGAGCGGTTCGGCGTGAAGATCGAATATTCGTATGAGCCGGAGATACTCGGAACCGCGGGGGCTGTGCGAAAGCTCCTGTCGGAGCTCGGCGAAGACAGTTTTCTGGTGGTCTATGGAGACAACCTCACCGATTGCGATTTTCGGGAGCTTGTGCGCTTTCACACCGAGCAAGAGGCTGCGGCGACCATCGCCGTCCACTGGCGGGAGGATGTTACATCATCGGGCGTCGTGGTTTTCGATGAGAAGACCGGACGGATTGAGCAGCTCGTCGAGAAGCCCTCTGCGAAGGACGCGGACCGGCTGGGGCACTGGGTGAGCGCAGGAATCTTCGTTCTGGAAAAAGAAATCACTGAGTGGATTCCTCGCGGTTGCTTCGACTTCGGCAAGGATGTGTTCCCTCGGGCGCTCGAACATGGCTTGTCCCTTTATGCGTTCAAAATCAGCAATGTCATCTGGATAGACACTCGCGAAGCGTACGAACGAGCCCAGAAGTTCTGGAAGGAAATGCAGCACAGATGATTATCACGCGGACTCCTTTTCGCATTCCGCTCGGCGGGGGCGGCACCGACCTGCCTTCCTATTACTCCAAACACGGCGGATTCATCCTGAGCGCCACGATTGATAAGTACATGTACATTTTCATCCACCGCCCGATCGTGGACGACCTGATCCGCGTCATATATTCGAAGTCAGAGCGGGTCGAGAAGCTCTCCGAGGTTCAGCATGACATTGTGAGAGCGGCTCTGGAATATATGGGCATCGGGAGCGCCATCCAGATTGCCTCCATTGCCGACATTCCCGCGGGGACTGGCCTTGGGTCATCCTCCGCATACGCAGTGGGTCTTCTTCATGGGCTGCACGTCTTGAAAAGAGATTATGTTTCTCTGGAGAAGCTCGCCGAGGAAGCGTGCCGAATCGAGATTGATGTCCTCAGGAAGCCGATTGGCAAGCAGGACCAATATCTTGCAGCCCTGGGAGGGTTCCTCGTGCTGGAAATTGAACCCGGCGGCAAAGTCAGCCCTCGCCGGGCAAACATCTCGGACTACGTGCTTGACCAACTCAACGCCAACATCCTCTTTTTCTACACGGGGAAGTCGCGAAGCGCGGACGACATTCTGAAAGATCAATCCGCTGCGGCTCGACGAGACGAGGCGGCGGTCATCGAAGGACTACATCGCATAAAGCAAACCGGGCGCGAAATCCTTCAAGCCATCGAAGGAGGAAATCTGACGCGGTTCGGGGAACTTCTGCACGAGCACTGGACGGCAAAAAAGACTCTCTCGTCCAAAATCTCTGACCCCCGCATAGACCGCCTGTACGAAATCGCCCGCGACTGCGGCGCCCTGGGCGGGAAAATCATGGGAGCCGGGGGAGGAGGCTTCTTCCTTTTCTACAGCGAAGAAGGACACAATCGCGTCC
>CAZFAP010000080.1:0-20907 GCA_964516325.1 uncultured Verrucomicrobiota bacterium
TTTGTTTTTGCCGCACCGCAATCCCGAATCAACGGCGGTCGGCCTCGGCGAAGGAGAATCGGGGTGACACCGTGCGCACGTCGAGCCTGCCTGCTCCAGTCGGCTTGGCAGAACCCCGACCGGTTGATAGCCGCCGGGGATGTCTGGTAGAATTCCGGTCATGCAGGCGGTCGTTTCTATCCGCAACTTGTTCCACCTAATTGCAGTGGTGTGTGCTCTGGCGGCAACCCGCCTGCTCCTGCCGGGCGCCTGCGGAACCACCTCTGCGTACCCGGAGTGGACCTCCGCCAACCACTATCGAATTCTCATGGCCGTTGATCCGCGGGGCCGCCCCCGGTCGAACTCCCCAGCGTCGGCGAAGATAGACTTCCAACGGATTCTGGCGCAGAAAGGGTGTCATGGGGGTTTCGACGACGACACAATTGAGGTCATCGCCTACACGGAGTCCGGGCAGCCCGCCGTGTTTGACGGGTCACGCTCTGGAAATGAGCAATTCCTCTTGCCATGGCGGATGGATAAATACTTCGGGATCACGACCGTGACGCTGAGCTTCGTCGCGCCGAACGAAACGCTGACGAGATACGCCATATATCTCGACACGGTGGAGTCGGGGCTCGGGAGGCCGCGGCGCTATCATGGACTTGTTGGCGACGGCGACCGGTTCCGCGAGGGGTACAAGCGGCGCGAGATTAACGCGAGCCACTTCGATCAGTTCTGCGACTTCGACGGAGATGGCGATCTCGACTTGTTCAAGGGCGGCGTTGAGCCATTCGTGTACTGCTACGAGAACGTCGGCGGAAATCGGTTCGTGGACAGGGGCCGCCTGACCTCTGGCGGGGAGCTATTCACGCTGCCGAAAAGCCAGGCGAACCGGAGCTGGGTGACGGTGGCGTTCCACGACTGGGACGGCGACGGAGACCAGGACTTTTTTCCCAGTTTCATGGACGGACCAGACGCAGGCAAAATTGTTTTCTATCGAAATGCGACACGCGAGAATGGCGGACAACTTACGTTCACGCGACTCGGCGTCATGGAGACAGTGTCAGGCGTTCCGGTCGCGGGCGGGACACAAGCTGGCGGATGGTTTCCGTCCATCGCGTTCGTCCGGGATGGGGATGGAGACGGCGACGGCAGAACGGATGTGCTCGTGGGGAGCAACAACCGCTGTTATCTTTACCGAAACCTGGGAGCGGAGGCGCAGGGTTTGCCTCGATTGGCTGATGCGGTCGCTGTGCTATCGGGCGGCGCGGACATTGTGCTGACAAACCCACGTTTCGATTGCGCGGATATAGACGGAGACGATGATTTCGATCTGTTTGCGGGCACGCAACCCGGTCGGGTCTATTGGTTCAAGAACGTCGGCACGCGATGGAAACCGGAATTCGATCGCGGGACTGTCATAGCGTATGGCGGCAAGTACCTCGTCGGAGATGCGCATTCGGGCGTCAAGGTGGCGGATTTCGACCGGGACGGCTTGCTGGATTTTGTCGTGGGCAGGTTCTGGGAGCGGACGGAGTTGTCGGCCGCGGATCAGCCTCGGGACTACGGCGGCTTCTACAAGAATGTGGGCACTCCGACTTCGCCTCGGTTCGAGAGGACGATTCCCGCCTCGCCTCATACGGAACAGTTCCAGATATGCGATGCGGTGCGGCAGAATAGCGTTCGCGCGGTGGACTGGAATCGGGACGGGAAAACCGACCTTCTCGCTGGCGACACGGACGGGTTTATCTGGTGCTTTCGAAACGAGACGGGCAATTTCTTTCCGGTATTTGCGACGGGCGAAAAGCTTCTCGCGGACGGAAAGCCGCTCAGCGTTGCCTCGACGGGAGGGCACGCCCGCTTTGACCTTTGCGATTGGAACGACGACGGCGAGCAGGACTTGCTCGTGGCGGACGGCGGCGGAACGTTGACGCTGTTCTTGAGAAAGGGGAAGTCAAACCTGGCCAGCGGGCAGAAGGTGATCGCGGCCGGCAAGCCGATTCAAGGGGTGGGGCGATCAAGCGTGTTGGTGTGCGACTGGAACAACGACGGTCTGAAAGATGTCGTGTTCGCCGACGAGAAAGGGTACTATTTCCATCAGAATGTAGGGGCGGCGGATAAGCCCGTCCTGGACGCTGCTAAACCGATCACGTTCGCCGGCCGAAACGTCAGCTATGTCAGACCGAATCTTGGCTCTTTCGTGGACTGGGACGGCGATGGCAAGAAGGATTTCATCGCGTGCCATTTCGAGAATGACATCAGGCTGTACCGGAACGCTGGATCGGGCAAACCGGGCGCGGAGCCGGAGTTCGCCTCCTCCGAGGGAGTCATGGTCATCGAGTCATGGACGCCGCAGATGATTTCCGGGGCCGACGCGGTGGACTGGAACGGACATGGAGACATTGACATTCTCACGGGCCAGGGGCACGGGGGCAGCGGACTGCGGTTCTTCGAGCGCGATTACATAGAAGACGAAATCAATGACACGCATCCCATCGTGACCGTCGGGGAGGTCGAAGTAAAACCGAATTAGCCGACGGGTCGGGTAGGAGGTGTGCGTACAATCTGAGAAGAGTCCGGTCGCCAGTGAAGTGTCGTCGGGCAGCGCAATCATGGAGGGTTGGCTGTGTTCATGTATCGCACGATAGTCCAAGCGGTAACGTTCTCCCTGTTCGTTTTCGCGTCCGGCCGGAGCATGGGCGAGACCCCCTTCAACTTTCTGAATGTTGTCCGGCGATATGCGGACACGATGATTGAACGCGGACGGGACATCTATGGACCGATGAAAAGCGGGCTGCTCCTCAGCTCGCTCGACCGAAAGACTCTGGCGCCTCTCACGGTGCGACCGGCGCCGCCCGGCGGCATTCGGCGAGAGGATCGTGCGGGGCGGGCATGGGTTGCATTGAACGGCGCGAATCCGCAGCTCGACGAAAACCTCCTTCGGGTGTTCTACACGCTGAGCGAGATCACAGGCGATTGCCGTTACCGCGATGTCGCCGACGAGGAACTGACCTGGTTCCTGAACAACGCTCTGTCGCCCACGACAAACCTCCTGCCGTGGGGCGAGCACATGTCGTGGGACGTCGTTCTCGATAAACCAATCGGTGGCGGAGACCTGACGGTGCACGAATTTGCCCGACCCTGGGTGCTCTGGGACCGCTGCTTTTCGCTTGCGCCGGTGGCGAGCAGGAGATTCGCGCTGGGACTCTGGGAACATCAGATCGCGGACCAGAAGACCGGCGGGTTCGACCGGCATGCGCCTTACTTCGAGCACGGGCCGGTGGATGGAAAGGACTTCGCGCGGCACGGCGGGTTCTACATTGGGACGTGGTGCTATGCCTACAAGCACACAAGGGACGAAACGTTTCTTCGAGCGATCGAGGCGATTCTCGCTCGCTTCGAGCGAAAACGGGTTCAGAAGGATGGTTCTTTAGTCGCCACCATTGGGCCTCTGGACTGCCATATTGCCGCTGCGATGGCGCCTGAGCCTCTGGCCTCTCGACTGCGCGCCTTCGCCGAGAAAGAGGATGAACTCATCCTTGCTGAATTGCAGAAGCAAGGCAGCAGCACCGCCCCCATGTGGCAAACAGGATACAGTCAGGGAACAAGGGCTTCGTATGCGATGTTCTGCCTCGCGCGATACGAGCAGGTCGGAAAACAGGCGTACCGGGACACGGTGATTGCGACGGCGGACGCCTATTTGAACTCGCTGCCGGAAGAGGATGTGGACGTGTGGCCGATGAGCTTCGCGCATGCAATCAGCACCGAGGTCGCTGCATATCGCTGGACAAAGCGTGAGGCGTATCTCGCGCAGGCATGCAGGTTGGCACGGATGGCGGCGGATATGTTCTGGCAGGATAGCCCGCTGCCGCGAGCAAGTTTCAAGATGGGACACTATGAGACGATCACCGGGGCGGATTCGCTTGCGCTCGCGCTGCTCGAGGTGCATGCGATCACCCATGGACTGACTGTCATTATCCCATCGAATACAATTGACCGGTGAGAGGGACGCTTGAGGACTGGCAAAATGAAAGAACATCGTGGTTCTCGAAAGTCGTTCATGAGGATGAGATCGAAGCTGCAACGCATAGGGGTAGTTACTCTCGCCGTTGTGTGGTTTCTCGCGCGGAGCCAGAGTGCGGAGGTCCCCCCGTCTCCTTTCTTGAGCGTGGTGTATCGCTATGCGGATGCGATGCTCGAACACGGTCGGGACACGTATGGACCGCAGAAAACGGGGCTGTTCCTGAGCGCTCTCGACCGGAAAACGTTCGCTCCTTTGACATACCGCCCAGCGCCGCCGACGGGAGTACGGGAGGGAGACCGAGTTGGCGTCGCCCCGGGACCGTTGCTCGGCGCTAACCCGCAACACGACGAGAATCTTATTCGTGTCCTCTATACGCTTAGCGAGCTTTCTGGCAAACGGGATTACCGCGACGCTGCCGACGCGGAGCTGAGCTGGTTTCTGAAAAGCGCCGCTTCGCCGGTCACGCATCTTTTCCCGTGGGGTGAGCATATGTTTTGGAACGTTGTCACTGACGAGCCGATGCCGGATCAGCACAGCACAACCGGTCAGGCTGTCCACGAGTTCGCAAGACCATGGATGCTGTGGGACCGCTGCTTCGAGCTCGAGCCAGAAGGGAGCAAGCGATTTGCATTGGGACTGTGGGAGCATCAGATCGCCGACCACGAGACCGGCGCCTTCGACCGCCACGCCGGATTCTGGAAGCACTCAGCGAAGGATGGGATGGATTTCCCTCGACACGCTGGCTTCTACATTCGCACCTGGGCGGTCACGTATTCTCATACAAAGGACGAGACGATGCTACGGGCAATCGAGACACTTCTGGGCAGATTCGAGAAGAAGCGGCATCCGAGGACCGGGCTGATCGAATTGTGCTCCGGTCGCCCGAATGCTTCGCCCGCGCTTACGCTCTCTCTGGCAATAGACTGCAATGCCGCGGCTCTTCGCGTGCCCGAGCCGCTTGCCTCGCGCCTGAGAGCGTTTGTCGCACGAGAGGATGACGTCTTTTGCCAGTTGCCCCATGACCTCAAAGGCAAGGGCGGATTTGTAACGGCGCTCGACAAAGAGACCGGTGAGCCGCTGGAGGCTTACACGCCGCTCTGGCAGGCGGGCTATGGAGTTCACACGACGGCGCAGGTGGGCATGACATGCGTGTCGCGCTATGAAAACAACGGCAAGACCGGCTACCGGAACCTGATTATTGCCGCCGCTGACGCGTATCTCAACTCGATGCCCGGTGAAGACGTGGACACCTGGCCAATGACGTTCGGACATGCCATCAGTCTGGAATTGGCGGCGTGGCGGGAGACGGCGCGCCCGGAGTACCTCGAATGCGCTCGCAAGCTCGGCAGTGATGCCGCCGAGAGATTCTGGAAGGACACTCCCCTGCCCCGCGCGAGCCTCAAGACCGAACATTACGAGAGCATCACCGGGGCCGACACGCTTGCCCTTGCTCTGGTGGAACTCCATTTGAGCATTTTGCACATCACGGCGGTGCGCTGCCCTCCGAACACGATTGACCGGTGATTGGCTTGCCATGCAGATAACAATGCGGGGAACTACTCCATTTCCACCAGAACGTGGTCGAGGATGTAGCGGCAGTTGAGCACTTTCTCAACGAGGTCGAGAGGGAGATAGTAATAATGGTTTGAGGCCTCGAAGCCGATGCGGGAGTCGTCCCTCGCGAGGAGAAAGAGCTTCCGAGCTACATCAATTTCATCCTGAACCGTTTTTCGCATTTCCTCGACGAGAGCCTTTCGTTCATCGGGGCTGAGGGGCTTGTCTTTGGCGAGGAGGGCGTTGCGGGCGATGGTGAAACGGGTCTGATTGGCGACGCTGCGGAAGTGCAAATAGGCGGCTTCGGCGAAACGGAGTTCTGACCGCGCATCGGCGGCCTTATTCGCAGGGGCCTTACTGATCGCTTGCTGCATCTCACTTAGCCCATTCCTCCAACCCGCTGCCACCTTTTCGAACTGACCAGCGAAGACAGCCGCTGGGTAAGGACCTCGCCAGCCGTCCACGTCGTCGTAAGGGAAGCCGACCATTGTCGCGGGGTAATTTGTCGGCGCCGCCCAAAAAAGGTTGCATGGCCCATATTGCATCGGGGCTTTGTAGAGGACGCTGATGTCGAAGGGAAATTCCCGGAACGCGTCGCTAAAAGCGGTCCAGGCTTTTCGCGCATGAGGGGCGCCGCCAACGCCGAAACGCTCGTGGGCGATTGCATCGAGCACATCGTCCCTACTTGGCGGCGGGATTTGATTGAACGACTGAGCGACCTGGAGGTTCGGTGAAGGATAGCCTCCGAGAGTCCAACTGAGCATCAGACCGTCCACGCCTGTCGCAGCGAGATTGGAACAATGCTCAGCGACGAGGTCTAAGACCGGCAAATAGGGCACGGCGGATAGCTCCCAGGTGTTGTTCAGTTGAACTTTCGCGACGGTCTTCAGTCCTGCTTCCCTGGCAAGACGCCAGTGCTTTGCCGCGCGGGGGCCCGGGCCGACGGCGGAGATGGAGTATTCGCCAACCGTGGTTTCGACTCCTCCCCGGCTGATGGGTTTGGACCATTCACTGACGGACATGAGCCAGACGGATTTTGGAAGCCGGGCGATGACATCGGGCGCCCAGTCGTCATTCCAACCCCAGTCCCAGACGATCACATCAGCGTCGGGATTCGTGCGGTGGATGCCCGCCTCCATAGCGGCGTTGACCTCGGCGATGATCTCGGAAGGACTTCGCGTCCCGCATCGCGGGCATTCTTTGTGACGGCCATGCGAAGCGCAATTCGTGAGGTTTTCGGACGCAGTGATCGTAAACACGCCACCCAGGCCGGGCACATTCTGAAAAACGTAGGCGAGGGCGTCGGTCATCCACTCGCGGACTTGTGGCGACGAGGTGCACATGGCGAAATGGTCGCCTTCCCGGACGCCTTTCATCTCGGCACGACTTTGGAAGAACGCGGCGGGCATGGCGCGCGGTTCGTTCATGTAGAGATAAACGCGGATGCCGTATCGTTTGGCACGGCCGACGAGCTTGCGGAGGTTCGTGACGCGACGTTCATGATTCGCGCCGAACTCGGGAAAGGTCTTGCTTGGCGCCAGGGTGTACAAAACGGTGTGGATCCAAACGCCGTTCACGCCGAGGTCAGAGAGGCGCTGGAGAAGGCCCTCGGGGTAGGGGTCGAGCTCCGAGTTGAGCAAGGGGTCGCCGTACGCCGCGAAGTAACTATAGATGAAACGGAGAGTGAACAGGGATTTCTGTTGTGGTTCGCGTCCCGACCGGACTGAAAGGAGTTGGCTGAGACCGTGCACGAAACTGAATCGCGGCTCGGCCCGTCTCTCGATTTCGTCGCCAAAGACTTCTTGGACTACATGCTTGATCCCAGCGGCGCGATTTCGGACCTCTTCCGTCGGGGGCCTGTAGCGGAGCGGCGGGCAAGAGGGCTTCAACGACCCGAGCTTGATGAAAAGAAAGTCATCTTCACGAAGAGAGTAAGCCAGTTGCTCCGCGGACATGTCCAGGAGCAAAAGGAGCTGGTCATAAGGAAGAAGATGCCAGTTTCGCCGGAGGACGGTGATGTATCCGCGGGTCTTTTGCTCGGGCGCGATGTGCTGTGCGGACGGGAGTCCCATTGAGTTCGCGACGGCGACCACGTTATCAGCGGAAGTACCGAGGACTTTCGCCAGGCGCTCCGCTTCTACGACGGGCCAGTTGCGCCAAACGAACGCGTGCATCCGGTCGGGAAAATGCGCGAAGTCCAGTGCTTTGGGGGACGGCCCCGAGGGAAGGACCGATTCCCCAGCCACGATTGCGGCGCCGAAAATCAAAAGGGCACAAACGCACAACGGAAGGGGTACACGTTTTCGGCACATGTTACACTGCTCCTTTGACCGACCACGGTGAAGCTCTATCGGGGTGTTTAGCTCCCGGGCGTTGGACTCGGGGAAACAGGCCGGTCTTTCGCCTTTGCGGTACGCGACTCTGCACAATGGAATGTTATCCGCGGTCGTTTACTCGAGTCTGACGGTCTCCCGCACCTTTGCAAGGACTCTTCGATCCTCCTGCGTACCCCAGACGGCATAGGTGCTGCGCGCATAATCTCTTTTGATGATAGCAAGGTGGCTTGTGTCCGCCATGCGGCCCTGAAGGCGGAACTTGCAGTCAAGACCATAGAAGTCTTTTCCGCCGACGACGCGCTTGTAGGGCCCCTTCGGCTTCCCATGCTGCGGAGTTTTCTCCTCGCGCTGTTTCAAGCACGCAAGCAGGTATTCATCTGCCGTTCTCACACCTGGCATGTTCGACAGCCTCTCCGCCAAGACGAAGATGCCCGAGTTGAAACTTCCCGACGGCCGAGACGTCCACGGAAACTTGAACACGAGAAGCATAAAGGCGACGTTCTCTCGGTCAGACCCTTTCTCCTTCTGCAAACGGCGCCGGAGAACTTTTCGTGATTCCAGATACCAGCCCGCCGGTGGTTCGATCGAGAAACCGAAGAAGTCACTGACGTATCGGTTTCCCTCGATGCGACCCGGACCCACTTCGTCGAAGGCGGTGGGGATTTTGCGTTTCGGGGCGACCTTGGGCAAAAGAACTCCGCCCGTGATCGCGAGGAGAGAAACCGCGACGAGGACTCGAACGGCGATTCCGGCGTGCTCCGTAACGCGCATCTCACCTGTTGAACACATCCGCACCAGCTTTGCACGACCCATCACTCAGTCTCCCCCAGGCGCTCCACCGCGCGAGAAATCGTGAAAAAGCGAATGCCCCAAAACCTATTTCGGGGAACGATTTTGCGATTCGAGTTCGAGAAGCTCCTCGATTAGCCTGGCCGCGTCCTCTTTTTCTTTTTGGAGAGCGCGGTAGTTCTCGCATCGAGAAATATAGTCTTTCGCGACGGAACTATCCGGATCAAGGCTCAGCACCCGGCGAAAGGCTTCCTCCGCGGCGTCAATCTTGCCCGCCTCATAGCAGAGCCTGCCGATGGACAGAAGAGCATCAATTTTCTTCTCGCTCCCAACCTCCGGCGCAGGAGACTCCGCGGCTTCCGCGGGCGGTATGTCAGGCACGACGACAGGAGGCTCTTCCGGAGACTCGGCGGCGACCACCTTTTCCGGCGGGGGCTCCTTTCGCGTCCCATAAGCTGCGATTTCGTCTTTCACAACAGCGGCGATGCGCTCCATGTCTCGCGAAATCCTCCAGAGGAATCCACGCAGCCTTGTCGGAACGAGAATCGCCGTGCCGGTCGCGGAGTGCAAAAATGGCTGGATGGCCCACTGCTCATTTTCCCGGTGACAATGAAGGCGCACGAGGGCGTACTTCTCCCTCTCCCCGATGGAGTAGGGATGGCGCACGGTGAGTAGAGCATAAACGACGGCGTGGTCGTCGGAGAAGTCGTACCGGTCGAAGAGCGAAACGGAAACCCTCGTGTCGGTGGCAGTGCGGCTGCCGACGAGGGCGGAGGTCTCGTTGCTCCGGAGCGACGCGAAGCTCGGATAGGAAATCTGGCTTTCTGCGTCGCTGGTGAGCAGGTCGTAGGTCTCCCTTTGAGCGGTGGGATCAAACATGCCTTTGAGGTAGCGGGTGACGACAATCGCCGGGTCCTCAGGTTCGTGCTTGGCGTGGCGAACGGGGACACAACCGGAAAGAAAGACGCATAGAATAAGAAGAGGGACAAAGAGCCTCTCGATGTTGGATGAGAGGGACAACGAGCGACGGTCCCATTGCCGCTTGGCATGCCCAGGAGGAGTCCCCGGGCGCGGCTCACCGCCGCACGCCGCCGGGCATGCCCGCGCGGGGCTACCGATAGCTGATGACCTTCTCTGCGTTACCGCACCGGAGTCTGACACTTTCTTCGCCGATTTCGACAACTTTCACGTCGCCGATGGATTCACCGACCTTCAGCGCTTTGCCGTTGATGAGCGCCTCCGGCGATTTCGGATCAAATCGCATTATACCCTGCAACGTGATGCCCGCGAAGGGGTCGGGTGGCAGCGCAATAGGCAATTCGGCGGGCTTGGTGGACTCGCCCGGCGCCTCAAATATTGGCGTTGGCGCAGCGTCGAGAGGAGCTTCCACCCCAATTTCTCTCGGCGGGGTTCGAGAAGTGCTCATGGTTGAGGGACTGACCGCCGCTGTTTTTTCGGGCTGGGGCGCCGGCATGGTCAAAGGCATAGCCTCTTCAGGAGCCTCCCTCGCGCCGGAACCTTCCGTTTCGCCGCCGGGCAACGCCGCGACCTGCGACCCAGTTCCGCTCGTCTGCTTTCCGTCTCCCAGTTCCTCCCAGAGCATCACGGCGCCAAATGCGAGAGCGCCCGCCACGAGCAGAACTGCGACGATGCCCATGATCCGCCGGATGCCGTCGCGGTTGGGAACCTCCACGTCCGGTTCATCGAGGGAAACGGGGACGATTTCCCGAACCTCCTCGTCTCCGACCTCTTTCTTTCTCTTCTTGATGGCGTCCGTTATTGTGCTCAAGTTGCTCACCTCCGCTTCCTACAAATGCGGGACCCCCGAGCAACGTCATATTCAGTAAAGAATCCTCAACCCTCTTATGCTTGAGTTGTCTGCCGCTTGATTTCCAGTAAGTCTTTCATGACTGAGAAATGGTTTTCGCCGAAATCCTTTGTGCCGAAGGAATCGTGCAGGCGGCGATAGAGCTTGAAGACCCTGTCGTAAACAGTCTTGTTCTTCGCATTTGGCTTGTACACGATGTCTTTTAACCCAAACATCCTCTTTTGAGCATCTTCGACTCTTCGGTAAGCACCCGCAGCGACGGCCCCGAACATGGCTGTGCCGAGGGCGCACGTCTGAGCGGATCGCGAGACCTTGATCGGTCTTCCGGTTACGTCGGCGTAAATCTGCATCAGGTACGGATTCTTTTCCGCGAGACCGCCGCAGGTGATGACATCGTTGACCGCGACGCCGTATTCGACGAACCGCTCCATAATGACTCTCGCGCCGAAGGCCGTGGCTTCAATCAAAGCCCGGAAAATCTCCTCCGGCTTCGTCTGAAGGTTCAAGCCGAGAATCATTCCGCTGAGGTTCGGGTCAACGAGGACCGTGCGGTTGCCGTTGTGCCAGTCGAGGGCGAGGAGACCCAACTGGCCGGGGCGGAGCCTGGCGCCCTTCTCGCTCAGGATGTCATACACGGTGTCCTTCGCCTCTTTCATAAGGGCTGAAACCTTTTCGGCGCCGAGCTTTTTGCCCAATGAGGTTTTCGGGAGGATGTTCTCCAAAGGCCATCGGACCCCGTCCCTGTACCATGCAAAAATATCGCCGACGGCGGACTGCCCTGCTTCAAGCCCGATCAGCCCAGGGACGATTGAGCCATCAACCTGCCCACAGATGCCCCTAATGGCGACGTTCAAAGAAGCCAGGGGAACAACCATCATGTCGCAGGTGGAAGTCCCCATGATTTTGACGAGCGTGCCCTCCCGGATGCCCGCGCCGACGGCGCCGGTGTGCGCGTCAAACGCTCCTGCCGCGACGGCTATCCCTTCTCTCAAACCGAGCTTCTCTGCCCACTCGGAGCACAATCCCCCAACTCTCTTGTCGGCGGTGTGCGTCTCTCCGTAAAGCTTGCCGACAATTCCATCGAGCCTCTTGTCCACGCGGGAGAAAAAGTCCTGTGGCGGCAGCCCACCCCATTCCGCATTGAACATCGCCTTGTGCCCCGAGGCGCAGCGGCTTCGAATCATCCTTTTTGGCTCCGTGTCGCCAACGAGCAAAGCAGGCATCAAGTCGCAGTGCTCGACAAAACTGGCAGCCGCCGAATAAACCT
Organism: uncultured Verrucomicrobiota bacterium; assembly: GCA_964516325.1. Classification (GTDB taxonomy): domain Bacteria; phylum Auribacterota; class JABMQX01; order JABMQX01; family JABMQX01; genus CAZFAP01. The sequence goes on from CAZFAP010000080.1 coordinate 11,778, forward strand.
CCGGGTCAACCCGCGCGAGATGAAGTATCTTCGAGAAAAACCATTCCGACGAATACGTCCCTCCGCAGTACTTCGTGTAATCCACCGGCTCGCGCCTGGCTTGCTCGGTAAACTCAGCGGCCTCGGCGAAGCTCGTGTGGTCCTTCCAGAGCCACGCCATGGCGTTCGGGTTCTTCTTGGACTTCTTGTCGAACGACAAGGGCTTGCCGGACGCATCCACCGGGATAGGCGTGCTTCCAGTCGTGTCCACACCGATCCCTATGAGGTTCTCTGCCACGTCCCCATGATCCGACGCAGCCTCAATCGCGCCCTTAACCGACGCCTCCAGCCCTTCGATGTACTCCATGGGGTCTTGCCGGGCGAAATTGGGGTCCCCCGGCTTTTCGATTATGCCGTCCTTGCCGCGAGTGTAGTCGTGAACGTAAGTGCCGACCTCTTCGCCATTATTGACGTCAACAATGAGCGCACGCACAGAATTCGTGCCAAAATCAAGTCCGAGAGCAAACTTTCGCTTTTCCATCGCCTCCCTTTCCTCTTTGTGGACCTCCTCCGCAGAGCGTTCACCCGGCCAAATGCGATAAGGTCCTTCAGCTACCGCTCACGTGAAGGTAGCATAAGGGCTCCGGGTTTGCAAGGCGCCGCGAACATCAGAGGCAAGGAGCATCGCCAGCAAACGATAGTCCGTTTGAGGGAGAAACCGGCGCAGGACAGAATAATGGCACGCGAAGCCTCCAGGAAGGCAAAGGGAGGACGAATACTTGGAGCAATCGGCACAATTTTGAACCCCAGTGCATGGCGGGTCCTGCATCGAACGAGACCGGAAGCTCCGGTTCGACTGTCTGCCCCGGCATAACAACACGGGGATGGAACGTCTCGCAGCCGCCATTCAGCGGCGAACGCCCGGGCTTGGCGCCTCGTCACGGGATTCAACAGCCCGACTGACAATGGTATGATTGGCGGCGTGTCAAGATGAAGACAAGACTGAACGTGTCCGACGAGTGCCCGATGGCGGGATTAGGCCACGCAATCCGAGAGCCCAGCTTGGCCGGGCGTGCGGGTACAACGACAGAAAGCAGGCTGCCTCGCGCGCTCCGGCTCGCGCTCTCAGGGAATTTCACCATGAAGACGCTCGCTCTACTTGCCGCGCTCGTTGCAGCCCACATCGGTGCCGCAGACTCACGTCCAGATCACCCTTGCGCCAACCCGGGCCATCCGTTCCTGTTCGCCGACGAGAACGAGATAGCCGTAGCGAGAGCAAGGCTGAACCGGGAGCCGTGGAAGTCGCTGCTTGAGGAACTGATGCGGCAGGTTCAGGAAGACCTGCGGGTTGCCCTTCCGCGTTTCGAGACGGACTGGTGGCGGAGCGCGAAGGACCGCCCATGGGGAGAAATCTATCCGGAGATCGCCGAGCACACCATGTTCCTTCCGTGGAAGCCGATGTCCGCCGCTCACCGCATCAGCACCCTGTATCTCCTGACCGGAGAAGAGCGACTCGCCGAGCATCTCCTGAAGGTTCTGCGGCATTACTCGACGTACAGCTTTGAATTCGAGCATTACGACGTGGGGATGAACTATGCCGGATGGGGGACTCTGGCGCTCGATATTTACGACCGCATATACGACCGATGCATCGAGGAGGACCATCGCGCCTTCCGAGCGTTCTTTCAGCGAATGGGCGAGGCAATCTGGAAAAACGATCAAGAGTGGGTCAAGCACGGTTGGGGCGGAGAGCACAACAATCATTTCGCGTGGCATCGGATGGCTCTGTGCGCGCTCGGGCTTTTCTTCCGAAATGAAGAGTATGTTCGCCATGCGCTACACGGACCGGAGGGCGTCGCCGAGCTTATGGACAAGGGGTTGATGGATGAGGGGCTATGGCACGAGAGCAGCATCCATTACCATTTCACGGCGCTGCACGGGCTGGTCTCGATTGCCGAGATGCTCCGCCACACACAGCACCTGTTCGAGCTGTATCATCGAAAATTCGCCGACGGACGCAGCCTCAAGAACATGTTTGACGCTCCTCTGCTCACGCTTTTCCCCGACGGGACAATTCCCAATGTTGGCGATTCCTATGGGCGAAAGGCTCACATCTGGGAGATGTCGTGGTACGAGTATGGTTACCGGGTCTATGGCGATCCGAAATACGCATGGGTTCTCGCGCAAGGCAAGAGAAACCCGGCAGTTGCGCTCCTTCACGGGCGAGACCTTGAGAAGATCGAGGCGCCCGCGGTCTCGTCGCGCGTGCTCCGAGAGCACGGGTACGCTTTCCTCCGATCCGACGAGGGAAAGGAGAGTTGGGGCAGGAACGGGATTGTCGCGATGCTGAGCTTCGGTCGCAATGGAATTCATTGCCACCACGACCATCTCAGCCTCCTCCTCTTCGGCGGTGGGCGGCTTCTCGCCCCGGACCCTGAGGCTCGCACGACCGGTCATGCGTTCTCTCGTCCGGTCCAGCGAGAACTGAACCGCTCCGTCATTTGCCACAACACCCTGACTGTGGACGGGCGAATGGACCAGGGCGTTCTCACTGAGCCTCTTCAAATTGCGGCGTCGCATCTGGAAGGTCAGCAAAAGTCGCTGACCGTCGTGGATCCCGACGGCAGGGCCTATCCGGGCGTCAAGCTCGCTCGCAGTATCACGCTGTCGCAAGGCCGAATCGTGGACGAGTTTCGAGCGTCGTCAAATGAGATGCACACTTACGACTGGCTCTTTCACGCCTATGACGACGAAGGGGTCATTCGCACTGGACTGATTTTCTCGCCGACGACGCTGCCGAACGAAGGTCCGTGGCGGTGGATCCGAAACCCGCGGCGGGCTTCCACCGACGAGAATTGGGAAGCCTTCTGGCGGCAGGGAGATGTCGAGCTGCGGTTGAAAATGGCTGGCGCCCCGGGCACGGAAATCATCGCCTGCGACTTTCCCCAAGACGACAGCTTCACCCCTCCGCCGATCTCCCTGCTCATCGTCCGCCGCAGAGCCGCATCCACCATCTTCTCCGCCGCCTACGAGGTTTTGACGAGGCGCCAAGACGACTGACAGCGGCCTGAGGCCGAGACGAGACGCTCTCACCACGGAGCACGCAGAGGGCCCAGAACGACATGCTTGACAAAACGACAGCCCCGGCGCTTAGAAGAAGCGGGGCTTGCCGACATGTGAGGCGTCAGAATAACTCTGGCCGGCATGGTTGGCATGGAGGGTCAGTGTGGCTCGCTTGATCGAGTCCAGTTGTTCGCGTCCGCTGGGGTCGCTGGCGAGGAGAAGGCGTGGGACGTGGTTGTTGAAGATTTGCTCGGCGCATGGGAGGGGAATCCGCAGCCGGCAGAACGCCCACGCGAGAGTCTTGACGTGCATGTCTATTGCGGATGACTCGGTGAACGTCGTCGTGGGCTGAACGTCGAAGGTCGTTCGATTCATCTCGCCGATGACTCCCCCCGCCATGACCGCCTCGACAATCGGGAACGGCTCAGCGCCGTGCCGCCAGAAATCCCTCGGGTCGAGGCAGAGGAATGGGGGCTTCCTCTTGAAAGCGGCTTTGGCAATCCCGCGGCTATAGACCTTATATCCGCTCTTGAAGTCCGGCACGTCGCCATAGGGCGAGTAGTATTGTGTGTTGAGAATTCTGCCCTTCCTTGCCAGCCAATAGTTCATGGCATCGAGCAGCACACGGTTGCACAACTCCTCCATCTGCCCTCGACGAAAACCGAGCGGGCGATGGCGGTCTATTCGCCGCCCAATGATCAGGACGCGGTCCGTTTTCTCCGTTTCAGCGATGTGGTGCGCCGCACGAACGAGATTTGGAACGTCAGAAATGAAGTGGTCGGCATCGCAATCGCGGACAACAAAATAGCCAATTTCACGCCTTGCCTTCAGCCGGAGAATCCCCTCCGTCACGGCGTAATGCTTGCCCCGGTTCTCTTCAAGATCGAGAATCTCGAAGCTCGCTGCCCCATTCTTCGTGAGTGTTCTCTGCACAGCCTTCGCAGTTCTCAAACTCCTCTCGTCGCCGTCCACCACGAGGCAAACATTCTTCGGCCGCACATACTTCTCGAAATTATCCATCGTCAAAAGGAGCAGCTTCTCCGCAAGCGACTCCGCCGTGCCCCTGGCAAAGTGCACCGGCACCACCATCCCTGCTATTTCCCTGACCCTGCCCTCGGAAAGGTAAACCTCCTCCATGTGGTCGCTGTGAGCTCTCCGATGTTGACACTGGGTGAGATGCTGACTTGTTCTCTGCGCTCCCTTTTTACCATTTTCCGCCGGAATATCCACCTCATTTCGCCTCGCCGGGCAGAACCGATCGCCATCCTTCGGGGACGGTGTGTCTGTCGCACGACGCTGGGTCCGGAATCGGGTAGTGGAGAGCGCACGCATCGGAGATTGTCAGATGGAGCGCCGCGCTGGACCCCGAGGATACGCGCACGATCTCCGGCTTCGATGCGAATTTCGCGTAGCAGGGCCTGTTATGAAGATAAACGTTGCTGACCCAGATGGGAAGCGGTTCCGGACTGACCCTCAGGACATAGTGCGCCCTTGCCTCGTAGGTCCCGGCTGGGATGTTCTTGAATTCAAATTTCTCGCCCACCGGCAGCCGGAGTTCCGCCTTCCCGGTTCCCGAATCCATCGCCTCCCTCAAAACAAGCCTCTTGTCGCTGCTGATGTACTGTTGTTCGGGGTCAGGATAACGGGGGTCCAGCAGGAACCATGCGGCAGCTCGCGCGGCATCCCCGGCGAGAGAAACTGTCCCCGCGATCCCCCCGTCGCCCGCGGCAGTAATGTCAACCGAACCTTGCTCGCCTTCGTTCAAGTCAACCTCTCTCCCGCGGAAATGCGTGCTTTCGCTTCCCCCGATCTGTGCTCTGACGAGATACTTCCCCGGAAGCAAATTCGGAAAAGCATAACGCCCCTGTTCGTCGGCATGCGTCACGGATTTCTTGCCGTCGCCCTCGAGGATGACTTCCGCTTTCTGTGCTGGGTTCCCGTCCTCCCCGTACACGAATCCGGCGATGCTCGCCGAGCCGTCCTCAAAGACAAGCCGGACAAAATCTCTGCCGCCCGGTCCGATCGTAACATCCGCGAAGACGCTGCGTCCTTCTTCGCCCAGAATCGTCCACTGGTAATCCGCCCAGGCGATCACCCGGTAGTCCGTCTGCTCCAGGTTCTCAACTACAAATCGGCCGTCCCGTCCGGACCTGATCTGCGGCCACCACCCGCCGTACAAGCTTTCCCATTCGACGACGTCCGTCACTATCCTGACGCGCTCCGTGCCGTGCAGGACATCTTTCTTCTTGACTGCCCTGATCAGGATTCCTTCGAGCGAATGCCCCTTTGAGTCCACGACAATCCCTTCGAGGCGCCCGAGCGCCTGAAGCTCAAGAGTCGCCTCGGTTCGTCGCCCCCCCTCAATTTCAACCTCGGCGAATTCTTCTCCACGCTTGTCAGCGGTTGTGGAGACAAAGTAGGTCCCGGGGGCTACCCGCTCCGCGACGAACTCGCCCCCGTCCGAGACGACTTCTTGCCTGCAAACAAGAACGCGGGAATATTTCGCGTCGCGAACGTAGGAATCGCCCATGCCCCGAGACACAAGGGTATCTCTGACTAACTCAATCCCCTTATCTCTGACTGGTTCCGGTTCTATCCCGGTCCTACCGTAGGTCAGCTTTAAGGGACAGCATACGATCTCGAACTTGCTTATTGGGCGGTGCGCCTCGTCAACCACACACACCCGCAAGCCTCCGGCGGGGAGCTTTCTCACGATTAGGTCTGCGCCCTCCGTTCCCGTCGGAATGTCCCTGAGCGAAGTTGCTTGGAGAATTCCCTCCGGCGCCGGGTAGTCTGGGGAGACCGCGAGCCAGATGTTGTACTTCCCCGGCTGCATGCGAGATAACTCATAGCTCCCATCGTTATTGATCTCGGCCGTCCTGTGACGATGGAACACGCGGCTGGCCCCTGCACCCTCCACCCCCTCGTAGTGCTCCCCCGAACCGAAGAACTCGCCAACGTCAGCTTTGATTCTTCCATTCGCCCACGGATTGCCGCTCTCGTCCAGCACCTTCCCGTGAATGAAGCCCTTCCATCTCGTCAGGACGAAATCAAAGCCCTCAACGATCTGGTGAGGTAACATATCGAGCCGCTTGGTCTGCGGGTCGCACTCGTCGCAAGCTGCCAGCAGTTCGTAGCTCCCTTCCCGCAGAAAACGAATCTCATAGCTCCCATCCGCAGCACAACCGATTCTCTTGTCCTGGATGAACCTGTTGTCCCCCCTTGTCAAGACAGGACTTTTGCTCGGGTCAAGCTTCATTCGGATTTGTGCTGCCGCGAGCGGCTGAGAGTCGTCGTCGAGAACCCGCCCCGAAACTTTCGACGCCTTACACAGCACGATGTCCACCCCTCGCCTGACCTGTCCCACGCCCAGCCGCGGGACCTCAACCACCGCCATCTCATAATCCGGGTGATATGCCACGAGCCGCTCGGGCGGCGCATTGAGCGGAGGAATCCACCTGGGCGTCCATTCCCATTTTGGTCCCGAGCTGACCGGCGCGCCTCCTTCCTTCGGAAAGATGCACAAATCCGAGGAGACGAAGACCGTACTAATCTCCGGTTTGTCCGGCCAATCCTCCACAAAATAGCTCTGATAAGGCCAGTCCTTTGGCACCTCTATCCGGTATCTTCCGTCCTCTCCCGATCGCGCCGGCTGAAGCACACGTCGGTCCATGGACAGGTAAACCTCCGCCGCGGTGACAGGGTAACCCCCCTCGTTGAGAACCCTTCCCTCGATCAGCGTCTCAGATGGTTGCTCGACCTCCAGAACGACATCCGCGGTGTTCTGCCCCGCCACCAGTCTCATCCTCTTTGCTTCGGAGCGCCAATAGACCGACTGGGACTTGTGGTCCTCGGCCTGAACCCAGGCCGTTCCTTCCGCGGCGATGGCCAGAGCGAAACTTCCGGACTCGTCCGTGTGCCCTATTGCCTTCCGCTGCTCATACAGGTCGCTTTCTTCCGACCGCAGTCCCACCCCGATTCCCGGCACCGTGCGGTCGGTTCCCTTCCAAACAACCCGCCCAGTTACCTCAGGGGCTTTCTTCAAGACGATTTTGTGCGAGTTCTCCGACGGCTGAAAGCTAACGGCCTGCCTCTCGGGGACGCGGCCATCCTTCGAGGCGATAAGAAGACCGTGGAGTTCTTTCGATGACTCCCGCGGAAGCCCCTCACCCGGCATCAGCAGCTCCCTCGCTCGCGGGAAGACACCGTCTTGTCGCAACTCAAAGCCGCCGCTCGAGTCCGTTGTCGTGCTGTGCACCAATACCTTTCGGGACAACGAATTTGGCGATTCGCCCTCAAAAACCCCGGCTTCCACGATCGCGCCCGGAATTGGTTTCTCTTCCGGGTCAATGACCTGCCCGAAAAAGGCGATCTCTTGTTCAACTCCTTGGCCGGCTTCCGGTTGGCCGCCTGGGAGTCTGCTCTGGCCCCGTGCTATTCTCGCCGTGTCAGCCCCAAGACCGGTGGCACGCGGCCTCTTATCCTGTCTGCCCAAGCCCCTCATGGCAATGTAGGTGGCGGTTCCCCCTGCGAGAATGGCGGCGCTGAGACCTATGGCAATCTTTGTTTTTGCGGTCATGGCCAATCCCCCTTTTGCGGCCGCTGCGGTCATGGAGACAGCTTTGGCTACGGCTCCCGCCCCCGAGGCGGCTTTGAGGATGGGTGCCGCGGAGGTCAGCAGGCTCGCCGAAGCAATCTCCGCTGGTATGCTTCTCAGGCCCTCTTCCACAGCGAGGAGCGAGAGGAGCAAACCTCGTTTCTTGAGAAGTCCCTTGAGCTTCTTCAACGCGCGATTGATGCGCATGCGGACGGCGTCAGAAGAGGAGTTCAAGACCTCGCTCGTCTCCTCGTGCGATAACCCTTGCAGGTACCGCAAGACCAATGGAACCCGCAGCGAGTCTTTCAATTTGGCGAGGGCGCCGTCGAGTTCTTTTCGCAATTCCTCCCTGGCGGCTGCCTCCCTCGGGGTCTCGGGTACGCCCATGATCTCCATGCCGCTTTCCCTGCGCTTTCTTCTTCGCATGCTCTTTTTCAAGTCGAAGGAGAGATTGAGGGTGGTTCTGTAGAGCCAGGATTGAATTGACCCGACGTTGGCGACCTTGTCCCTTCGCTCGAGAAGGCGAATGAAAACCCTCTGCACTACGTCCTCAGCAGTCTGCCTGTCGTACAAGACCCGAAATGCCAGATTCAACAGCCGGGACCTGTACCGCTGGACGAGCGCATCGAAAAGCTCCTCGCGTCCGGTGCGGACGAATTCTCCCCACAGCTCCCTTTCGCTGGGTAACGAATCGGAACGTTCCATGCCAATCTCCCGCTTCTTTCAATCATTATAAGACGACACGACGCTCAAGTTGTGAACATCTTTTGCGGCCGCATTAAGGTCCGTTTCATGGGATGAAACCTCAGGCGGACACCCGTCCATGCGGATTTCCCGTTTTGTCCCGTATCCGCATCCATCTGCGGTTCCGCCGTTCTCCGTGCCGCGGGTCGCTGAGAACAGCCAACGAAGCCAACCGCCGCAGGGCAGCAGCCCCGGGCGTGGCTCTTTTTCAGTGGCGGATTTGGGGATGTGGAGTAAGATATTTTTCCGGAGAAGCGAAGAGTTGGGGAGGGAAAGGAGCGCGTGAAGGAGCAAGTGCGTAAGGAGGTGCTGGAGATGGTGGAGAGGGTGTGGGCGAAGATGCCTGACTCTCTGCGGGCTTTCCGGGAGGTGGAAAGAGCGGTTGTGGAAGCGACGGGGGAGTTGCGGGGGAAGGTATTGCAGAGTTGGTGTGAGGAGGCAAGGGACGATTGCTCGAGGCCCTTGTGTCCGCACTGCGGGGGGAAGATGCGTCAGAAGGAGCAGAGGGACAAGCGGGTGGTTTGCCATGGTGGGGATGTAGTGGTCAAGAGGAAACGGTGGTGGTGCGTAATCCCTCAGTTACGGGCGGGTTGGGACGGGTCTCGTTGGAAGAGGAGGTCGTAGGGATCGAGGTTGGGATTTTGGGCGAGGTGGTCGAGGGCGGTTTTGAAGCGGGTTTGGAAATCACTAACGCGTTGCTTGAGCGTGAGTAACACGCTCATGAGGATTTCGCGGGTTCGGGCGCCA
>CAZFAP010000081.1:0-20892 GCA_964516325.1 uncultured Verrucomicrobiota bacterium
TCGTCACCGGACGGGACGAACTCGAAGGCGCTCATGAACTGAGATTTAACGGAACTGACGCACGTGCCTGATTCCTCGAACAAGGCGCTTTCTTTCAACTTGTTAGCGAGGGCAATGTCCTTGAACACCAGCACAGATGTCCGACCGTAAGCTGATAGCTCCTTGGCGATTTCCTCTGGTGAATCGCCCGCAAACTGGCCAAGAAAAACGGACTTGTGCCAGTACGAAACGTGCAGGCCCGGATGATAATCGTCTGCCGCCACCTGCGCTCCGACGCGTAGCTTGCGAGCCGATTCCCGAAACCAGTTTGCCTCTTCACCGTTGTAACTGCGCCAGTCCTTTATGGTCGACAGCACGTTGTATGCAATTGAAAACAACAGAAGAAAAACCAAAACGCGGTGCAAGACCCCGCGCGCTCGCCTACTCGCAATATACCCTTCTTTTGCCCGCTCTCCGGGACCATCGAGCCCCCAGCTTTTCCATAGCGCCGCAAGTGCGCGGATAAACAGAGCCAGCAATATCCCCCACACTGGCCACAAGTAACGATCCTGAACAAGCGTCACAATATAACCGCCTACGTAGACTGCAAGAGAAGCAATCGCCCAGATGCAAACGATACCCTCTCTCGTTATGACGTTTTGGCTCAAGGGGAAAAGCAGCAAAACGCAAATCAGGAATCCGAACATTAGTACCCCCGAAGAGTCGACCGACCTCAGGTATCGTAGGGCCGTATGAGTGTTACGAAGAATCGCGATAGCCTGATATTTAGCGCCCTGAGCCCCGTCGAAGGGGGACCAAACAGGCCAGTCATAAGGTATCTCCACGGGGTTCTCGCATGAAGTGATCCGCCCGCTGCGCGGCCGTTGGAGGCGCCACACTGGCCGATCCTTCGCTGTCACGCCTGACCCAGGACTCCAAGCGCTGTAAAAACGGCTGGTGCTGGTGATCGTAAGCATGCCATCGCGCAGACTTATAACTGCTACCCAGGGTAAGGCCGCCAGCAACACCCCCGCAATGGCTGCGGCGAACGGTTTGAAAGCCTGCCCCGAGGCGAGACCACGCCGAACCAACAGCCTTTTCAAGGCGAATGTCAGACAAAGGTGAGCCGCCACGAATGGGAGCGCGTAGTGTTTCGCAAGATAAGCAAGTCCCCCGACCAGCCCCGTGATGAAACTCCGGAGCAATCCCCCGCCGTCAATCAGCCGAACGGAACCAACAAGATACCAGGTCAACAGGCATGTTAACAGGAGGTCTGGTGTCACGACGCGGGGCAGCATGGTTAATGCGAGCATCAAAGCAGCGACGAACGCCACAAATCGCCCCTTATTGTTGTTCATCGCTCCCACAAGACGTTCAACCGCGAACGCAAAGCCAAGCCCGAACAGGATGCCCAGTACCTTCAGCATTAGAATGGGTTCTACGCCAGTCCACAGGAAAGGAGCCAGAAACCACGACAACAGAGGAGCCCACCAACTGTTTACTGCCAGGTCGAACCTCCCTTCTGCGTAATGCCGTGCGACCTGAACGTACGCCACCCCGTCGGAATTTATCTGGTTTCGGGACAGAGCGACGATGTAGCCCGCGGTCAGCAAATACGCCATGATGACCACGCACCTCATCCAGGCTTGAGGCCTCGAGAGGCGTTTACGGATGGCTGCCATCCAAGGAATCATCGCAGTTTTCCTGCCTGTGCTCTCTGAGCCTTGTCAGCGACGATACTGTGGGGGATTGCCACGTCATTTTGTCCCCCATTTCCCACGAAAGGAACGGCTGTGACTCCCGCAACGCGCGTTGTCGCCGGACCAAGGCGCGCGATGGCAAGAAGACGTCCCCCGCAAATTCTGCGACCGGCGACCATGGGACCAAACTGCATTTCATATCTAATTATAATACCGAAATCCTGGCCAACGCGCCAAGGCGCTTTTGGCGGGGGGGTGTGGCTCTATTTCGGTGGCGGCAAACGCTGCTTTGCTTGGGGAGCGATCCCTCCCGCCAGCTTCCAGTGGCGCCGCAGGCGCGACGCCAGCGGGTGGTCAGCCAAGGGCGGCGCACTCCTCCAGCTCCACCTTTGGGGGCGCCGAAGAAACGCGGCCGCAAAACAGGCGGCCATCATTGCGTGCAATAGCCCTTGGTGGTAAAGAGTCCCATCCACATCGAAAAGCAGCCCGAGGATCCTCGGAGAGCCTACATGCTCTTTTGCTGCCTCCTTTGCCAGAGTCGTGCTTGCCAGTTTGTCCGTGCGCATGGCTACTTTGCGACGTCCCTTTCGCAGCCAGAGCGATGGGGGGAATTGAGGTCAGTCCAACAGACCAATGACGCACAGCCTCCACCAATACGTCCTCGGCCAACCCCGCCGCATCGGAGCATCGGTAACTCCTGGGTCCCTTCACCGGTCCGTCTCTGGCTGGGCGGAGAGAGCTTCCTTCGTTCGTGAAGTATCGTCACCGGACGGGACGAACTCGAAGGCGCTCATGAACTGAGATTTAACGGAACCGGCGGACGCACCTGATTCCTCGAACAAGGCGCTTTCTTTCAACCTGTTAGTGAGGGCAATGTCTTTCAAGACCAACACAGATGTCCGGCCGTAAGCTGATAGCTCCTCGGCGATTTCCTCTGGTGAATCGCCCGCAAACTGGCCGAGAAAAACGGAGTCGTTCCAGTATGAAACGTATAGGCCCGGACTATACTCGTTCGCCGCGACCTGTGCTCCAAGATGGAGCTTGCGAGCCGATTCCCGAAACCAGTTTGCCTCTTCACCGTTGTAACTGCGCCAGTCCTCTATGGTCAACAGCACGTTGTATGCAATTGAAATCAACAGGAGGGCCGTCAAAGCTTTTCGGCGAACCGTGCGCGTCGTGTTCGGTGAAACTGCGTGCCGCTCAGAGTGCTCATCCGCGCTCTGACGCTCGCTGCCCCTTTGCAAGTCTCCGAGCACTCGGATGGACAGAGCGGTCAGCATGCCCCACATCGGCCACACGTAACGCGATTCGACTATTAGCAGGCAGTAGCCGATTACGTACATGACGACTGAAGCGAGCGCCCAAAAGCCAATGACCCCCTCCCTGCTCGCCATGCTATGACGCAGGGGAAACAGCAATAAGAAGCTAACGACCAATCCGCACATCAACAATCCAACAGAGTCCGCTGACTTAAGGTCGCCGAGAGCGGCTAAACCGTTCCGAAAGAGCGTGAACATCTGATATTTGATGCCCCGGACACCTTCAAGGGGGGACCAGAGTGGCCGAGCGGATCGCACCTCTATCGGATTTTCGGTCACCGCCATCCTTCCGGCGCGTGGGCGATGCAGCAGATGATGCGGAGGAGTATCGCCTCTTGCCATGCCTGAGGGACTGTAATCCCGGGCGAAGCGGCCCGCGCTCCCAACGCTGAGCGTCCCATCGTGCAGACTTATGACTGCCATCCAAGGTAAGGCCACAAGCAGCGTGCCCGCCAGGGCCGCGGCGAAGGGTTTGAAGGACTGCCCCGACGCGAGACCGCGCCGAACCAAAAGCCTTCTTAAGGCAAAAGTCAAGCTTAGGTGAGCCGCCACGAATGGGAGCGCGTAGTGTTTTGCCAAATAGGCGAGTCCCCCCGCCAACCCCGTGACGAAGGCTTGGCACAATCCCCCGCGGTCAATCAGCCGAACGGAACCCGCAAGATACCAGGTCAGGAGGCACGCTAACAGGAGGTCTGGCGTCACGGGAGCGGGCAGCATGGTCAGCGCAAGCATCAAGGCAGCGACGAATCCAGCAAAACGCCCTTTGTCGTTGTTCATCCTGCCCACAAGACGTTCGACCCCAAACGCGAAGCCGAGCCCGAACAGGATGCCCAATATCTTCAGGATCAGAAAGGGTTCTACTCCAGTCCGCAGTAAAGGAGCCAGAAACCACGACAACAGAGGAGCCCACCAACTGTTTACTGCCAGGTGGAACCTCCCTTCAGCGCAATGCCGTGCGATCTGAACGTATGAGACGCCGTCCGGGTTTATCTGGTTTCGAGATAGAGCGACAACATAGCCTGCAACCAGCAAATACGCCATGATGACCGCGCACTTCGCGCAAGCTTGAGACCTCGAGAGGCCTTTACGCATAGTCGCAGTGGAAGAAATCATCGCGTTTTTCCTCCCTGTCCTTTGTGATTAACAACTGCATAAGTAATCTCCTATACTTGGGGCCCGAGGTGAGAGATTATGAGACCTTTGGGGAGCCCCGAGCAGCTGCAGCGACACCGACAGCGTGCCATCGAGCTGTTGCGTCAAGGGTATCAACCGGTGGAGGTGGCCCGGACGGTTGGTGTGGATCGGCGCAGCGTCACCCGATGGAAGGCAGCCTATCACAAAAGGGGAATGCAAGGTATTCGAGCGAAACCGGCATCGGGCCGTCCTCCGAAATTGAGCGCCAAACAGCAAGAGAAACTGAAACGATTCCTCGTCAAGGGTGCGCAGGCCGGCGGCTTTTCCACCGACCTGTGGACCTGTCCGCGCATCGCCAAGTTGATTCACGGGCGCTTTGGTGTACGCTATCATGTGGACCATATCGGTCGTCTCCTGCGCTCTCTGGGGTGGAGTCCCCAAAAACCCCAGCGGCGGGCCAAAGAGCGGGACGAGGCGGAAATCCAACGGTGGATCGAGGAGGAATGGCCTCGCATTAAAAAAAAGCCCATTGGCTGAGGGCTTTCCTCGTTTTTCTCGACGAGACCGGTCTGTTGATGTCCCCTCTGGTCCGACGCAGTTGGGCGCCCCGCGGTGTGACTCCGATCTTGTACCAACGAACCCGCCGTCACGAAAAGGTTTCCACCATTGCTGCGCTGTGTGTAGCTCCCACCCGCAACCGTATCTATCTCTACTTCCGTCTCCATCCCGATGCCAATATAAACTCGGAAACCGTGATCGAATTTCTCCGTCATCTTCTGAGGCAATTGAACACCCCCGCCGTCCTCCTCTGGGATCATCTCAAGCCCCATTGTTCCAGGCAAACCGGGGCGTTCCTCCAATCTGTGCGGCATCTGCATCCCCTCTTCTTCCCTGGTTATGCGCCCGAACTCAACCCTGTCGAGAATGTATGGGGTTACCTCAAACGGAATCCGCTGTCCAACTGGGCGCCGGATAACCTCCAAGCCCTGACGACTACAGCGCGATCCCATTCCCGTTCGATCCAGAGAAAACAGAATCTCCTCCGCTCCTTCATGAAACACTCGCTTCTTACTTTGCGCCTCAGATAGGACATTAGTTCCGCAGGAATCAATAATCCGCTACTGCAAAGACGCAGACATGGAGATTGACAACAACGGCGCCGAGCGAAGCCTCCGGGGAGTCGCCGTCGGGCGGAAGAAATGGCTCTTCTTCGGCGGCGATAAAGGCCGACGAACCGCCGCCATCCTCACCAGCTTCATCACCACGTGTAAGCGACTCCAGATCAACCCGTTCGCCTACCTGCGCGATGTCTTTGACCGCATCAGCGCCCATCCCATCAACCGCCTCGACGACCTCCTCCCCGACAACTGGAAAGTCGCTCGAAACTCCACCCAGCACCTCCCTGCCCGATCCCCGACACCCCAAGATGCGTGCCAGACATCTATGTGTTCACCGGACGATTACCCGTCTGCTGCCGGGAATCCACTTTATTCCGAGCATGGGCTTGGGAAGGCCCGACTCAGGGACGCGGACGTACCCCCTGTAGAGCGGCGTCGGACTATCGGCCTTGCGAACGACAACGAAGTAAGTGGAGGGTATCAGCGGCAGAGTTTCACCGCGGTTGAGTTTGCGCCCCTCGAGAAACAATTCAACACCTTCTTCAGCCGAAATAGAAACGGTTCTTTCGGAGAAATCCTTGCTTGCCTTCACGACCCCGGAGGCATCACCCGAAGCAGCAGCAGCGCACCCCTCCAGCCAGGAGATCTCGATGGGATCGCCAGGCATGCGGGCTGATTGCAGTTGACTGGCGACTTCCTTCCAGTTATCCATACGGACCATCTGGGCCGCCTTGGAAAAGGTTTCCCGGGCGGATTCGGGTCCACTGAGAGGACTGCCGCGCATTTTGGCGAGGTTATACGCGGCCAGGGAGGCTTCCAAGCTCCCCGGACGCGCCCGCTTAAGAGCTTCGTACAAGTAGTACTGCGCCTGACCAGGCTGTTTCAGTTTCAGCAGCACGATGCTCAGCGCGAGAGGTGCGCGTACGTGGGTCTGATCAAGTGCGGCGGCCAGGGAGAGGGCCTGCTGGGCCTCAGCCAAGTTGCCGATTTCGTCTTCAACCCAACCCAAATTATACCATGCAACCGCTGAAGCACGATCTTCTTGGATCGCGTTTTTGAAGTGCTCTTGTGCCTTTTTCAAGTCCCCCTTCGCCACCGCGAGCTTGCCGAGGTTGATATCCAACGCGAGGCGATTCTTTACAGGCAATTTCGCGGCCCCGTCAAAATCTACAGCCGCGGCATCCAGCTCACCCATGCGCATGCGCGCCACGCCTCGACCCAGAAGCGCGGCATAGTAGTTCTTCTGGAGCTCAAGCACGGCATCGTAAGCGGCAACCGCCTTGCTATAATCCTCTGCGCGAACGCAGTGATTCCCGATGGAGCAAAGCGCAACTCGAGCAACGGTGCCCATTTTCGAATTTGCCGTAGGCTGGGCGGCTTCGGCACGAAGGGCAGGGATCGCGCGCGGGTCGGCGATGACACCAAGCGCTCGCGCGAACTGCGGTTCGTGCACTTTGCCAAGGAGCTCCACCATCGGCTCCACCGTGCGCGGGTCACGCAGTTGTGCGAAGATTTTCCCCAGGGCTTCAGTGGCATAATTCGCCTGCGTTTGGAACTGCGCCGCGCGCAAAAGTAGATCGAGTTTCTGTTGAGACAGGCCCATTGAATCCACCGCCTTAACCGCGGCAGCGCACACGGTCGGCTCCTTATCTTCAAGCACCTTTTCCAAATACGGGACAACCTTGGGATCCTTCATATTGACCATCAAGTCCACACACGTGAGACGAACGTCCTTATCCTTGTCCGTCTGTGCAGCTTCGCCAAGGTGGGGCAATGTCTCCAATCCCTTCCATTCCACAAGCAACCTTGCACACGTTTGTCTCACTTTGGATACAGGCGAGTCTCGAAGCATCTGGATAGCGGCCCGCACGCCTTGCTCGCCCATTTCGGTCAAGGCCCATTTGGCGAGCTTACTCATTTCACCTTCAACGACGGCAGCGTGAAGTAGCGTGGCTGTGTCGCCCTCTTTGCGCAGGTACCCGACCAGCCTCTCCATGCCGATTTTCGCGAGCGCAGCCTCGATTTCCCGCCGGGTTGAGCTTTCGGACTCTGTGAGGAGGCATTCCACCAGAACTTTCCCGCTGGCTACCTCGGCAAGATCCCCGAGCAGTTTCGCCGCCTGCGAGCGGACTACTTGACTTTTATCTTCTCTCAGCGCTTTGACAATCGTCGGAAGCTCCTTCCTGCCGGCCCCCAGCGCAACTATGGCCCGGAGCACCGCTGCCCGCACCGCGTCTGACTCGTCCGACATTGCATTTAGCATGGGCTGGACGGCTGCGATGTCGGCTGACTTGGCTAGTAAATCCGCACAATGTGCGCGAACGTCGGAGGATTTGTCTTTGAACATCGCTGCCAGAAGCAGAGGATTCGCTCTGCGGCCTTCGATCTCTGCCAACAGACGCGCGGCTACCTTTCTGACCGGCACTCCCTCATTGGAGTCAAGGGCCTTGCGAAGCGCTGCAGAAGCCGACGACCCGGCCTTGAGCAGACTTTTAGAAGCAGCGTCGCCGAGGGAACCCTCTGCCGCCGCAGCCACGCACAAGTCGTCATGAAACCCACCGACTGCCAGACCCTGAACAATTGCTTCGGGACCTCGGGATGCGATAACGTCCTGGACCTTTTTCTTCAGGCTTGAGCTTTGCTCCGCGCTGGCGCGCACAAGGAGGGTGCGGAGAGCCAGGGGATCATCTATGTCTCTCAGGACTTCAACGACCGCCTCCCGGACAGAGTCGCTGTTATTGTCCGCAAAACCGGCAATCCGACTGACCTGCTGCTTGCCCCCACCGAGCTTACCGATAGCCCGGATGGCGCTCGCCCGGACTGCAACATCGGAATCTTCCAAAATGAGAATCAAGGCCGCAATTGCCCCAGCGTCCCCCAACTTGGCAAGCTCCTCGATTGAAGCTACCCGCACAACCGACGACTTGTCCTTCAAGAGCGCTGCCTGGAGGTCAGACAACGCCCGCTTCCCCTCAATGGCCGCCAGCAGACGGACTGCAGCAGTGCGAACCTTTTCGTGCTCCGCGCTCGCAAGCGATTGTCGCAGCGCAGGGGCAGCCTCCCGGCCGGCTTTAGTGACCTCGGCCCCTGCGGTCTCCGCAATCGTACCGTCAGCGGCGGCCATCCAGCACAAATCGTGATAGGAGCGTTCGGCGGCGAAAGCCGCGCTAACCTTCTCCGGTCCGCTCTGCTTGATTGCGTTCTCGGCGCTCTTTCGGACGTTGTTATCCGAATCCTCTATGAGACGGCGAACGAGGGCGGCACGTGCCATCGGCGAGTCCACACTCCCAAGCGCTTCGACGGCGGCTTGACGTACACGCCATCCGGAGTCCGTGCAACATTCGAGAAATTTCTTCTCGAGCTGTTTCCCTGCCCCCATCGCGACAAGGGCACGTATGACGGCAGCCCGCACCGATTCCTCCTTGTCAGCAAGAGCGGTGGCAATTGGGGCGACCGTCAGAGGGTCTTTCAAATTCGCCAGTGCTTCCACGCAGGCGACGCGGACGCCCCCGTTACTGTCGGACATGATGGCGGCCAGCAGGTCTGGTTTGGCAGACAGCCCTCCCAGTTCCACCGCCAAGCGTGCGCATACAAGCCGAGACGCAGCATTTCCGTGTATCCGTAACGCCTTGAGAATTCTCTCATACGCGGGCTTGCCGATCGTTGTCAAGGCCCTCTCGGCGGCGTCGGCGACCTCCTTGGCTGGACTCCCCAGAGCCTGGATCAAAGCATCCACTGCCTCGATGTCCTTGTTCAATGTGGCCAACCGGATCGCAGCCAATCGGTCCTCTTTCGAAGCCTTCTCGTCCGAGATAGGGGATTCCACTGCCGAGCAAGCCAGCGTTCCCCAGGCAAAGCAGGATGCTATGACCGTCACTAAAATGAAGCCATGTTTCATGTTTGACCCTCCTCCGCACGGCCATCAACGGGCTGGAGGCATTTGGGGTACCAGTACACTCTCTGGCATTGGCATTGGCAAGGACACGTGTCGCCCTGGCAGCTACAGCTCTCGTCTCCCTCGCAATAACAGGCTTGCCTGAGGTCGTCAACGTCGAGGCCTGCCTGGATGCTCTGGGGAGCCGCGACGGTATCACATGCGCAAAACTCGTCGCACCCGCACACCCCCACCGGCACGCAAGCGCAAACCGAATTGCATGAGCACGGGGACACAGTGCTCTTCTCCTTTGAGTTGACCGGGTGCACAAGCGCGTCGTCCAAGGGGGGTTTGATGTACTCCCTGAGATCCGTGACTGCATAGACCGCAGGTGGTTCTCTGCTTAGATCGTCTGGCAGATTTGCAGCATCAATAGTCTCGTTCGGTGGTTTTTCAGCCATGGCTTTGCTCTCCCTTTGATTCGAGAGCGCGGCGGAGGGCTCGTAGCGTCAATTCTCTATTGATCTGACACCGCGCCCCAGGTTGACACGCATATTCCGAAAGATTGCTTGTATGTTCCGTTAGGCACTTAACGGGGCAGTCTCCGGCACAATTCCACTTCGCGAAGCAACTCTTGCAGTAGTCCTTATATCTGACGTTCAATCCATGCAGGGACGCCAGCTTTTTTTGATCGAATGTGAAAGAATTGGATTTATCCTCAAACCGGCCAAAGATAAAG
The DNA here is from genome assembly GCA_964516325.1 of uncultured Verrucomicrobiota bacterium. GTDB lineage: Bacteria > Auribacterota > JABMQX01 > JABMQX01 > JABMQX01 > CAZFAP01. The sequence goes on from CAZFAP010000081.1 coordinate 9,864, forward strand.
ATGTCGGCCAAAGGATGAGAGGCGTCCGGAACCTCATAACATGCCGTTACATAACCCCGAGGAGTCACGCAGAAATTATCTCCATCGACGGAGCAGAAGCGTTCGGTGAGCCAGCCTAAGCGGCACCCGGAGTAACGAAGCGTAGCACCGCGAGTCCGTGCGTGTTCCCAGGCAGTGGAAAAATGCTCGATGAACTCTGCAGCGGAGGGTGCGCTAGCAGAGGTGCTCGATCCCCGTCCGCAAGCGTAGACCGGTTCGAAGTGAAGCTGGCGCATCCCAAATAGGTCAATAAAGTAGTCCACCATTTCCTTCATACGATGCGCAGTGCGCTGCGTCACCGTCGCTCGGATTCCACATGGGACGTTATACTCGCGTAGGATGGCCGCTGCGCGAGTGACCAGAGGGGAGCTGGGTGCCCCATTGGCAAGAGGCCGTTGGACGTCCTGGATATCGGGCGGGCCATCGCAAGAAAGACAGACACTGTGAAACGTCCGCGCCAACCATTTCGCAGTCTCCTCAGAAACTGCCCCGCCAGTGGAAATCACAAATTGGATCTTGACCCCTGCCCGCTCGGCGGCCGCGCAGGCATGACCGACACAGGCCTTGAGGATGCTTGGACTGAACAACGGATCACACCCTCCGTGGAAAGCGACTGTAGCCATCTGTTTCCCGCGCTGGGCGTTCGCGATTACCATGTCAATTGCGGCCCAGGCGGCCCTCAGGTCGATTCCTTCAGCGGGCGCGTCCCCGGCAGATGCGTAACAATACACGCAATGCATCATACATTGATTAGTCGGGAAAATCGTGACCTTGCAGGGTTCAAACGCACGATCAGGGTTAGGGTCTTCGGCAAGCCCAACTGGAACTTGAGCCCACTTCAGACCACGCAGCTGCTTTTCAACCTCTTGGGGGATGTGGTGCGCGTCACCGTTGGCCAAGAACTGCTGAACAAGGCGAGCTGTGGCTCCGTTGATGGCTGCCACGAACTGGTGCAAAGGCGCGTACAAGATGTAACGACGGCCGTCTGGAATCAGAAAGATATTCTCCGCGAGACTTCCCCGCCCAACCTCTGCTACACCAACGTGTGAACCGTCTCTGTATTCCGCAGGAGCCATTGTCAGACCCTCACCATCCTGCACCACGTGCGAACATGGCCCCCGTTAACTACAAGGCCGAGTCCGATGAGCTCCCCAATGAATGCCCTGACCTTTTCTGGCGTGACTTCTGCCCCTGCCACGACTTTACTGATCTCATCAGCACTTTGTCGGCCGTCGCAAGCCTGCCAAATCCGTGTGGCTCCGTCGTTGAGACGGAAGGCCACAATCTCGCCCTTCTGCTTTGTCGTCCAAAGCAGGGTACCATTGCCCAATGTCTCATACCGGAACGCGGGGTTCTGCAACGGTTTTTGAGGGAGAACATAGCTCGGTGCTCGAAAACTCTGTGAAATGGGCAGCGCTGCTCCGGACGCAAGAATCCTCCACACAGCGAAAGCGGCCCCTGTACCAGCCACTAAGAACTCACGCCGACTCCACAGTTCATCCTTCCCATCATCTGACATAACCCATTCCTCCTTCCCGTCGAAGGTTTCCGACATTGCAGGGCCATCGGCTTCGCCTGAGTTTGAGATAACAACCGAAGCCTCTGCTTGTCGTAAAAGGTGAGAGCAGGCCTTCCCAACATGTTGGGGCCACGAGTGTTTCTGAATAACGGGTTCCGCGCGCGGGCGGCGCAGAAAAGCGGTGTAGAAAGGATGCGCTTCGGCCAGCGCTTGTCACAATGGGACATGTTCGAGGCGTGTTTCCTGGCAAAGGTGAACAGAATTCTGCGAAAAGATTTTTAAGCGACCTACTACCCCAGCTCCACCGCATGATGCGCCCTCCAACAGCCCATTTTCGTCTCTGACTACCACCCGACGCTCCGCCTTGTCAAGAGAAAATTGAAATCGTGTGGGTAAGGCGGGCACATGGTATGGGCTTTCAATACGCGAGCCGAGGGCAATAGGCGCAAGGGCGATGGCCCCCTCGGCGTCAACGTGAGGGGCGAGTTGTCGAATGAGGTCCAGCGGTGTCCTGTCCTCCTTCCAGGAGTTCTTCCGCTCGCTGTTGAAGAACCGTTGGTAGGTCGCCGCTTTGGCGAAGAAGCACTGGCGGTGGGCGAAGGTCTCGATGTCGTAGAACTCGTCCTCGCAAAGGCGGTGAAAGGTCTCCCCGTCGCTGTTCCACGCGGGGCTGCGAGGGGGTATCCGGACATGGTTCACCCCGAGAAAACGAAGCATAGCCTCAAATGCGCTCGTTTTGCAGAGGTTTTTGTTCGCCGACCCGATGAGGTCCGATCCGTTATCCGTCTGTACCGTTACGTTGCTCAAATCCACTCCACACGCCGCCAGGTGCTCCAGAACGTATCGCACGAAGATCGTGGCGCTGGTGGAGTCGTTGGTGTCCGAGAACGCGAAGTATGTTGTCCCTGTGCGAACGTCCCTGGCGGTGTACTGGTACTCCGGAAGTCGTTTGAAGCGCATTTGCGGCCAATACTGCTCGATGTCTTTGAGATCCTTCCCGTCGAGGATCATCTTCTCGAACGGCTTCAAAGCTGCTTTCCACTTCCTGAGGTCTCGACGCTTTTTCCACTTCTTCTTTCGCCCCCGGATCAGACCCCTTTGCCTCAACACCCGGTAGATCGCCCCCTCCGAGCAGGAAAGACCGAAGTACGTCTTCAAACGCGTCGCTCCCCAGCCGGGATACTTGTTCCTCAACTCCACGATCTTCCTCTCCAGTTCCTCGGCCATCTTGTGAGGAATTCGCTTCGGCGCCCGGCTGCGATTCTGCAACGCGTTCAGCCCTCCCTCCCGATAGCGCCTCACCCATTTCTGCACGGTCCTCCTCGTCGTGCGGTAGTACCGTGCCGCGGCGGAAATCCCCTGTTCCTCCGCCATCCGCACCATCTAAACCCTTAAGTCGAATACGTTTGACCTCTTCTTCATCACCTGGTAGTACGTCATCTCGAACCGCCGGTTTCGAGGGTTGGCGGTCATCGGCGGAACGAAACACGGCACCACCTTCTCCCTGAGACCGCGAGGTTGATTTGTCAACCGCCCGATGCCCCCCATGGGGGGCTTCCTCCCCCTCCCCCTTAACCTCCTCATCACCTCACCACTCAGGTAACTCAACCTCCCATACCCCTGTCTACCTTCTACGTGTATAGTGCAATTACACAAAATGCTTTTCGTGCGATGTCGCAATCTTGGGAAAGGCTCACCGCAGAGAGCGCAGAGTACGCAGAGAATACAGGTTCATAGCATCCCGTCTTTGCTCGGACCCGGGAGGCATCGTGGACAATCTGCCCACGCGGCGCCTCTCCGGCGGCAGCGCTTTCTCTGTCGTCTCAGCGTGCTCTGCGCTCTCTGTCAACTCTCCGGTTAGGCCTCCTGGGTTTCCGGAAGCGCACCGGCATTTGCAGAGGGACGACTCATTTCGCGCCGTGTGGAGAGGGGTCAAACGGAGGGGGGATGGTTCTCAGAGCTATCATGGATGGCGGGCAACCCAAATCACACGTCGAGGACGAGAGAGGTCTCATCGCAATCGGGGAACTTGTGGCAGCGGATGCACTCCGACCAGATTTTCCTCGGCAGTTCGTCTTTCGTGCACCGACGGAAGCCGTTCTCCTCAAAGAAGACAGGGACATACGTCAGCGCGAAAATCCTGGGGATGCCAAGTTCTTTCGCCTCCCGAACGCATCGCCGCAGGAGTCGTGTCCCGATTCCTCGTCCTTGCTCGTTTTCAACGACCGCGAGCGACCGAATCTCCGCCAGGTCCTCCCAGTCCACGTGGAGAGCGACGCACCCGGCGACTTCCCCGTCCTGCTCGCAGACCCAGTAGTCTCGCAGGGATTCATAGATCTCGCTGAGCGACCTGTGGAGCATCACCCCCCGGCTGGCGTAAAACGTGATCAACTCCTTGATCCTTGCCACGTCGTTGACCTTCGCCTTTCGGATGCGGCACTGCGGCGTTTTGCGTCCTTTAGATGACAAGGGGATCATCCTTCATTTCCATGACTCGGGTTTCAAACTCGGATTAGTATTGCACGGCGAAGCCCAAATATCAATCCCCTCGGCGCTCACGGTCTGTCAACGACGGATTGCGATGAATTGTTGGCAGAGAGCCAAAATTGCGCCCGGCGTCGTGACAAGGGGCGAGCCGAGTCACGGCTCGCTGGAAGGAGGGCGAGCAATCGGAGAGGTGAGACCATCACCGGCTCTGTTCGCGACATGTCGCTCGGAGATGACCGCTCAAGGTCCCCAGGCAGGCTCGGCGCTCCGCCCGTCGTTCGTCAGTTGTGTCGCGTCGGCGCCATCGGCGCGGATGGTCCAGATGTCCGAGACGATATTCCTCATCAGCAGGTCCGTAATGTCCAGAATCTGTCGGCGGCTCGTGATGAGCTGAAACGCAATCCGCCTTCCATCCGAAGACCAGCTCGGATTTGCCACACACTGGTTCATCGCCGCCTGGGTCACCTGCCGCGCCCCGGTCCCGTCGGCATTGACGACAACCAGGTTACCGGTGAATCCCTGCGTGGTTGAGATGGCACGCATGACCGCCAGACGTCTTCCATCCGGTGACCAGGCGGGGTTTCGATGCCCGGTCGTGTGGCTCGCAAGCACCTGCTCGCCGCGGAGAATGACCCTCGGCTGGGGCGAGTCGTTCAGCAGACTTTGCAGCGAGCAGACGGCGAGAGACTCCATCCCCGTCTGTCCCATCGAGAGGGCAATCCACTTCCCGTCCGGGGAGAGGCGAGGGTCCTTCGCATATTGACCCTGCATGCGCGTCGGGTCCCAGAGCGCCACGCACTGGCCGGCCATTTCCACGTCGCACACGGCGATCGTGTCAAAGCCGCACTCTTTGGTCTCTTCACCCGGGTTGTAATAGGCGTGCTGCGAGAGGACGACGAGGTATCGGCCGTCCGGGGAGATGCTTGGGTTTGTGGCCAGCAGGTTGCCGGTCGTCAATTCCATGTCGTCAACGACCTCCTGCTCCCCGGGCGCCACATCCACCATCTTGATGTCCCCGATATGTTTGGAGACATAACACTTGACCCAAAGCTTGCCAGCGGGCACGTTCGGGAGGGTATAGACATACTCCTCGCCTCGGCGACGGCCCAGCAATTTGTAAATCCTCCCTCCGCCCCCTTGATATGTGATGCACACCTGGTCCATCACATTGAGCCGCTCGGCCATGCCACAGCGGACAATGCCGTGGAGGGTTGCGGTCCCTCTGACGGGCCCCGCAGACCACTCGTTCCCTGTGATGCGAGATACCCTTCCCGACTCCAGGTCCGCCAGGAACGAGTCCATGAAAAGCGCACTCCGCGCCGATTGGAGATCCGAAGCGAACAAGACTCGCTTGCCATCGGGCGACCACCACGGATTCAGGACCTGACTGAAATCCTTCGGATAGATGAACCGCCCCGGGAATCTCGTCGTCAAAGCTCGGCCAGCCGCAGTTCGACTTGAACTTGCTATCCGACTCGTAGAGCGCCGCATTGCACCGCCGGCATATATAAAGCCCCTTCTCAAAGTGATCGTCGTGCTTCCCCGTGAAGCGCTTCTCCGTCCCCTTGTTGACAATGATTCGCTCCTCTTCCGGCGTCAGCTTATTGTACCTGTACTCCACAGCTCCTTTCTCTCCCTTCGCAGCCGCTACGGCGACCGCCACCACCAATCCCCCCAGCCAAATCCACACCACCTTCACGCTTCGCCACCTCCACGACTTTCCTACGCTCCAGGTACAGAACCACCAATTCTGCATTCATGACCGGTTAGCCATTTACGAAATGCTTTTTCTGACCAAGTCGTTCCACCCATTTCTATCATCAGCGACTCGCACTCTTTGGCACCAACGGGCTGCAGGGGCACGCCGCGTGCCTGGCGCGCCCGGGTGATACCCTGGAGGATTCCGTCTCCACCGTCATCCGTTTCCAGGGGATGTTCACCGGTGCCCTGCACCGTCTGGGCGGGTCCGAGACCGAGCCCGTGGCGGGGCTCGACCTGAACGACATAGTGGTGATGCGCCGCACTGGCGTGTTGCCTAGGTGGAGCGACGGGTGGCCTGCCGGTTTGTGAAGGGATTTTCCGCTCGGGTATCACCCGAAGAGGCCGAGACGCCAAGCGCGGCGTGTGAGCGAGGCGCCGTCCTTGTGCGCCCAGTCGATGCGCATGTCAGACCCGGTTCCTGCGCTTTTGGGTAATGTCCCGCGCCTGGAAGACGGTTTTACTCGTTAACAGCGTGTCCAGGGCGCACCAAACCCGCCCATTCGGCCAGAGATTTCCGTTTCTAACGTCATGGTTGGGCAGGATCGGCTTTCCGAGCACATACAGGTAGTGGGGTTCAACAGGGGTGTCCGGGATCCCTGGACATGCGCGGCGGAGGTTATGGATGACCTCGTATTTTTCGACGTAATGAATAGACTGCAACTTTCCCGAATAGCGGAAGCCTACATATGTTAGTGGTTCCCTGGGCCATCTGGGTCCTATAGGGTGGAAGTACCGACGGTGTTTCCGAACGATATCAATCCAGGACGTTTTCCAGCCTTTGGGCGCTGTTCTTCCCAGGGACACAACATACACCTCATTCGTATCTTTTCGCTGACTCATCATCACCACTCCAAGGTAATCAATTAGTTCACTCAGACACCGTTTCTCAGAGCGAGATGCTCCACGTGCGGCAGCCCGGGCATACGAAACCAAATCCTTCCATGAGACAGCTATAACCGGCACGCCATCAATGGCGGCAGCCCCCAGCTTGATCTTTGCGTAGTGATTAGAACATTCGCTTAGCGCTACAAGGCGCCTTGCCTTCGCTTTCTGCTCCGAGAACGTACGGCGCTTCGCGTATTTTTTAAGCTGCCGTAAACCCGGCAGTACCCATCCCCGTTTCGCCTCGATCACGATATGGAAACTACCTTGTTCATCATAGATCTCGATGTCGGTTGTTCCCCCACTCGCTTCATAACGATGCACGCGGACGGTGGCTGCGCTTCGAGCGGGGCACTTTCCGACTAAGCGCCGCAAGAATTCTTGGCGGAATCGTGGATTGCTCGCCAATGACCATGCGATCGCCAAACTTATGCTGTCCTCGCTCTCGCCGAGAAGGTGGAAAACGCTGGCAACTTCCTTATTGCCAACCCAGAGACTGGCGGTATCCATGATCTGGTCTTAAACAACTCTAAGCTGTGTTAATATGCTCTCCAAACAAAACCCCTTCCGGGTTTCCCTTCCAGATAACGCGCATCCCGAACGGCCGAAGCGGTGCCCCCGGGATCAGGGGTCGTCAGGATGCTGGCCTTTGTTTTGCCTCTTAAGGGCTTCACGCATGATACGCGCCGCTTCCCTCGTTAACAGGTGCGCGCCGGGCTTTTGCCAGCCCGGCCGCTGACGTACAAAACCGACGATCATAGCCTACCAAACGCTTCTCAGGCCCCGCCAGCCTGCCGGGCTTCGGGCGGCTTGTCCGGCGCAGCCGGCGGCGCTGGCGCCGGTGGTCCCTCCTTCTTCGCGAGAAGCCCTTCAAGATAGAGGCGGATGGCCTCCTCGCCATGGCGAAGGGCCTCGCTCCAGATGAGCTGCGGTGCAGGCACTACATCCTTCCAAAGGTAGCTTTTGTGGCGCCAGTGGAGCTCCGAGAGCTCGACCGATCCCTGATTCCACCCGGTCGCGGCGACCCTGGTCACTCCCCACAGCACAAGGACCTCGGTCAGAGAGTGCACAATGCCCACGCATATCACAAAGGCAGAGAGGGAGGGGTGGCCCTTCGGCTGGAGTAGGACCTCCGCGGCCTCAAAAGGCAGCTCCTGGGTCGATTCGAGATGGCTCGGTCGGAGGCGTGTCTCCAGAACCGTGTCCTCGTCGCCAAGCTTCCCGAAGTAGGTCAGACTCCCGACCATCGCGGCCATTGGATTCCTAGGCACACGGACCCGGTATTCCTCCTGCTGGACCCTCACGAGGTACTTCTTCGCCCAGCCCTGCTCCTCAGCGAACGCGGCCACGGCCTTCGCCCCGGGCAGCTTCGCCAGGGTCCCGCTACGCTTGACGCTCTTCCCGTAAAACCGGGAGACTACGGGATCGGACAGGGCGGCCCGGTCCAGGGCGGTGCCGGCCCTCGCGACTGCGCCGCGCGCCTCAACGTCGGACACGTAGAGTTCGTCCAGGCGCGCCACTTCCGTGCGGATCCGGTCCGCGATCGGATCGCCCGCTTGAGCCTCGCAGCGGGTCTTCAACCTCGCCGCGGCCAGGCTGCGCATCCCTGGTGTAACCGACGCGAACACGTCAAGACCGGTCCCCTGGACAACGAAGAAGGGCGTCTGCTCGGGAGTCCCGACGAAGGCGTCGGCCAGAGCGGCCTGTATGTCGCGGTACAGCACGGTTCCCTCGGTCTTCAATAGGGCCGCGTCAATGAGCCGATCAGTGAAGAGACTACACCCCGCCCCAGCATACGAGGACTGGTCGGCTCTGCTGGACGCCATGCAGATGAACGACTTGAGGCGTGACTCCCCCAGGGCCTTTCCGAAGCCGGGCGCGGCGTCCTTTATGTACGGAGATCCTGATTGACAGGCGTCGATGATCTTGACGGCTACGTCCGGCGCAACGCTGCGCAGAAGGTCGTCGATTTCCGCGTTGCTCAGTGAGGTGGAGGCCGGCCGGTTCGGGTCGAAGTCAGAGCAGGACAGAAGAGCGTCGTTGTGGAACACGCCATGGCCCGAGAAGTATACGAGCGCCTCCGAAATGGTTTCCTCCCCGCGGTGCCCAGCGAAGAACCCCCTGAGGGCCTCCTTCAGAGGGCCAGCCTCGGTGGGTGCCGTGATGCAGCGGATGTCCGCGTACTTGCCGGTCGCGGTGAGCAGCATCCGCATTTGGTCCACGTCTGCCGCGCAGGCCGGAAGGTTCGGGACCGCCTTGTAGTCAGAGACCCCAATCAGCACCGCAATGTTCATGGTCGATGATTCCTCCCCGGGTTGCCCCGCCCCGCCTTCGGCGGGGTTTCTACGCGCAGTCGTCCTTGGCGAAGCCAACGGTGTCAATGTATCAAACTCTGGGGCGATGTCAAGCGCGATGTGACCCGGGTGCTGGGCGCGTGCCTGCACGAACTTCCACCGGGCCCAGTCCTCGTCTGCCCACTCCCGGGGGGACCCGATGCGCTCCACGGCGTTCGTGAAGTCCGCAGCCGCGATCAATGGCCGCGGGAACGGTCGGCCGCTGGATGGGCTTGTTGCGCGGCTCTCTCGGCCAGCCGGCGAAGGAAAGGGTCTGAGTAGCGGCACCAGCGGAGCCAGCGAACTATGTCCTCGTAGCTCTTGTGCCCTATCTCCGCGTTGAGCCTGTCCCGAGCTTGACGCATGGTCTGGACGCAATCAAACGCTTTGGGCCTGGACTTACTCATCGCCTGGAACCTCCCAGGGAGTGCGAATTTCTAAGAGGGGATAGCCTCTTTTGAGATTGACTGCGTTAACCCGGTGTTATATTCCGCGTCCTGAATGGCTTGCGCACAGTGAGCATTCCTTGTTCTCTCACAAGGTGTCTGCCCAGCTACGGCGGCGGAGGCTAAGCATGACAATATAGCATACCCCTGAGCGACGTCAAGCGCGATCTGCGAGGCGGGCGGGATTATCAAGACCATCCTGTTTATCATGTAATCCTGTCAGTTCGCCGCTTTCGCCTTTCGACCTCCGCCGCCCGCGTCGGGAAAAATCAGTTGACACTCCTCCCCCTTTCGTTTAGGTTCTTTGAAAACTCCATCGGACTACTTGATAGGAGAATTATGGGGGTTGCCATACGGAATCTGCTCGTGCTCCAGGAGGTGGACTTACAGATCATCTCGCTGAACGATGAAAGGGCCAAGCTTCTCGATTCCACAACCCGGAAGAAGTCCGAGGCGGAGGAGAAGCGTCGCCAATTCGAGGAACGCGAGAAGACCCTCAAGCAGCTCAAGGTCGAGATGAAGCATGCGGAGGTCGAACTCGCAGGCTACGCCGACCACATCCGAAAGCTCGAGGGGCAGCAGATTCACGTCAAGACCAATCAGGAATACAAAGCTCTCGACAAGGAAATCTACGAGGCGAAGGCTCATAAGACCCGCAGCGAGGACCAAATCCTTCAAAAGATGGAGCACGTGGAACGGGAAACGGAGGGCATCCGCGAGGGGCGCCGGCAGCTTGACGCCCAACTCTCTCAGCTCCAGGGCGAGTTAAGCGCGGCAGAAGAAAAAATCCGCGAAATAGACGCCCGGATGGTGGACCTGCGGGCGAAACGGTTCGAGGCCGCCAAGAGCGTCGAAGAAGTCCACCTGGCACTCTACAATCGCATTTTCAACAAGAAGAGAATTCCAGTCATCGTCCCCTTAGTCAACCGCACCTGCCAGGGCTGCCACCTCGCTGTCACCGCGGCCGTGGAGAGCATCCTGCGCCGCCACGCCGCCCACATCATCACCTGCGAGAACTGCTCGCGAATCCTCTACGTTCCCGAAGAAGAGGACGCCCCGTGAGAGCGTGCCGGGCCACGCCGGTTTCCCGTTGACCCCTTTGGGGGTAAGTGGTATTCTTATAGTAGGTTTTTGTCGGCTCTTGACAGCCGGTCAGCAACAATTCGCGGAAAAGCAGACCGGATAGTCGCTCTTTCTCATCCAACGGCGCGGGCCATTCCGGCTGGCGCCGCGAGGGTGAGTGAGAGAGGAAAGTCCGAACTCCACAGAGCAGGGTGCTGGGTAACGCCCAGGAGCCGTGAGGCTACGGAAAGTGCCACAGAAAACACACCGCCAGCGGCTGGTGAGCCAAGCACGTTCATTGTGAATACCAATCGAACAGACGGCGAGCCAGTGCGGGTAAGGGTGAAAAGGTGAGGTAAGAGCTCACCGCTCTGATGGCGACATTGGAGGCAGGGTAAACCCCACCCGGAGCAAGGCCAAATAGAGGACCATGGGATTGCTCGTCCCGTCCCGGGTTGGCCGCTCGAGCTGAACGGAGACGTTCAGCCCAGAAAAATGAC
>CAZFAP010000082.1:0-6494 GCA_964516325.1 uncultured Verrucomicrobiota bacterium
TGACTTCTTGTCTTCTAACCCTCGCGAGCGATTGCCCGGCGGTTGAGAGGCTCGACCGCGGGCTGATTGCAGTGAAGCAGGAGGATGGGGCGGTTCATATCGGGTGGCGGCTGCTGCAATCGGACTCGAGGGATGCCGCCTTCAACGTCCTTTCCCTCCAGAAGAGGCATGGTCCGGACGAACCGCCTCGTGTCAGGATACTCAATTTGTCGCCCATCACCGACAGCACAAACTTCGTCTTCAAGGCGCCCACCGAGGAGGACGTCCGTTATGCCGTACACCGCCTCGGGAAAGCCGAGCAGCCGGGAGAGGGCGCGTTCGTGGCCCCGCTCGCCGCAGAGAAGGGCGTAGCTTGCATGCGCATCCGGTTCCAAGGGAATTACCGGGCGCAGAAGGTGGCGGTGGCGGACCTCAACGGCGACGGCAAGCTCGATTACGTCATCAAGCAGCCGGATTTTAACGTTGATCCCTACGAGGCGCCCGGCTACTGGAAGAAGAGCGAGGACACGTACAAAATCGAAGCCTACGGTCACGACGGGAATTTTATGTGGCGATACGACATGGGTTGGGCGATTGAGGAGGGCATCTGGTACTCGCCTATCGTGATCTATGACATTGATGGCGATGGGAAAGCGGAGGTCTATACGAAAGCGGGCGAAGGCGATCCGCGCGACCCCGATGGGCGGGTGACGTCCGGCCCTGAGTACCTCCTCGTCCTCGATGGCGAGACCGGACAGGTCACAAAGAAAATCGAATGGCTGAGCCGCGACGGATATGAGAAGTACAACTACTACTGCCGCAACTTTCTCGCTATCGCCTACCTCGACGGGAAATCGCCCCATCTCATCATGCAGCGAGGAACCTACACCTTGATCAAAATCGCGGCTTACGATGGCAAGCTCAACCGCGTCTGGCACTGGGAATCGAGCCGTCCGCACGAGGCGTATCGCGGGCAGGGTTTGCACGGGCTCCACGCCGCAGACATTGACGGCGATGGCTGCGACGAGCTTGTCATCGGCGCCGCCGCCATTGACCACGACGGCAAGCCCCTCTGGACGCTGGGAATGGGACATCCCGACGTGGCATACGTGGGAGACATTGACCCCGACCGCCCGGGTCTGGAAGTTTTCTATGGACTGGAAAGACGCCAGGAGAAGAATCCCGTTTGCCTCGTGGACGCGAAGACGGGGCAAATCCTCTGGGGATACGATGGACCGAGCAAGCACGTCCATGGCCAGGGAATGTGCGCGGACATCATCAACACTATTCCGGGTATGGAATGCTATGCCGGCGAGAAGGACGGCAGCAATTACTGGCTCTACGACGCCAAAGGCAATCGTCTCTCCGACAAGAGCATGGGCACGCTCTCTCCGCGACCGGTCTATTGGGACGCCGACCTGCAGCGGGAGCTGGTCCTCGACAGAGGAGTCCGCGACTACGAAGGCGAGGTTTACGACCGGATCGAGGGAAATGTCATCGCCGTCGTGGATTGCCTCGGCGATTGGCGGGAGGAAATTATCACCAGCGTTGACGGCGAGCTGCGCATTTACATGACCACCATTCCCGCGAAGACTCGGAGAGTCTGCCTCATGCAGGATCGAAAATACAGGAGGGACGTCGCCGTCCAGTCCATGGGATACTATTATCCGCCGATCGAGGGAGGGCTTCCTCTCCCACAATAGCCGATGAGTGGTCGCGCGAGAACTGGTGCGCGGCGAGAAAGACGCCGGGGGGACCCCTGCGATACACCAAAAAGTATTGCCTCAGTTGTGGGTGGCAAAGGTCATTGAGAATACCGGAGTCCCTCGCGCCGGAACGGAACCGCAGAGCACCCCGAGACCGCACAGACAGCATCGCCCGCGGGAAAAGCGTGGCATGGGCAGCCTGCCCATGATGCTTCCCGAGTCCCGCCAAAGGCGGGATGCCACAAACGTCTTTCCTCTGCCCTGTCTGCGGTGAGTTGCTCCCAAGAGTGAGGCGTTAGACCAAAAACGCCGGTTTTCTTGACAGGCGTCTGACCATCTGGTAGTTTGTGCGAAACTGCGCGGGTTCGTGTGAGCAGCCAATAGAAACTGTTTTCCTCAAGATTAGGAGAGCACGGAAAAATGCTCAACTGGCTTGACTGGGTGGTGATCTTTGGATACCTGAGCGCCATGGCGCTCATCGGCGTCATATCCTTCAGATACATCAAGGGGCTTCGAGATTTCTTCCTGGGCGGGCGTCGGTTCAAAAAGGTCTTTGTAACATTTCACGCCTTTGGCGCGGGGACCGCCGGACAGGACCCGATTCAAGTCGCTGGCGGGGCCTACAACCGGGGATTCGCCGGAATATGGGTTCAGCTCCTCTGGCTTTTCTGCACGCCGGTCTATTGGCTGATCGCGCCCGTGTGGCGGAGGATGCGCTACGTCACAACCGGCGATTTCTTCCGCCAGCGCTACGGCAAAAGCCAGGAAGTGGCTTTCGCAATCTATGGCTTAGTTTTCTACTCCGTCCTGAACGCCCTCAACCTTCTCGCCATCAAGCAGATTGTCAAAGCCATCGCAGGCCCGCAAACGCCCTGGGCTGACTGGATCGTGATCGCCTCCGGCATCATGTTCCTCGTTTATGGCATCCTCGGGGGGATCATCGCTGCGATTATCAATGATCTCATCCAGGGGCTGATGATTATTCTTCTGTCGTTCATGATCATTCCCGCAGGACTAAGCAAGCTCGGCGGATTCCGGGGGCTCCACGAGAGAGTAGGCGTCGAGCTCTTTGACCTCTTCGCGGCAGAAGAGTTCACGGTCGCGTGGGTCATCTTCATGTCGCTTGCGGCTCTTATCGGCATCGTCGCCCACCCGCACATGATGGGGACGTGCGGCTCCGCCAAAAATGAACGCGAAGCGAGATGGGGGTTATGTTATGGGAATTTTCTGAAACGCATCTGCACGGTCGGCTGGGCATTGTCGGGCGTCATTGCCGCCGGGCTGTATGTCTCGCAGCCTCTGGTGGACCGGGAGCACGCTTTCCCCGCTATCGTCAGAGACCTCCTCCCTCACGGCCTGGTCGGGCTTTTCATCGCATGCATCATCGCCGCTGCGCAGTCCACGCTTAGCGCCTGCATGGTCGCCTCCTCCGGGCTGTTCATCAACAACTGCTATCGTCCCTACATCAAGAAAGACGCCTCCGAAAAACACTACCTGGTTGCCAGCCGCATCGTCTCCGCAGTCGTCATTTCTGGCGCCATGGCTATCGCCCTCACGTCTCAATCCATCATCGAACTGTTCAAGTTCTCCATGCAGCTTCCTCCTCTTTTCGGAATCGCATGGTGGTTCGGAGTTACGTGGAGAAAAGCGAACAGCAAAGGGATGTGGGCGAGTTTCTTTGCCTGCGCGGCGGCGATGGTTGCCACCTGGCCGTGGCCGCAGCCTTCCCCGATGTACTGGAAGCAGTCCTGGGCGTTAACGGGATTCTTCCGCGGCCTGAATTTCCTGAAAGACGCGGGCACCGGTCGCTATATCTGGCGACTCGAATGGCACATTTGTGCTTTCCTGACGTTTGGTATCCTCGCCATGATTATCGTCTCGCTCTTGACCAAGGGGAAATCGAAAAAGGAACTCGACGATTTCTACACGCTGATTCATACGCCAGTCGGACAGGAGGATAAGCTCGAGGAGGCTGGCATCCCCGTCGTGATGCACTGAGTTCTCAACAAGAGGCTTTTGAAAATGGCAGAAGGAAAGAAAAAGTCGTCGTGGGAAATTCCCCCGCCGGGCCCCGGAACCATCAGTGGGTTTTTCGTGGCATGGCTGTTCGTCGGCGCTATCATAGGGATCATCGTGATTCTGATGGCCATCGGCGCCGGCCCCATGCCCATGCGAGTCGTCGCGTACGATCTTGAACTCGAGGGCAAAGCTCCCGCCGAGGTTCCACTCGACAAGCTCGTTTCCGCAATCAAGCAGACCAGCCCGATGGTCCTCGTCCTTCGCGGAATTTCAGAAGAGCTGGCAAAAGAGTTAGGCCGAAAGCTGGAGATGAAAGAGAAAAACGTGCTGTGCGATGGCAGACTCGCCATCCTGAGCAAATACGCTGTCGTGAAGGGAGAGGGAGGGCGACTCGCCCTGATTCGCTTCGGGAAAAGAGGGAATTTCGGGATAGTCCAGGTCGGCGCGGGCATCGGCGCCGCTCAGTCTGCCGACATCGGGGGCGCGGCTGACCTCGCAGTGAAGGAGTTCGATAAGGTCCCTCACGCCATTTTCGTCTCTGGGCAAGGTGACTGGCCGAGAGGCCGCTCAGATTACGTGGCGGCCTCCGCCCGAAACAAGGCGGCGAGCCATTGGCGCATCCTGGTTCCCGAAGCCATCAAGGACAAGGTCAAGGACTGTTACGTCCCCATTGACAATAAGGCGATCAAGGATTTCTCCGACCGGCTGCCCCTCATCGCCCATTTTGTCTTTCGGAAAGAAGATTTCGAATAAGAGGACGTCTTGACGGGGGAGAGTTCGGACGTACATCTCTCGAAGCCAAAAGGGGCCGCTGGCTTGAGCCACACCAAAGGCTCAGTCGGGTTTCCTGGATGAAGCTGACAGAACTGGTTCCGTCGGCACTGACCCTATCTTGAGAGACCTACCCGTGTTCAAACGTATCACAGAGTGGGTTCAGTCGCTAAACGCTATCTGCGCTGGAGACCAAGCCGCGATGGCGTCGCCGTTGGGTTGTGCCATTACGAGCATCTACGGCCACAATCCCCAGATTCTCCGGCAGCGAGTCACCCTAATCCGCAGGGCGCTCGGCTCTTTCGGGGAGAGGTACGGAAGAGGGCGTCCCGTCGCAGTCGTTCGCTGTCCGGGCAGGCTTAATCTCATGGGGCGGCACATTGACCACCAGGGCGGGCACTGCAACCCCCTCGCCATTGACCGGGAAGTCGTCATGGTCGTCCAGCCGCGAAATGACGACATCATCGAGCTGGCAAACGTTGACCGGTTCGGCTTTCCTCCTCGCACTCATTCCCTGAGCGAACTCAATCGCCGTCTTCCGCAGGACGATTGGGCGAGCTTTGTCAACGCCCAGACGACCGCCGACTTCCTCTCGCGGAACGCCGGGGATTGGTCGTTGTATGTCCTTGCACCGATTCTTCGGTTTCAGAACAGATTTCCCGATCATCGGTTCCGGGGCATGAACCTGACGGTCGCGGGCGACATACCGATTGCCGCTGGACTGAGTTCCTCCTCCGCCCTCGTCGTCGCCGCGGCGGAAGCCGCCCTGCTCGTGAACGACCTTCCAGTCGAGAAGGATGAATTCCCCATCCTCTGCGGCGAAGGAGAGTGGTTCGTGGGCACGCGGGGCGGCTTCAATGACCACGCCGCCATGAAATTCGCGGAGAAAGGAAGCGTTCTGAAAGTCCAGTTCTTCGATTTTGCCCTGGAAGAGGTCGTTGATTTCCCGTCGGGATGCTCCCTGGCGATCTGCGATTCCGGCATCAAGGCGAAGAAGAGCGAGGACACCAGGAACGTCTATAACGCCAAAGTTACCGCCTACGCTATGGCGAAGGCCATGATCAAGAGGGACAATCCACATTGGGCGCGTCGCATCGAGCATTTCCGGGATTTCCATCCCGCGACGCTTGGCGCATCGCTCGCCGACGTCTATCGGGCAGTGTTTCGCTTGCCGCGCAAAATGTCCCGAGACGCTTTCAGGGAGGCTCTGGCTGCCGAGGCAAGACGGGCGGCGGAAACCCTGTTCGCATCTCACCGCGAGCCGGAGAAAGGGTACGACGTGAGAGGTGTGGCGCTTTTTGGACTGGCGGAATGCGAGAGGAGCAGGCTCTGCTCGGACTTCCTCAAAAAGGGGGATGTGGAAGGGCTTGGCCGCCTCATGAACATGTCTCACGACGGCGACCGCGTGACATTTGACGCAGGCAGCCCAGAGAGGAAAGAATTCCCTCCGACGGAAACTGACGAAGGAATCCTTGACCTTATCGCGCGTTGCGAAAGCGATGATCACCTTGCCAAGCAGAGCGCTGCGGTTCATCTCCAACCCGGCTCGTACCGGTGCAGCACTCCTCGCGTGGACCTGATAGTGGACATCGCCCGGGCAAGTCCGGGCGTTTATGGAGCGCAGCTTTCGGGGGCGGGACTCGGAGGTTGTGCGATGATCCTTTTCGATGGGAAAGCTTACCCGGCCCTCAGGGAAAACCTTCAGGACAAGTATTTCGGCCGCGGCGACATTGAGCCTTCCTTTCTTCTCTGCACCCCCATCGGCGGAAGCGGCCCACTGCTTGTCTGAGTGGCCCAAGAGCGGAGTACAAACCTGGGATTCTGCATTGTTGATTTGCAGCCAGCGGCTCGTGTACTATATGGACGCAGCATGGATCAAAGCTGGTGAGAGATGCGTAGCCTGCCACGTCAAGAGGCCGCTGAAAGAGAGGCGAGGGCGAGATGGACTTATTCGCTGCAGCCGCCGAGAACGCGCCGTCATTGGAAATCGCCTTCGAGCAGGCCTTGTTGGGGCGTGCC
>CAZFAP010000082.1:6504-20819 GCA_964516325.1 uncultured Verrucomicrobiota bacterium
TGACAGCTTTTTTGCAGCGGGTGGAGCGAGAGGGACGCGTTTCCGTCAACGCCCGGGAGGGGGACCTCCTTGCATTTCTCACGGCGGGTAAGTATAAAAATATCCACCAGCTGGCAAGGGAGGAGTCAAGGAGGCTGGGCAGGGGACCAGATGAGATCCTCGCAGACAGGCTCGGTCCGTACTATGAGCGCCGGACGAGGTTCGACCGGCATTTTGAGCGGGGCAAGGAATTTCAATATGGGGCGCTCAACATCGGCGGCCTTGGCTATTCGGGGCTCGGCAACTATTGTATGATTGTGAAGCAGTCGAATTGGGCTCGGGGCGCGAAAATGGCCTATCTGAAGTCTGACAGCCTCGAAAGGGAGGAATATTGGCTCCCCGATGGGTCGCTGAACGAGTCCGAGATCAAGGGCGATTTGGCGCCCCACTCGCACAGACATTTTCTCGCGGCGATCAAACATGCAAAGGATCTTCCCGGAAGGGGTCCGGACCAATGGGGTTCTATGCTATGCTCCGACGAAGGTTACGTTGAGGCCATATTTCTGCAGAGGCTTGTGCCCCGGGGGTTGGAGGAGGTGCGAATGGCGAAGTCCGAGTATGATAGGATGCGTGAAGACTCAGTGGACGCGCTTCGGCAAAAGGCGAGGGTTTCTCAGCTTGACGCGATAGATAAATTCGTTAGGATTGAAAAGGAGTTGCGAAAGGCTGGAGTGGATTTGAGGGTGGTGGAAGATGCTTAGGTTGCTGGCAATTGCACCCGGGGACGGGTGGGCATTTGTGGAAAGGGAAGGGAAGGCCCTGCTCGTCAAGCCGCCTTACCGGCACGAGGACCTGAGCGAGGTGCAGCAGTCCGTGGTCGAAAAGGCGGTGGTGAAGTTCGGCTTCAGAGCCGCGGAACAGGAGTTTCAGGACTGGGCGTCCCTGCTCGGGTATTTAGAAGAGCAGCTCTTAAAGGCCCGCAAAGCTCTGGGGCTGCCGGAGCCCAGCCTTGGGTCGGTTCGGGAGTTTATCCGGCAGGCCCCACGGGATGTTGTCGAGTCGTACCTGGCTCGGGTCCGCTCCGAGCTGATCCCGGGCCAGGAATGGGACCCCGCGTCGGATCTGCTCACCACTCTGTTGAGTTCCGACGTAGTCTGGAAGGACCACCAGCTGCACAGTCAGGTTGTAGAGGTGCTGGAAGAGTGCCGCCGGGGCCGGGCCGCGAAGAGAGATAATATGCAGGCCTTGCTCGACGAATCGGAGCTTCCTGGTTGCTGCCCGCGAGTAACGAGCCGCTACGGCGCCAGCGCGATCGCGGATTACGTGCGGAGGCGCTCGCGCCCAGGTGCCCTGATGCCCATATCTGCGTAGGAGGCCGTTCGTGCAAACAATCACGTTCTACTCGTACAAGGGTGGTGTTGGCAGAACGCTCGTTGTTGCCAACGTCGCGCGCTACCTCGCCCGCTTCGGGCAGAAGGTGTTCGCACTGGACCTCGACCTGGAGGCGCCGGGGCTGCACTACAAGCTGGCTCCGGAAGGCTGGGACGGGGGGCAGGGCCCGCGCCTTGGCGTGGTTGATTATGTACACACCTTCGCAGTCCAGAACAAGAACCCAGGGCCCCTTCGAGACTATGTCCGCCGGGTCGAGGTTCCCGGAGGTGCCGGGGGCTCCATCCACATCATGGCGGCCGGGGACGCGCCATCCGCTACGTATGCCGAGCGCCTGGCTCAGATCAATTGGCACGAGCTTTTCTACTCCAGGGCCGAGGGCGACGCTCCGAGTTCCGTGCCGAAAGGCATTCCGTTCTTCTTGGAGATGAAGGAGCGCATCCAGGCTGATTATAGTCCTGACTTCCTCCTGATTGATTCGCGAACCGGCATCACCGAAATCGGAGGGGTCGCGACGAGCCTTCTCCCGGACAAGTTGGTGTGCTTGCTGCTGTACAATAACGAGAACCTCGATGGGGCCCGCGAGGTTCTGCGCAGCGTTCGACGACTCCGGAGGCTCCCAGGTGAGCAAGAAGTCGAGGTCGTCACCGCGGTAGGGCGAATTCCGGAGATGGAGAAACCCGAGGACGAGCTGGCGATCCTCGAGAAGGTTAGGGCCTTCCTGACCGAAGAGGCGCACGACCTCTCGGCCACGGTGCCGCTGCGCGAGGTGTTCGTTCTGCACTCCGAGCGCGACCTTGAGGTGGCTGAGTCGTTGCGTGTTGGAGGGGAGAGGACCCCGGCTCAATCGGTGCTGCTCAGGGACTACCTGCGGCTGTTCCGGAGTCTCATCCCGGCAGAAATCATAAGACCCCACGTATCCTCCCTGCTCGACGAGATATGGACGAGGCTGCGCGACGACCCGGATGGCGCAGAGCGGGATATCATGCAGCTCGCCGACTCCTACCCGGGCCCCGAGGTGCTACCGGACGTGATAAGGTTCCTGCGCGCCCGAAGGGCGAGGCCCGAGGGATTGCTGCAGGCCGCGTACCGCTCTTGGCAGGTCTCGGGCCGGGCGGATGACCCCACGGTTTGGGCGGTCGTGAAGGACACTTTTCGGGACGCCGTGAGTCCCCGGGAACTGCCCGTGCCGGTCGACTTCCTGGAGTCCGTCTGGCTCGCCTCGGGCACCGAGGACCCCCAGATGGCCGTGCGTCTTGCTGCGCTTTACAGCAGGCAGGACAACGACGCCAAGGCTGCCGCGATACTCCTTCAGTTGATCAGCGGTCGCCAGGGATCGGCGGAAGTGGTCGTGCCGTGCCTCAGGTATTTGATGCGTAGCGCGCAGTGGGACACCGCGGTTCGCCTTGTCGAGGACTTTAAGCCCTCCTTGGCGCCGAATCCAGACTTTCAGGTAGCCTGGGCGCGTTTAGTTGCACGCAAGGAAGACCGCTCCGCAGCTGAAAGCCTACTCAAAGACGAGCGGTTCGACGTCGGCTTGGTGAGCAGCACTGACCTCCCGACAGCCGCCCGTCTTCTGCGCGCCGCCGAGCGGCGCGAGGGGCTAGAGGAGCTCTTGGGCTCCGCACTCATGAAAGCGGTTAGAAGGGGTGCCTCGAATGAGCTGGCGAACGTGGCGCACGCGTACGCGCTGCTCAATAGGGAAGATGAGTTTCGCCTCAGGGTCCGGGACCACCTTGGGCCCGACGCTACCGAAGACTTCCTCCGAGAGCTGGGTGCCCCCCACGGCCGTTTCCGGTACTGAGAGCTGCTGGCGGCAAGCCCTGCCGATCCGTTGATCCTGCTTCGACACGAGGGGGTTTGTTCTGAAGGCCGGGCCCGGCGCCGGCCCGAAGCGCGCCGCCAGAACGCGCTGCCTGGAGGATGTTCTCGACGGGGCCTTGAGGCGCCGCATCAGGGCTTCACCGTTTCCGATAGGCTTGCTTCCTACCGAACTCCCAGAGGCGTTCCTTGCTCGTGGCGTACCAACCGATAAGGGGACGCTGGGTTCTCCCTCAAAGAGATGGAACAATCGTCGGGGCGAAAGCGTCAGTATAGAAGAACTGGTGTGGAATAGGAGGTTTTGGAGATCGGAGAGAAGGAGAGGCAAAATGAAAAGAAGGGCGCTCTTTGTGTTCGTCGTGGCAGCAGCGACGTTTTGCTATTTGGTGACGTGCGAGGGGGAGGCTGTCAAGGCGGGAGGAGGGAAGCTCGATTTGCGGGTGCTGTATATCGGGTATCCGGGGACGGAGCGCGAGAAGGATTTCGTGGGCTTTCTGGAGAAGCATTTCGCAAAGGTTGGCAAGGGAGACCTGAACAAGTTCGACGTGAAGGATGCCGAGGGTTTTGATGTGGTCGTCCTGGACTATGACGGGCTGAGCGTCGAAGACAACGTTACCCGTATGCCACGGGTACCTTTCGACAGGAGTTACACGCGTCCGACCGTGACAATGAGCGCCGTGGGAGCCCTTGCGTGCGACCAGTTGGGTCTAAAGACGGGTTATTTCTGAGGCTGTTTGAGTGAAGCGGCTCAGGGTGAGCTGCCCAAGCACGAGGTGTTCGAGAAGCCTTTCAAGGTTAAGCCGGTTTACGAATGGTGGCAAACGCCATCGAACTATCGCGGCTACCCCGCAGGCGAGAAACTTCCCGATAAGCTGAAGGTGTGGCGGGTTCAGAAGACGACCGATGAGCCGGGCCAGGTGCCAGAGCCCTATGGCGCCGTCTCCCGGCCTTTCAAAAACTCGCCAGAGGCCGAGGCACTGGTCGTTGGCTACAACACTTTCAAGATGAACGGCGCCGCGGCCGTGGGACGTCATGGGAACTTCCTCCAGTGGGGCTTCTCGGCTTCCCCGTCGAAGATGACTGACGCGGGGCGGAAGTTCTTTTTGAACTGTGTGTGTTACATAAAGAAGTTCGATGGCAAATCGCCCCTCACCCGATCGAAGCCAATCGAGTGGCCGGCGCGATGGGGTGTGGCTCGTGAATAAATAATTCTCAGGAACTGTTTGTTTGGAGGACTCCAATGAAAAAGAGAGGTGTCTTCGCTGCTGCTCTGGCGACGATGGCGACGTGTCTTTGGACCCCGCAGGGAGTCGAGGGTGCTGACGCGGCTGGGGAGAAAATCTCTCTCCGGGTTCTTTACGTTGGGCATCCGGGGACGGAGCGAGAAAAGGATTTTGTCGGCTTGTTAGAGAAGCATTTCACGAAGGTTGGAAAAGCGGACCTCGCTAAGGTCGAAGTGAAGGATGCCGAGGGGTTTGACGTGGTCGTGCTCGACTATGGCGAGCTAATCATCAAAGGCAACGCTATCGTTACGCCACGGGTGCCATTTGGGAGGGGCTACTCGCGTCCCGTTCTGACGATCGGCGCGTCGGGGGCTCTTGTCTCCGACAGTCTGGGTCTGAAGACGGGCTATCTCTGAAACTGCTTAGGAGAAGCGGCTCAGGGTGAGCTGCCCAAGCACGAGGTGTTTCAGAAGCCCTTCAAGGTTGAGCCGGTGTACGAAACGTGGGAGACACCCTCGAATTATCGGTACTACCCCGGAGGGAAGGAGCTGCCCGATACAGTCAAAGTGTGGCGGGTTCAGAAGACCACCGATAAGCCCGGCGGGACGACACGGCCTTACGGAGCGGTATCGCGGGATTGGAAGTCCGACGAAAAGCTGGACGCGGAGGCGCTCGTCGCCGGGTACAACAATGGCAAAATGAGCGGCGCCATAGCCGTGGGCCGGCACGCCAACTTCCTCCAGTGGGGTTTTTCGGCGCCGCCGTCGCAGATGACGGATGCGGGGCGGAAGTTCTTTCTGAACTGTGTGTGTTACATAGCGAAGTACGACGGCAAGTCGCCAGTGCCCGCGAGGTAATCAAGCAAGCTACTCGGTGAGGTCTGCCTCGGCGATTCCGGGACGCGGAGCTGAGAAGCCGAGCACAGTGTGGAGCGCGGGCGAAAAGAAATGGGAGATAAATTGAAACGCAGGTTGGTTTTTGTCGCCGCATTGACGCTCGTGAGCGGGCATCGCTGCGTTGCTGATTCAGAAGCCGCAGAGCCGCGCGCGCCGGTTGTGCAGATGGAGGACGTCGTCTGCACGTACGTGTCGCCGGACAATGGCGCGGGGCCGCTGTGGTGCTACGGGGCGCCGCTGCTCGTTCGCTCGGGAGACGACGTTTTCCTCAGCGTCATGGAAACCGGCGAGAATGCTCCGAGACTCTGCAATACACGCTGGCAGTTCTGGAGGCGGAATCGAAGCGGCTGGAAGGTCGTTCGGCAAGCCGACGGCTTCCGCGAACGGGAACCTTGTCCTCTGGTCGCGTTTTCAGATGGAAGGCTATTCCTCTCGATAAATCCCTCGATCTCTCCGCCCGGAACACAATACGGTCCCTGCGATCCCCAGCTCGTCGAATTCTCCGCAAAGAATCCGGAGCAGCCACCGAAGATGCTCCGTCCTGCTTGGGTCGGCGACACGAGCTTCACCGACCATTCTTATCGCGGTATTGCTTCCGACGCCGCCCAGAGACAAATTCTCCTCCTCAATATTCATTCGCAGACCGGCGAGCAATTCTGGTCTTTTCTCGACAAGGACGGGAAATGGACCAGGCAGGGGAAAATTCGGTTTCCCATCAGATCGTGCTATCCGCAGGTCGCTCTCCGAGACCGCGCCGCCCATGTTTTAGCCATCGGCGACATCGTCGAGCCAAACGCGGAGTGGCGCGCCTACAAGAAGCAAAAAACCGGACGGGATTGGGACTACGTTTTCCGCCGCCTTTTCTACACGTGGACGCCCGACATAACGCAAGCGGACTTTGCCGAGCCGCTCGAGCTGGAAAACGTTGATTCGACAGCCGGACATATCCGCAACCTCGACCTCTGGCTTGACGCACGCGGGTCTGCTCACATTCTCTACCTCAAGCAGTCGGTCCAGTCCGCCCTCATGCGGGACAGGTTCTTCCCCGGAGCGAAAATCACAACCTCGCTGGAACATTCGGTTCTCCGGCACGGACAGATGGTTGGTCGTTCCACGCTCCTGAAGGGCGGGGAGGGGGCGTCAACTGAGACTCCGGGCAACGCGCGTTTTCACGCTGCGGAGGACGGAAAGCTCTTCGTCATCTACCATTGCAGCGGCAGAGACGCGAGGGGAAATGCGCTCTCAGAGAACCGGCTGCTTCAGCTACTGCCAGAAACGGGCGCCAAGCCCACGACCATTCCGCTCCAATATCCGTTCACGACCTTTTTCACCGCCTGCGAACGCGGCGGCTCTCCTCCTTCGAGCACGATTGACCTCTTCGGGACAGGCGACGAGTCGAACACCCTCCGCTACGCGAGGATAAGGCTCCCGTAGGAAAACGGCTCGACGGAGCAACGAAAGAGAACGCGCGATTCAGTTCGGGGTTTTCGGGAATCGAGGTGAAGAAGCGAGGCGCATTCAGGGAGCAAACACACACACACCGTCTGTGAGGCAAATCCGTGCCCGATGCTCGGTGGAGCAGTCGTCACTTCGTCGCCACGACCGTCGCTAATTTGATTTCGAGCTTGAGGTGGGAGCGGTCGGAAGCGCTCTTCGGGGTGACCCTCAGGAACTCGATGCCGATGACATTCTCCGGCTTCTCGATCCCAGTGACAAACTCCACAATCTGGTTGATGCTCTTATCGTCGTATAAGAAGGTGGAGGACCGCTTCTCGAAGTCGCCGTAGGCGGTGGGGCGAACCGGGATTTCACGCGTCCGGCTGAAATTCTGCTTCTGTTCCGTTTCCGCAACAAACGCCGAAAGGTCAAAGTCCTTCCGCCTCTGGAGGATTCTCTTCATGACGGGGTCCGTTTCCCGCTTCAGGGTGTTGTACTGCGACTGAATCTTCCTGGTTTCCTCGTATTCCTTCGTCATGGCGTTCACGGTTGCCCGGAGATTGCTCAGCTTGTCCTTCGTGGGCAGTAAGACAAACCATAACAGAAGAAAACACACGAGGATGCCCCCGCCTGCCAGGATGACGTTTCTTTCTCTTCGGGAGAATGCCCGTGCCATCTACAAACGCGCCCCTTTCAGCTTCAGATTGAACTCAAAGTTCGTCCGGTTGTTTCCCGCCTCCGATGTTCCCTTGTCTTCCAGTCCCACGACGTAATCAAGTTCTTCCAGCATTTTCTTGAGGCTCACGTGGTCGGCAACCGAAGACACCGTGCCTCGAACGGTTATGATCCCAATCCACGACTCGGTTTTGGTTCGGGATGGCCGTCGCGACACGACGGTGGGCGACTCGCCAGGTCTGGACTTGATATAGTTGAACAGGTCAAACTCCACCTTCATATCCTTCGGGATTCTCGTCGAGAGATCCAGCAACACTCCCAAGAGCGAGGCGCTGTCCCGCAGCTCTCGGAAAGGCGTCAGCTTGCTTTGTTCCTCTTTCAGCAGTTCCTGCATGTGCCTTATGTCCGTCGTGGTCTTGTTAGGGAAAATCGTTCTTCGCTTCAATTGGATGTTAAAATCGAGGTCTGACCGCAAGCCATCGTACCGCCGAATGGAAGCGTACAGACCAAACACGAGGAGCGCAAGGATCCCGAGCATCATGGCTGCCGAAACCGCGAACCTCTTCCGCAGTCGCCGCATGGGGCGAGAGTACGCGTGCTCTTCCTGCCGGAAATTCTGGAGACACGGCGATTCTCCCAGCCCCCGCAGAGCCAGCCCAATCGCGGTCGCGAAACGGGCGACGGGAATTTCCTCGCCTCCCCGTTTCTTCATACTGTCCGGCGGAGAGAGAATCGAGACTTCCGCAGAGAGTGTTTCTGCCAGGGACTTGTCCAGTCCCTTCAAAGACGCGGAGCCGCCGCAAAGCAGCACCCTGTTGAAGGTCCCTCCCCGGAGCTGCGACGAGAAATAACGGACCGTTCGGTCCAGCTCCGCCCCCAACCGCTCGAAAACGCAAGCAACCGCGCGGGACACCCGTTCCGAGAGGTCCGGCGCCATAACGTCCGGGCTGCCATCCCCGGACTTAATCCGCTCCGCCTCCTCAAAGCTGGTCCCGAGCTCGCTGCGAATCGCCTCCGTGCAATCATCTCCACCCAGCGGTAGAGACCGCACCCCCAACAGCTTCCCTTCCTGAATGTAGCAGGCGACGGTCTTTGAGCTCCCTATATCAATGACGACGGCAGCTTCTCCCGCGAGCCGCGAATCCGCCCAGAGAGCTGTGCTGGCGACCGCCATGAAATCCACGTCCACAACCTCCGGGTCTATCTTCGCCCGCGATAGAAGCTCCAGGTTCTCTTGTATGACCCCTTTGTGGATGGCGGTCAGGAGGACTTTCATTCTCCCTTCCGGCGCCGTCTGCGTGTCGTAAAAATCAATGATAACCTCCTCGATCGGGAAAGCCAGGTACGGCTCCGTCTGAAACTTCAGAATTTGCCTCGCCTTGTCTTCCTCGCTGAAGGGAATCTCGAGATTCCGAACCGTCGCTCGCTGCGTCGAGACGGAGCTAACCACCATATCGGACCCGACTTTCAGGCGCCGACCCAGTTCCTCCGCCGCTTCCGCCATCTGCTCCGGTTGCGCGGCGCCGTTCCGTGAAATCGGGACCTCCACGAACTTCTTGATGACGACAGACGCCCCCTTCTTCGCGGCAACCACCGCCTTGAGCGAATGGCCGCCGATGTCTATCCCAATGGAGCTTTTTGCGACGGTTAATTCTTTCATCTTTTCTATCGGAGCAGGTCAACCGAAGGGAGCTATGCTATCACATGACGTTCGTCCAGGCAACATCCTGAGAGCTTTCCGGTCGCACGTCCTCCACTCGCCAGTGGTAAACCGTTATCTCTCGGTTCTGGTTGCGGGAAACGATCGCCGTTACCTTCACTGCCGCCTTGTGAAACTTCCCGGTGGATTCGATCCGGAAATATCCGCTCTGGAAACCGACCATTCCCCCATTGAAGAGTATGTTGTACAGAGCAGGCGAAACTTGAAGCACGATGGTTTGGATTTCCTTGGGCTGAGACGCACTCTCTTCTCTCGCCTCAATGATCGTATCGGCAACAAAATCGTCGTTCTCAAAAACCGCCATCAGCACCTCTCGCGGCGCCGTGAAAAGATTAATCCTCCCGTTGGAGTACGCGGTAAGGAAGTTGATCAATCCGTAGGTCGCTTCAAGGCCCTCTTCTCTCTCCCAGGGGGCGGTCTCCGGCAAGGTAAATCCGAGTCTCTCCCGTTCCTCCCACTGTTCATCTTCCAGTCCGGTCAACTGCATCGGATACGGCGTATCCCCGAAGAAAACCAGATCCGTCATCCCTTTCACTAACTTCAACTCGTAGATGGACTCCATCTGATCGTTCCGGCACGAGTACGGCTCCGGCAGGCTCTCGTAATAGTGATACTCCGCATTTCCGTCGTCGTCCGGGTCAACCCAGTCGGTGATGTTCTCCACAAGCTCGTAGGGGTCCACGTCCGGGTACTCGAGATTCTCGAGGAGGGTCAGCACCCATTCCCTGTGAAGGGGATTCGCGGCGCCGCGCCGCCCCTGTGCCCCCAGCGATCCCCCCAGAAGATTGACATTGATCTTTCGTTCCTCGTCGTAGATGACGATGCTGGCTGTCGGGACGTTCCCTCCCTTCTGCCTCGCCAGGAAATCCTCGTGCTTGTCGAGCGTGAGTTCCTCCTCACTCATATTCACCCGCTCGGCGATCTCGTCCGGGTCCGTCTTGTCGAGGACGATCCCATTAAGCTGCGCCCAGTCCTCCTGAAGGTTGTCCCGCCCCGGATCATCCTGCCTCAACAAGTGAATGCCGTAGTTTACGCCAGCTTTGGCAGCCTCGAGCGCAACAAGTCTGTCGCGGAAGTTCGCCGCGATATGCATGTCCACGCGAACCGAAAAGCTGAAATCGAAAATCACCACCGCCAGGATGGCGACGACTGCCAGAACAACGAGCAGAGCGACTCCTTTATCGTCTGCCGCCCGGCGTTGGGGGTTGCACTCCTGTTCCTGCACCTGACGTATTCCTCCGAATTGTTGGCCGCGACGGCGAACTCACTCCTGAGTCGTATCCCTGCCGGCCGGGTGTCCCTTGTCCGGGTCTCTGGCCTCCGCGGCCCCCGGTCTCCGGGGTGAAGTCGCCACGTTCCCCTCTGCCCTCACCTCGTCGTCCTCTCCGCTCAAGCTGCGGACCGCCAGGCACCCCGGGACCCCGCCCGCCGGGTCCCCCGGGGGCGCCCTGACTGCCTGGCGCCGCCTGCTCCGTGGGTTGGATCGAGGTCGCCGTTCGTCCCATAGCCAGCACCACCGTGCTGCTGAAATCCTCAATCTGCCCCTCATCATTCCGAACCGAAAGGTCAATCTTCACTGCCCGCGGCAGATACGGCGTCTCTTCGGAATCCCACTCTTCCTTCCACGCCTTTTTCTCCTCCTGCGTCTGGTCTTGCTCGCTGGTGGTTTGGCCCGTTGTGCGTGCCGGCTCCTCAGTTCCGTCGAGATAGGTAAGATTCAGTTCGACAACATTCTTGCCCAGGATTTGCAGGACTCCGCCGGTCTCCAGTTCGTCATCCGGGCTCACGTCCTCCCTTCGCACGAGAATTCCCGCATTCCTCTCGTCCAGGTAGTAGCTCACTTCCGCCAGGTCTCCTTCCGGCGCATCCTTTCTGGAAATGACGTGCGCCGTCGTGACGAAAGTGACTACGTCGCCATCATTCTCGCCTTCGTGAATGTCTTCTCCTCGGAAAATGAAATTCTGCCGCCTGGGAGAAAAGTACGCGCAGCCAATGTCCTGCCGCATTCGCGCCATGATCAGCCGCGCCGTCTGGTACGCCCCTTTCGTCATTTCATTGCGGCGCATAATCCGGCCCATGGTGTGAAAGGAGCTGTACATGACAGTCACGAGGATCGAAAGCAACATGACAGCCAGAAGAACCTCAACGAGAGTAAACCCCCGTCCGGTCCGCCCTCGTCTCTCCTCTTGTCGTTGGTGATGTCCCACTTCTCGCGTCCTCCCTTCTATTCGTCGCGGCAATGTAGGTTACGAGCCGTACCGTCGGGGTGATCCGCTCCAGGTCCCAGGGGTCCACGTCGGTCGGCCGCCGCACAAGCCGCCGCGAAAATACCTCGACAGTAATCTTCTGAACACCCTCGTATTCGGTCTCCTCGACGGTGCTCAGCCACCAATAATCCCACCGCCATTCCGGTTGATAGATTTCCGTCTCTTCCTCGTCGTAGAATTCCCCCTGCTCGAGCACGTACCTCAGCCCGTTCTCATACTCCTCCGCCTCCTCATTCTCCATCTCCGTGATCCCCTTCGCTTCCATCTTGTTAATCTTCTCCTCCGCCAGGAGAGTCCCCCGCGAAAGGATTTGCGAATACAGGTAATTTCTGAGGCTGATCGTGTGGGAATTCAGAAGCGCCACGATCGAGATGGAGATGACCGCCAGGGCTACCAGCACTTCAAGAAACGTGAAGCCCTCGCGGGTTTCCATGCGGATTGCTGACGGGCCCTTATAGTTCATCGCCCAGCCTCCTGGGGGGTTCCCTCTCGAAAAGCTCCGGCGGAGGTTCCGGAAGGAAGGCGTACTTATAGACCCTCGCTTGCCCATTGTAATGTTCGAGATGAATGGTATAGACCCTCTGATTCGGGCTCATGAGCCGGATGACAGTGTCATCTGCCGTGCCGTCGGGACGGAACTCGATTCTAACTATGCCGTCGAAGGCCTCGCTCCCGTCTTCGAGGATCACTCGCTCGAACGCAATCTGCTTTTCGAGTCGCGTCCTCCCGATAAAATCGTCCCTGTACTCGATATAGGCTTCGTCCTCCAGAGCATCCCAGTCCTGGTATTCCGTCTGCAGCTGATCCGCCCTCTCTCGGAGGACGGTTACCCGATATTCCTCCTTGTCGAGGTCAACATTCAGAAAATAACTCCGGCCGTCCTTGGAGGCGGCGTTGCGAAGGTACATCATGGTCCCCGAGAGGCGGCGAGCAACCCCTCCGAGGGTCGCTCTGGAAAACGTCGAGGTAAACCGAGGCAGCGTGATGGACATCATCACTCCCATGATGACCACCACGACTGCCAGTTCCAGAA
This sequence comes from uncultured Verrucomicrobiota bacterium, assembly GCA_964516325.1. GTDB lineage: Bacteria > Auribacterota > JABMQX01 > JABMQX01 > JABMQX01 > CAZFAP01. The sequence goes on from CAZFAP010000082.1 coordinate 18,945, forward strand.
AAGTAAATCCATCCCTTCTGCGGAACATCGGAATCACCGAGGCGCCTCCCGGAGGGCAACGGCGGCGAGAATCTTCCTGCGGACCGAAGCCCAAAACGCTCGCTCTCGCCTTACTTCTCGTCGAGAGTGTGGTTCGTTACGTCCTTGCTCACCCCTTCCCCGCCCTCGACGCCGTCTTTGCCGTAACAGATAATGTCGTAGTCGGTGTTGTTCATGCCCGGCTGGCGATAGACGTACTCGCGTCCCCACGGGTCCTTCGGGATCTTATCAAGATAGGGTCCCTCCCAGCTCTCCGCGATGTCCGCATTCATCGGCCTCTCGACGAGAGCCTTCAGCCCTTCGTCCATGCCTGGAAAAATCCCCGTGTTAATGTTGAACTCGTCCAGAGCCTGCTTGAAATTGGCAATCTGCGCTTTTGCCGCCGTCCGCCGGGCTCGGTCCGGATGGCGGATGACCCTCACTCCGACCACCGCCACGAGGATTCCCAGGATGGTTACCACAACCAGAAGCTCAACGAGCGTGAAGCCTCTCCCATTTTTCTCACGTCTCGACCCATTCATAACTCAACCTCCCTTTTCCAGTGGCCGCATGCACTTTTCTCACGCGGCCAACTTGTTCATATCGAAAATCGGCAGGAGAATGGACACAACGATAAACCCGACGATGACTCCCATCACCACAATGATCAACGGTTCCAGCAGCGCAGTCAATCCGGCTACCGCCGTCTCCACCTCGTCCTCGTACGCATCCGCCACGTTGAAGAGCATTTCCTCGAGATTCCCGCTCGCCTCCCCAACGGCGATCATGTGCGTCACGATGGGCGGGAATTGCTTGCTTTCTTTCAGAGGGTCGGAAATCGTTTGCCCTCGCGCGATGTTGTCTTTTGCCTCGTCAAGGACTTTCCCGATGACGGCATTCCCCACCACGTTTCGTACGATTTCCATCGCCTGCAACAACGGAACGCCGCCCGCGACAAGAGTCCCCAGCGTCCTCGCAAACCGAACCATGCACAGCTTCCGAACCAGGGTGCCCAGCACCGGCAGCTTCAGTCGGAAGGAGTCGTATCTCATCCTTCCTTTCTCTTTGCGGATGTACCTCTTGAACGATATGAACACCGCAACGAGTCCACCGATGACAAACAGCATCTTGTAGCTCTTCACGAACTTGCTCGTGGCAATCAGGACCTGTGTCGGAAGCGGCAGGTCTCGCCCCATTTCCACGAATAATCTCGTCAGCGTCGGCACCACGTACGTCATCAGGAAGGTCAAAACCCCTCCCCCCACAAAGAGCATGACCACCGGATAGACCATGATGGAGCGAATGCGGTTTCTCTGCTTCTCGCTCTTCTCCAGATAGTCCGCCAGACGCTGCAAAATCGTCTCCAGGGCGCCGGCGGATTCTCCCGCTCGTACCATCCCGATGTAGAGGTTAGAGAAGAGCTTCGGATGGTCCGCGAGAGCATCCGCAAAGGTAGAGCCGGAATTCACCTTCTCCCTGATTTCGAGGATACCTTTCTGGAGAGGGTGTCCCTCGAGCTGTTCGATGATTGCCGAGAGAGACTGAACCACAGGCATTCCCGACCGCAGAAGCGTGGACAACTGCCTCGTGGTGGAGGCAATGTCCTTCCTCTTGACCCGCCTGAGGACCTTTCTTACCTTGACCTCCGAGGTCAGCGTAACCTCTTTCTCCGCTTCGGTCACGCTCGTGGTGTACAGGCTCTGCATGCGGAGTTTCTGGCGAGCTTCCTTCGCCGTGTCGGCGTCCACGAGGCCGCTCACAGTCTTTCCAGAAGCGTCCAGCGCTTTGTACTCGTAAACGGGCATAGTGCTCAGCAACTCCTGCAACAGATTCACTTCCGAGCCAGCTTCCTCCTCA
>CAZFAP010000083.1:0-20726 GCA_964516325.1 uncultured Verrucomicrobiota bacterium
CCGAGAAGGCGGCAAGACCGTCGGCGCCGGAACCGTCACCGACATTATCGAGTAACCCATGAGAGAAATCATTACTCTGGCCTGCACCGTCTGCAGCCGGAGAAACTATACTGCCACGAAGAACAAAAAGCAGTCGTCAGGCCGGCTGGAGCTGAGCAAATACTGCAAGTTTTGTAGAAGGCACACACCACATAAAGAGACTCGCTGATTGCATCTGGGCCTCCGCAGGCCAGTAGCTCTAATTGGTAGAGCACCGGACTCCAAATCCGGCCGTTGGGGGTTCGAGTCCCTCCTGGCCTGCCAAGCAGTGTGTAGTATCCACGCAACCGGTGCATAACGGCGATAGCGCTCCCCCGCAGGCGGGGCGCGGATCATACTTGCTGACTACTCCCAACCAGCACACAGGCTTGGAGAGAGGTTTTTTTTGCTAATTCTGGGCTTGCGGTAAAACCGAATAGACGGTCGCTGCCCGAAATGGAGGACGTTGGCGCACGGCTTAACTGCCGGGCGACCTCGAAAACTTGACCAGGAGGAAGGACCAGACTTGATTTGGTGGCTGATCATTCTTGGCGGCGCGGCGGCGCTGCTTCTGACAAAGGCGACGCGCAGGGTCCTGCTGTCAACCTTCGCCGCAATTCGGGGCTACGTGAGAGACGTGACGGACGAGATGAAAAAGGTCTCCTGGCCGTCGAAAACCGAACTGAAAAGTTCGACGGGCCTGGTCATATTCTCGATGCTCTTGCTGTCCCTTTTCATCGGGATCGTTGATCTGCTGTTAACCCTGATCCTCGGGTTGGTTGTGAGGTAGTCCAGATGGCGAAGATGTGGTACGTGGTCCAAACCCTTTCTGGACAGGAGCGGAAGGTAAAAACTTCCCTGGAGCATCGCGTACAGGCGGAAGAGATGACCGACCTCATATCGGCGGTGATTCTCCCTACGGAGAGCGTTTCGGAGGTCAAAGGCGGGAAGAAACGGATAAGCACCCGTCTTTATTATCCGGGTTACCTTCTGGTCCAGATGGAGCTGAATGAGAGGACCTGGCATTTTATCCGTGCAACCTCCGGGGTCTTAAAGTTTCTCGGAGATAAGGACCCCGTTCCGATGCCCGAGGTGGAGGTCGAGGAAATCCTCGTCTCCTTGCGAGAGAAAAAGGAGAAGGTCAAGCCCAAGATCCTCTACGAAGTGGGCGAGACGGTCAAAGTCACCGAGGGCCCCTTTGTGAACTTCAGCGGCGTCATTGACGAGGTGAACCCCGAAAAGGGGAAGCTGAAGGTGATGGTGTCCATCTTTGGGCGCTCGACGCCAGTAGAACTGGAATACTGGCAAGTGGAGAGAACGTGACCAGCTCCCGGTTTTGAATGGCGTGTGCTGGCGCCGCGAAGTCACGGCGCCACAGGAGAGTTCGGTATGGCTAAGAAAGTTGTTGGGCAAATAAAGTTGCATATAGATGCGGGCCAGGCAACGCCGGCCCCGCCCGTTGGCCCCGCGCTGGGTCAGCACGGGGTCAACATCATGGAGTTCTGTAAAGCGTTTAACGCCACGACAAAGGACATGCCCGGTGGGCTAATCATCCCGGTCGTGATTACCGTCTATCAAGACAAGTCGTTCACGTTCATCACGAAGTCCCCGCCTGTGGCGAACCTACTGAAAAGGGCGGTTGGCATCGCTACGGGTTCCCCGGAGCCAAACCGGCAGAAGGTGGGCAGCATCACCCAGCAAGAACTCGAGAAAATCGCGCGTCAGAAGATGAACGACTTGAACACGTCCGACCCCCAGAAAGCGATCCGAATCGTCGAAGGAACTGCCAGAAGCATGGGAATCGAGGTGGTCTCCAGTGCATCGAAGTAAAAGATACAGACAGGGCGCAGAAGCCCTCGACAAGAGCAAGGTCTATCCCCTCGCCGAGGCGATTGGGGCTCTCCAGTCCTTCCCAAAGGCGAAGTTTGATGAAAGCGTCGAGGTCGCATTCAAGCTTGGGATTGACCCGAAGAAATCGGACCAGATGGTTCGGGGGACCGTAACCCTTCCCAACGGCACGGGCAAAGTCCCCAAGATCGTGGTCATTACTCGAAGCGAGGACAAGGCGAACGCCGCCCTTCAGGCGGGCGCCGCCGCGGCGGGCTACCAGGACTTGATCGGCAAAATCTCGGAGGGGTGGCTCGATTTTGACGTTCTGGTTGCGTCCCCGGACGTCATGAGGGACCTCGGGCGGTTGGGCAAGGTCCTCGGTCCGAAGGGGCTGATGCCGAGCCCAAAAACGGGAACCGTCACCGAGGACGTCGTGCAGGCGGTCGAAGAAGTCAAGAAAGGGAAAATTGAGTTCAAAACCGACAGGCACGCGAACGTGCATGTTCCGGTCGGGAAACTCTCGTTCACCATAGAAATGCTGCTGGGCAACTGCGAGGCCGTCGTTTCCGCGCTTGTCAGGGCGAAACCGGGGAGTTCCAAAGGCCAGTACCTCAACCTGGGTACTGTAACCTCAACCATGGGGCCGGGCCTGAAGTTCGACGTGAAGGAGGTAATCCCTTCCGGGAAATGACAAGGCTGCCGCCGGAAAGCGACAGAACGGACCTCGGTTTAGGTGGAGAACGCTGTGAGAGCAGAAAAGGCGTACGCGGTCGAACAAATAAGCAAGATGATTGAGGCTTCCTCGTCGCTCATTCTGACGAGCTTCACGGGTCTGGGCAGCGCCAGATTGGGTCTTTTCAGAAGAGCGGTCAAAGAGAAATCAGGCCGCTACTTCGTGGTGAAAAACAGAATCTTCGGAATTGGCGCCAGGCAACGAGGTCTGGAGAAGTTGTCCCGGTTCTTGAGCGGACAGGTCGGCGTCGTTTTTGGAGCCGGCGATTCCCTCGACCTTCTGAAGGCTGTTGTCAGTTTCGGCAAGGCGAATGAGGAGCTGAAAATCCTCGGGGGCATTCTCCTGGGGGAGGTGCGGTCGCCCGAGGAAATCCACAGGATTGTAACGCTGCCGCCGAGGGAGGTCGTCATGGCGCAGCTTGTCGGCACGCTCGTTTCGCCTCTCTCGGGACTGCTGCACATTTTGGGTGAGCCGACAAGAAGCCTTGTTTGCATCCTCGGCTCCAGGCAGGAGAAGACAGACACTCTCTCTCCAAGGGAGGGGAGCTGACCGCTGTACCCTGGCTCCATGAGGGTGTACCAGAAGGACTCTTAACGTCCGCAGGGCATACAAAGAAACGCGACGCAAAGGAGGAATCTTCGCCACCGATGAAGTCAAAGGCTGAAACGGAGGGAGGTCAGACCACGAAAAAGCTGACCAGACAGGAGATTGCGGAGGCCATCGAGTCTCTGTCAGTTATCGAACTGGTGGAACTGAAAAACCAGCTGGCTGAACGTTGGAACGTCAGCCTCGCGGCTCCCGTAGTGGCGGCACAGCCTGCTGCCGCAGCCGCCGAGGCGCCCGCAGCCGAAGAAGTTACCGAGTTCGATGTAATTCTTACCAGCGCGGGCGACAAGAAAATCCCGGTCATCAAGGTCGTGCGTGAACTGACCAGCCTGGGCTTGAAGGAAGCCAAGGACCTGGTCGAAGCGGCGCCTTCACCGGTGAAGTCCAAGGTCAGCAAGGAGGCAGCCGAAGGGGTCAAGGCGAAACTCCAGGAAGTTGGAGCAACCGTCGAAGTCAAGCCCAGTGCGTAGGTTGCAGCCAGCGGCCCCTTTCATGGGGTGCATTCGTGCCGCCGGCCCGCCGCTCATTGGGATTTGAGCTTCGTCGAATCGCTTAGGTTTCCCCAAGGAGAAGTTTAGTATGAGGTTAGCCACCGAAGAACGTGTTCGATTTGGCAAAAGAGCCGATATGGTTGATATACCGGACCTCATTGAAATTCAAAAGAAGTCCTACGAGGACTTCCTACAGCCGCACAAGCATGCTACGGAGAAATTGAACCAGGGACTTGAGGCGGTATTTAATGAGGTTTTTCCGATCGCAAGCTACGACGGCAGTTGCATGCTTGAATACGTGAGTTATTCTCTGGGCGTCCCCAAGTACGATGACGTCGAGTGTCAGCGGAGAGGCCTGACGTACTCCGTCTCCCTGCGAGTCACGTTCCGGCTCATCCAAAACGATGTGGTTCGCGAAGAAAGCGTCTATATGGGGACAATCCCCGTTATGACCACCAGGGGCACATTCATCGTCAACGGCGCCGAGCGGGTCGTAGTCAGCCAATTGCATCGTTCTCCGGGCGTTTGTTTCGAGAAAAAAGCTCAGGTCAAGGGGGAAGGGCTCTTTTCGTTCCGGATCATACCGTACAGGGGGTCCTGGCTCGAAGCAGAGTTCGATTCCAATGACCTCATTTATGTGTACATAGACCGCAGAAGAAGGCGCCGGAAAATCCTCGCCACGGGCTTCATGAAGGCTCTCGGAAGCGCCAACAATGCGGAAATCCTTGAACTCTTCTTCAAATCTGCGAAGGTTACCTTGGGCGGGTCCAATGACAAAGTCTTGGAAAAGTTCTTAGCCAAAGATGCCGTTGGGGAGGAGGACGGAATTGTGTACGCGCGAAGCGGCGAGAAGGTTGCCGCGGACATCATCGAAAGACTGAACGCCGCCGGGATCAAAGAAGTGTACATAGCGGAGGACGCCTCTGCGGAGCACCCCATCATAAAGATGTTGGCTCGCGACGATACCGAAACCTATGAGGATGCCCTCAAAGACCTCTACAAGAAGCTCCGCCCCGGTGATCCGGCCACCGTCGCCAATGCCCGCGCGATGATGAAACGCCTTTTCTTCGACTCCAAGAGGTACAATCTTGGCAAGGTCGGGAGGCACAAGCTCAACCAAAAGCTCGGGATCAACAGCACCGAGAACAATGAGAAAGACGAATCGCTGGTTCTCACGAAGCGAGATTTCGTCGAAGCCGTCCGCTATTTGATTGGGCTTCGGATGAGAGGCGAGGGAACCATTGACGACATTGACCACCTCGGGAATCGGCGAATCCGCTCCGTCGGTGAACTTCTGGAGAACCAATGCCGCATCGGTCTGGCAAGAATGGAGAAAATCATCAAGGAGCGGATGAACCTGTTCGACCTCAGCTCCGAGACCGTCACTCCGCACAAGCTAATCAATCCCAAAAGCCTCTCCAGTGTGATCCGAGACTTCTTCGGGCGGAGCCAGTTGTCTCAATTCATGGACCAAACAAACCCGGTTGCGGAACTGACCCATAAGCGGCGACTGAGCGCCCTGGGACCGGGAGGTCTGAGCCGTGAAAGAGCTGGCTTTGAGGTGCGGGACGTCCATCCCAGCCACTACGGCAGAGTCTGCCCCATCGAGACCCCAGAAGGCCCCAACATCGGCCTCATTGCCTCCCTGAGCACCTACGCCAAGATCAACGACTTCGGATTCATCGTGACCCCTTACTTCAAAGTGGTTGATGGGCGCGTCAGCAACGAGATCGTTTACCTCACCGCCGACGTGGAGGAGAAGCACGTCATCGCGCAGGCAAACGTCAATCTCGATAAACGCGGGAGGTTCCTCGACAAGAAGGTCTCCGCGAGAAGCCACGGCGAATTCGCAGAAGTGGACCCGGACGAGGTTGGCTACGTTGACGTCTCCCCGAGGCAGTTGGTCAGCGTCGTTTCCGGGTTGATTCCGTTCCTCGAGCATGACGACGCAAACAGAGCCCTCATGGGTTCCAACATGCAGAGGCAGGCCGTGCCGCTCCTGACAACCGAGGCTCCTTTGGTGGCCACGGGTCTGGAAAAGAGGGCGGCCGTTGACTCCGGCGCTATGGTGATTGCCGAGGAAGACGGCAAGATCGTTTATGTGGACGCCGACAGAATCGAGGTCCAGCCCCTGGGCAGAAAGAGGGAGCCGAAGGTCTATGTCCTCAAAAAGTTCATGCGGTCCAATGCCGGAACCTGCATCAATCAGAAGCCGCTAGTGCGGCCTGGCGACGAGGTGAAGAAGGGCGATACCCTCGCGGATGGACCCGCGACTTGTCAGGGAGAACTGTCCCTCGGGCGCAACGTCCTTGTGGCGTTTATGCCCTGGGGCGGATACAACTTCGAGGACGCCATCGTCGTAAGTGAGCGGCTCGTCCGGGACGACCTCTACACCTCCGTCCACATCGACGACTTTGAAATTGGGGCAAGGGATACCAAGCTTGGCTGTGAGGAGATCACCAGAGACATCCCCAATGTGGGCGAGGAGGCTCTGCGGAACCTCGCCGAGGACGGGGTCATCCGAATCGGGGCGCACGTCCGGTCGGGAGACATCCTCGCCGGGAAAATCACCCCAAAGAGCGAGACCGAGTTGACTCCGGAGGAGAGGCTCCTTCGGGCCATCTTCGGTGAAAAGGCGGCGGACGTCCGCGATTCCTCCCTTATGGTTCCGGCTGGAACCGAGGGCATCGTCATGGACTCCAAGATGTTCTCCCGCAAGGATAAGGTGTACGCCACGGAGGAAGAGAAAGCGGAAGAAAAGGAGCGCATCGAGGAACTGACCAGAGAATACAACGAGAAGCTGGACAAGCTCAACGCCGACTTCAACGAGAAGCTTTCCGCCTTGCTCCTGGGCGAGAAGTTGGATGTGGAGATCATTGACTCCCAGACGGGGGAAGTTGTCATCGCGCCGGGAAAGAAAATCACTAAGCGCAACATCGAACTCCTCCAGTCCGGAAGGATCGAGAATTACCTGATGCCCGACAACGAAATTACCGCCATGATCAAAGATATATTCATGGAGCACCGCCAGTCCCTGGAAGAACTCCAGATGCGGCATAACCGTGAGATCGAGCGCCTCAAGAGAGGTGACGAACTCGACCCGGGCGTCATCAAGCAGGTCAAGGTCTATGTGGCATCCAAGCGCAAGCTTCAGGTCGGAGACAAAATGGCGGGTCGCCACGGAAACAAGGGCGTGATAGCGAAAATCGTCCCCGAAGAGGATATGCCTTTTCTGTCCGATGGGACCTCTGTGGACATGATCCTCAATCCCCTCGGAGTTCCCTCACGAATGAACGTCGGGCAAGTCCTCGAGACCCATCTGGGTTGGGCCGCCAAGGCTCTTGGGCTGATGGTGGCTACCCCGGTCTTCGACGGAATCAAGGAAGGGGAGATCAAGGTGTTGCTCAAGAAAGCCCGCCTCCCGGAGACCGGGAAGACAGTCCTCTACGACGGGCGAACCGGCGAGCCCTTCGACCAGGAGGTCGTCGTCGGGGACATATACATGATGAAGCTCTGTCACCTCGTCACCGACAAAATTCACGCCCGCGCCATCGGCCCTTACTCTCTGGTCACTCAGCAGCCCCTCGGCGGCAAAGCGCAAATGGGTGGACAGAGGTTTGGCGAGATGGAGGTCTGGGCACTGGAAGCCTATGGCGCCGCCTACGCGCTTCAGGAGCTTATGACCGTCAAGAGCGATGACGTGGCGGGCAGAACCCGAATCTACGAGTCCATCGTCAAAGGTGAGCAGACGCTGGAAGCCGGAACCCCCGAATCCTTCAACGTGCTGATTAAGGAAATGCAAGGCCTCTGCCTGGATGTCCGGGCGGAGAAGATGTGACCCCTTCAAGGAGGAGTATTGACCGTGGGCGATCGAGTTTTTGGTCATCCCAAGGAAAACATCTTCGACAAAGTAACGATTCGGATTGCTTCCCCCGAGGTCATACGCTCTTGGTCCCGGGGAGAGGTAAAGAATCCCGAGACCATCAACTATCGGACTTTCAAGCCTGAACGGGGAGGACTATTCTGCGAAAAAATCTTCGGCCCCACCAAGGACTGGGAATGCAGTTGTGGGAAGTACAAGAGGATTAAGTTCAAGGGCGTCATCTGCGACCGGTGCGGCGTCGAAGTCACTCAGTCCAAAGTACGCCGCGAGAGAATGGGACATATCGAGCTGGCGGTTCCGGTAGCCCACATCTGGTTCTTCAAGACAACCCCCTCCCGGATCGGCAATGTCCTGGGGTTGTCCACCAGAACCCTCGAAAGGATCATTTACTACGAGGATTACGTCGTCATTGATCCCGGCGGCACTCCTCTCCAAAGAAAGGAGCTGCTGAGCGAGGCGGAGTACCGAGAGAAAATCGAAGAGCATGGCAAGGGATCCTTCGTCGCCAAGATGGGAGCGGAGGCGTTACGGGACCTCCTGCAAACCGAAGACCTCGAGGCTCTTGATGAGGACCTTCGGGACAAGATGCAAAAGACCCGGTCGAAACAGGCCCGAATGAAGATTAGCAAAAGGCTGAAAATCATCGAGGGCTTCCGGGCAGCGAATATCAAGCCGGAGTGGGCGATCCTCTCCTGCGTTCCGGTCATACCTCCCGATCTCCGACCTCTCGTCCCCCTCGATGGAGGAAGGTTTGCGACTTCTGACCTGAACGACCTGTACCGTCGAGTTATCAACCGCCGCAACCGACTGAAGAACATCCTCGAACTCAAAACGCCCGAAGTCATCATCCGCAACGAGAAGAGGATGCTTCAAGAAGCCGTTGACGCCCTCTTCGATAATGGCAGGCATGGCCGCCCTGTCATGGGCGCAGGAAACCGACCCCTCAAATCCCTGAGCGACATGCTGCGAGGCAAGCAAGGCCGGTTTCGTCAGAACCTTCTCGGAAAGCGAGTGGATTACTCCGGAAGGTCGGTAATCGTCATCGGGCCGGAATTGAAGCTCAACCAGTGCGGCCTCCCCAAGAAGATGGCTCTGGAGTTGTTCGAGCCTTTCATCATCAAGCGGCTCAAAGATAGGGAGCTCGTTTACACCATCCGAAGCGCGAAAAAGATGATCGAAAGGGAGTCCCCGGAGGTATGGGACATCCTCGAGGAGGTCACAAAGGGCCACCCCATCCTACTTAACAGAGCTCCGACGCTCCACCGCCTGGGAATCCAGGCTTTTGAGCCGGTCCTCATCGAGGGAAAGGCAATCACTGTTCATCCCCTGGTGTGCACCGCGTTCAACGCCGACTTCGACGGCGACCAGATGGCGGTTCACATCCCGTTGTCCGTCGAGGCGCAGATGGAAGCGAGGACCCTCATGCTTGCCCCGAACAACATCCTGCTTCCCTCCAGTGGCAAGCCCGTCGCCAGCCCGACTCAGGATATAACTCTCGGCTGCTACTACCTCACGGTCGCAGCCGAAAAGCCTGAAAAGATTTCGCGTCTTTTTGCCAACCCAGATGAAGTGATGATGGCGCTGGACCGGGGGTCTGTTGGACTGCACGACTGGATCGTCGTTCAGATGGACGGGCGCCGGCTCGAGACAACCCCGGGGAGAGTCATCCTCAACGAGGCATTGCCGGATGAAATACGGTTCGTCAATGACACCCTCACGAAGAAAAAGCTTGCTGATATCGTCTTGCACTGCTATCGGACCGTCGGGCTGGAACGGACCGTCAGACTCCTCGATGATTTGAAGAACGTGGGGTTCGCATACGCGACCAAAGCGGGTTTCTCGATCGGGATTGACGACATGGTCATCCCGTCCGACAAACAGGAGTTGATTGAGAAAGCCCGCAAAGAGGTTGGAGTCGTCGAGCGGGACTACCGGGCGGGGAATTTGACGGCAGGCGAAAGGTACAACAAGATTATTGATATATGGACTCACACCACCGACAGCATTGCGGACGCCCTCTTTCGCGAGCTCAAGTACAACGACGGGAAACCGACCGTCAACCCCGTCTTCGCGATGGTGGACTCCGGCGCCCGAGGAAGCCGTCAGCAGATCCGTCAGCTCGCGGGAATGCGAGGCCTGATGGCCAAACCTTCCGGAGAGATTATCGAGTCTCCCATTACCGCCAATTTCCGAGAGGGTTTGAGCGTGCTGGAATACTTCGTCTCCACCCACGGCGCCCGCAAGGGGCTGGCGGACACAGCGCTGAAGACCGCAGACTCAGGTTACCTCACCCGAAGGCTCGTTGACGTCGCCCAGGACGTGATTCTTACCCTTGAGGACTGCGGCACCCTGAACGGCGTCATCGCAAGACCTATGGAACAGGGCGGCGAGGAAGTGATTTCGCTGGGTGAGAGAATCCTTGGCCGCGTCGCCGTGGATGACATCCTCAATCCGGCCACCAGGGAGATTCTCGTCCGTTCGGGCGAAGAAATTGACGAGGCGGCCGCTGACAAAATCGTCGAGGTGGGCATCCGCCAGCTCAAAATACGTTCCGTCCTAACCTGCGAGGCGAAAGAAGGGATCTGCTGCAAGTGCTACGGACGCAACTTCGCCAACGGCAGGATGGTTGGGCTGGGTGAGGCTGTGGGAATCATCGCCGCTCAGTCCATTGGGGAGCCCGGGACACAGTTGACCATGAGAACCTTTCATATCGGCGGCGCCATCCAGCAAATCTTCAAGGAGCCCCGCATCGCGGTCAAGAGCGACGGCATCGTCAAGTTCAGCGGACTCCGCGTCATCAAGAATCCCCAGGGCAAGTTCGTCGTCCTCAACAAGAACGGCTTCGTCAGCATCGTTAACGACCAGGGACGCGAGATGGGACGCTACGGCATGGAGCTTGGCGCCACCCTGGGCTTCGCGGAAGGACAGAAAATCAAGAAAGACCAGGTCCTGGCTCGCTGGGACCCGTATAACATCCCCATCCATGCTGAGCATACCGGGGCCGTGGACTTTCTCGACCTCATCGAAGGCGTTTCCGTCAAGAGAGAGGTCGAGCGGGTGGGAAAGTCTGGAGGCTTGGAGAGGTTAATCGTTACCGAGCACAAAGAAGACCTTCACCCACAAATCCTCGTCAAAGACAAGCAGAGCGGAGACATCGTGGGTTACTACTCCATCCCAGCGGGCGCGCACATCGTCGTGAAACCTGGCCAAGAGGTCGTGCCGGGGACCCTTCTGGCGAAGACCCCGAGGAAGATCAGCAAGGTCAAGGACATCACCGGCGGTTTGCCCAGAGTCGTGGAGCTGTTTGAGGCGAGGAGACCCAAGGATGCCGCAGAGATCGCCAAAATTGATGGGGTAGTCGAGTTCCGTGGGATCGAGAAAGGGAAAAGAAAAATCGTCGTGAGAGACGAGGCTTCCGGCATGGCCGAAAGCCACCTCGTCCCCATGGGGAAACACGTCAGCGTGTACGAAGGCGCACGCGTCACCAAAGGGCAGCAGCTTACGGAAGGACCCGTGATCCCCCATGAAATCCTCGAAGTGTGCGGCCCACGGGAACTTCAGGAGTACCTCCTCAACGAAATCCAGGCGGTATACCGGCTCCAGGGAGTTGAGATCAACGACAAACACATCGAAATCATCATCCGCCAGATGTTGAGGAAAGTCCGAATTGTCGAGCCGGGCGATACCGGGCTTCTTTACGGAGAGGCTGTGGATAAATTCAAGTTCGCGGAAGTAAACGAGCAGACGATCCGTGCTGGCGGCAAGCCAGCCGAAGCCGCTCCTCTCTTCCTCGGAATAACCAAAGCCTCTCTCGGTACGGACAGCTTTATCTCCGCCGCTTCCTTCCAGGACACGACTCGTGTGCTGACGGACGCTGCTTCCACGGGGAGGACCGATTATCTCAAGGGATTCAAAGAGAACGTGATTATGGGACACATCATCCCCGCCGGAACAGGCTTCCCACTGTATCGGAAAATTGTCCCCATGAAAGAAGCGGCAGTAGTGGAGGAAAAACCGGAAGTCGCCACCGGCGCATCGGAGTAGGCAGTGTGTTGCTTCGGTTTCGTTGATTTGTAAGGAGGTTTCGAATGCCGACTATAAATCAGTTGGTTCGCAAGGGTAGGTCGGAGAGGTCTCGCAAATCGAAGTCCCCGGCCCTCGCAAGGTGTCCGCAGCGGAGGGGCGTGTGTCTCCAGGTCAGGATTATGACCCCCAAGAAGCCCAATTCGGCTTTGAGGAAAATCGCCAGGGTCAGACTCACGAACGGACACGAGGTCACGGCCTACATCCCCGGCGTAGGACATAACCTTCAGGAACATTCCATTGTCCTTGTCAGGGGTGGGCGAGTGAAGGACCTGCCCGGAGTGCGATACCACATCATACGCGGGACGCTCGATTCCATGGGCGTTGAGAATCGGAAGCAAGGGCGCTCCCGGTATGGCGCCAAAAGGCCAAAAGCGCAGTCAGGAGCCTGAGAGGTTGATTTTATGTCGAGAAGGCGGGTTGCATCAAAAAGGAAGATAGCCCCGGACCCACGGTACAAAAGCGAGTTGGTCGCCAGGCTCATTAACTCTCTCATGTTGAAAGGAAAAAAGAGCCTGGCGCAGCGCATCTGCTACGAAGCTTTCGATATTGTGAAGAGCAAGGTGCCTGACAAAGAGGTCTTGGAGGTTGTGGGCCAGAGCATAGGGAACGTAAAGCCGCTCCTCGAGGTCAAGTCGAGAAGGATCGGCGGAGCAACGTATCAGGTTCCGGTGGAGGTTCGCTACGAAAGGCAAACAAGTCTGGCCATCCGGTGGATGATCCAGTTTGCAAGAGCCAGAAAGGCTACCCCGATGAGCCGGGCTCTGGCAACCGAAATCCTCGACGCCTACAAGGGCCAAGGTTCCGCCATCAAGAAAAGAGAAGACACCCATAAAATGGCGGAAGCCAATAGGGCCTTCGCACATTACCGATGGTGATACCCGAGCGAAAATCGAACACGATACAAACGTGCAGAACATCGTTGAACGCGAGTTCAGGACATGAGCGTTACTGTTGCTGAAACTGCCGGGAGAATGCTTTTGGAAAGAGAAATTCCTCTCGAAAGGACGCGAAATATCGGCCTCATGGCTCACATTGACGCCGGTAAGACCACAACTACCGAGAGGATTCTTTTCTACACCGGCAAGCTCTACAGGCTCGGCGAGGTCCACGATGGAACCGCCGCCATGGACTGGATGCAGCAGGAAAAGGAGAGGGGAATTACGATAACCTCTGCCGCCACCACCTGCTACTGGAAGGAACACAGGATCAACATTATTGATACGCCCGGACACGTGGACTTCACGGCGGAGGTCGAGAGGTCTTTGCGGGTCCTCGACGGAGCCATAGCCGTCTTCTGCGGAGTCGGCGGAGTGGAGCCGCAGTCCGAGACAGTCTGGCGACAGGCCGATAAGTACGGGGTGCCGAGAGTCGCCTTCGTCAACAAAATGGACCGTCGCGGCCCCGACTTCCATGCCGTCGTTGACCAGATTCAGAAGAAGCTCCAGGCGACTCCCCTCGTCATTCAACTTCCGCTCGGCTTCGAGGAGAGGTTCGCCGGAAACATTGACCTGGTGGGCATGAGGGCCAAGGTTTATCGGGAGGAGGATTACGGAGCGACGTTCGATGTCATTGGCATCCCCCATGAACGCCTCGAGGAAGCGGAGCACTACCGGGAACTCCTGCTCGAGCACCTCTCCGAGGAAGACGAGGAGTTCATGGACAAGTACGTCGGGGGCGAGCCGGTTACCGAGGAAGACATTCACGCGGCGATTCGGCGACTGACCATCGCCAACAAGGTCGTCGCCGTCTTGTGCGGCGCCGCTTTGCGAAACAAGGGAATTCAGGATTTGATTGACGCGGTCGTGAATTACCTGCCGTCTCCTCTTGATATTCCCCCAATTGAGGGCGAGCACCCGAAGACCGGCGTCCGACTCGCTCGAAAGGCCGAGGACCGCGAGTACTTCAGCGCGCTGGTGTTCAAAATCATGAGCGACCCGTTCACGGGAAGGCTTTCGTTCTTCCGCGTCTATTCCGGAACTCTCAAGAAAGGGAAGTACGTTTACAACTCCTCGTCGGCGAGGAGAGAGCGCATTATGCGCCTCCTGCGGATGCACGCCAACCAGAGCGAGGACCAGGACGCCGTCTTCGCCGGAGACATTGCGGCTGCCGTGGGGTTGAAGGAGTCCGTCACCGGCGACACCCTGTGCGACGAGCGTCATCCAATCGTCCTGGGAAGGATGAGATTCCCGGAACCCGTCATCTCCATGGCGATAGAGCCGAAAACCAAGCTTGACCGCGATCGGCTCAGGTCCACCCTCCTGCTTCTTTCGGAAGAGGACCCGACCTTCAAGATCAAGGTGGACCCCGACACGGGGCAAACCATCATCTCCGGAATGGGCGAGCTGCACCTCGAAATCATCAAGGACCGGATGATCCGGGAGTTCAGGGTTGGCGCCAACGTCGGGAAGCCTCAGGTCGCATACCGTGAGACCGTTCTGGAGGGAGCTAAGGGCGTAGGCAAGTTCATCAAGCAGTCCGGCGGCCACGGGCAGTATGGGCACGTCGTTGTTCTGCTGGAACCCACACAGAGGGGTTCCGGGCTGGTCATATCGAACGAAGTGAAAGGCGGCGCTATACCTCATGAGTACATCTCCGCCGCCGAAGACGGCATCAGGGACTGCATGACCAGCGGGCCGTTAGCAGGTTACCCGATGGTGGATGTGAAGGTGACAATCCTCGACGGCTCCTACCACGAAGTGGATTCGTCCGATTTTGCGTTCAAGACCGCGGGCTCCATGGCCGTCAAGGATGCCGTCAGAAAGGCCTCCGCGACGCTCCTCGAGCCCATCATGAAGGTGGAGATAACGACGCCGGAAGAGCACGTCGGAGACATCATTGCTGACATCAACGCCAGAAGGGGCAGGGTCAAGCACCTTGAGACCAAGCTTCATACCCAACTTGTCGAGGCGGAAGTCCCTCTGGCAGAGATGTTCGAGTATTCGACAACCATGAGGTCCCTCACGAGAGGGAGAGCCAGTTACTCCATGGAACCCCTCCATTTCGAGGTGGTTCCTGCGGAAATACAGGAAGAGATGCTCGAGTGAAACGCTTTCGATGAATTGTTCAGGGAGGGGTTGACACCATGGCCAAGGCGAGATTTGACAGGAAGAAGCCGCACGTGAACGTGGGGACGATCGGGCACGTGGATCACGGGAAGACGACGCTTGTGGCGGCGATGACGAAGATATTGGCGAAGTACAATTTAGCGAAAGAGCGGACGTTTGATTCGATAGACAACGCCCCGGAGGAGAAGGAGAGGGGGATCACGATCGCGGTATCGCACATTGAGTACGAGACGGACAAGAGGCACTACGCGCACATGGACTGTCCTGGGCACGCGGACTACATCAAGAACATGATTACGGGTGCGGCGCAGATGGACGGTGCGATTGTAGTGGTATCGGCGGCGGATGGACCGATGCCGCAGACGCGGGAGCACGTGCTGTTAGCGAGGCAGGTGGAGGTTCCGGCGATCATCGTCTTTTTGAACAAGATAGACCTGGTGGACGATCCGGAGTTGTTGGAGTTGGTGGATTTGGAGATGAGGGACTTGCTGAACAAGTACAAGTTTCCTGGGGATGAGATTCCTATCGTGAGGGGGAGCGCCTTGAAGGCGGGGGAGTGCGGGTGCGGGAAGAGGGAGTGCCAGTGGTGCGGGGGGGTGTGGAAGCTGCTGGACGCGATAGACGACTACATCCAGACGCCGAAGAGGGAAGTGGACAAGCCGTTTCTGATGCCGATTGAGGACATCTTCAGCATAACGGGACGAGGGACCGTGACGACGGGAAGGGTGGAGAGGGGGAAGGCGAAGGTAGGGGACGAGGTGGAGATCGTGGGATTGGGCGAGACGCTCAAGACGGTAGTTACCGGGGTAGAGATGTTCAACAAGACGTTGGACGATGGGGAGGCGGGAGACAACATAGGGGTATTGCTGAGGGGAGTAGAGAAGGAACAGGTGGAGAGGGGGAAAGTATTGGCGCAGCCGGGGAGCATCACGCCGCACACGAAGTTTCGGGCGGAAGTGTACGTATTGTCGAAGGAGGAGGGGGGACGGCACACGCCGTTTTTCCCCGGGTATCGGCCGCAGTTTTACTTTCGGACAACGGACGTTACGGGGACGGTGAAGTTGGATGAAGGGGTGGAGATGGTGATGCCGGGAGATAACGTGAACCTGATGGTGGAATTGATTTCGCCGATAGCGATGGAGAAGACGCTGCGGTTTGCGATCCGAGAAGGCGGCAAGACCGTCGGCGCCGGAACCGTCACCGACATTATCGAGTAAACGATTGCCGAACAACTGCCCGCGCCCGAGGTAACTCGGCTGCGGCAGGAATGATGGCAGAAAGCTGGAAATGGCAGTAGAAGGCCAAAGAATTCGAATACGACTCAAGGCATTTGACCACCGCCTCCTGGACCAGTCCGTGGAGGAGATCGTGGATACCGCGAAGCGGACGGGCGCCGTAGTCATCGGTCCCGTGCCGCTCCCGACGAAAATCGAGAGGTACACCGTGCTTCGTTCGCCACACGTGGACAAGAAGTCCAGGGAGCAGTTCGAGATGCGAACCCATAAGAGGCTCCTTGACATCATCAACCCTACGGCAAGGACGATTGACGAGCTGAAGAAACTCAACCTCTCCGCCGGGGTTGACATCAAGATCCGCGTGTGATGGGGCTGCGGCTCGGGGGCGCGGCGCCACAGGGAGAGCCGGCGCCGAGGAAATCGCCGAGGGCGGAATTCGTCGCCAGAAGGACGACTGACAGGAGTTCGAACAGTGATTGAGGGTTTGTTAGGAAGAAAAATCGGAATGGTTCAGCTCTTCGACAAAGATGGAAGAGCGGTTGCAGGAACTGTTGTCGAGGTTGGCCCTTGCACCGTCATCCAGGTGAAAAGCGGCCAGCCCCAGAAACCCGGCGCCGTTCAGCTCGGATTTCAGGACATCAAGGAATCGAAAATTACCAAACCTCTCGCCGGGCATTTCAAGAAGGCGAATGTGTCCCCGAAAAAGTACCTGAGAGAAGTCAAGGTGGATAGCCCGGACCAGTACAAGGTCGGCCAGCAGCTTCGAGCCGACGTTTTCGCCGTCGGACAAAAGGTGGACGTGTCGGGAGTCTCCAAGGGGAGGGGGTTTGCCGGAATGGTCAGGAGATGGCGAGCCGCTGGCGGCCCCGGCAGCCACGGCTCGATGTCTCACCGCCGGATCGGCTCGGTGGGTTCCAACACGTCTCCCGGGCGAGTGTTCCGGGGAAAAAGGATGCCCGGGCATTATGGGAACGAGCGGGTGACCGTCATGAACCTGGAGGTGCTCCAGGTCCGTCCCGAGGAGAATCTGCTCCTTGTCGGGGGAGCAGTGCCCGGCCCGTCAAAAGGGATTGTATTCATTCGCCCATCCGTGAAGAAGAAGGTGAAAAAACAGCAGTGAGCGTCAGCGACCAGGAAAAAACGACTGTCAAGCTTTTCAACTCCGCGGGTCAGGCAGTGGCGGACCTGCCGGTGAAACGCTCTCTCGCGCAGGCGGAGGTCAATCAGCAGCTCGTGCATGATTACGTCGTTCAGCTTCAGAATAGCTGGAGGGCATGGACCGCCTGCACAAAAACCAGGGCGGAAGTCAACGCCTCCGGAAAAAAGCCCTGGCGGCAGAAGGGGCTGGGGCGCGCACGCGCCGGAAGCCTCGGCTCGCCATTGTTCCGGCGGGGAGGTGTGGTTTTTGGGCCGAGGCCGAAGGTTGTGAAGAATCGTTTCCCCAAGAGAGCAAAGAAGTTAGTGTTTGAGCACGCCCTCGGCGAAAAGATTCGCCAGAACAAGCTTTTGGTCTTAGACGAGGTGAAGTTTGAGTCTCCGAAGACGAAAATGATGGCCGAGACGCTGAAAAGTCTGAACGCCGTAGGAACTGTTCTCCTGGTCACGGAGAAAAGCGACAGGAACACGTTGCTCTCCGCCCGGAACCTCCCTCGTCTGACCTATCGGTCGGTGGGCGACGTAAGCGCATACGATGTTCTCCGACATGAGTATTTGATCTTGACCAAGGCGAGCTTCGATTCGCTGCGCCTCGGCGAATGAGACAGGCGGGTGACACGGATGAAGGACGAATACGACATAGTAAAGAATCCGATCCTTTCGGAAAAGGGGACGAGACTGTCCCAGACCGATAACAAGTACGTTTTCCGAGTGAGCCGAGACGCAAACAAGATTGAGATCCGACGCGCGATCGAGAAGCTCTATAAGGTCAGGGTCAAAGACGTCAACACGATGAACGTCCCAGGCAAGAAGAAGCGGCTCGGCGCCAAGCTGGGCAAGAGGCCCGATTGGAAGAAGGCGGTTGTAACTCTTCAGGAAGGCGAGACCCTCAGCTTCGTCTGAGAGTCGTTCTCCTGAGCTGTCTGCCGCCCGGGAGCGGCGCCAGGCGCCGATCGAGGATAAGACAGTGGGCATAAAAAGATACAAGCCAATAACGCCGTCCTTGCGGTTCACAAGGCTTCCGGACTTCGCTGAGATCACCAAAACGCAACCGGAGAAGTCCCTGACAGTCTGCCTTAGAAGAACCGGTGGAAGGAACGCTTACGGCCGCATGACGGCGCGCCACAGAGGCGGCGGACACAGAAGAACGTACAGGATCATAGACTTCAAGCGCGACAAGGACGGCATCGAGGCAAGGGTCATTGCCATAGAGTACGATCCCAATCGCTCGGCAAGAATCGTGCTGCTCGAGTACGCCGATGGAGAACGGAGGTATATCCTCGCCCCCGGTGACCTGAACGTGGGGGACAGCGTCATGTCCGGCGAAGATGCTCCGCCCAAGGTCGGCAATTGCATGCCGCTGTCGAGAATTCCGTTGGGCATGACGGTCCATAACATCGAAATGAGACGCAACCGAGGGGGCATCCTTGTTCGCAGCGCCGGCCTCGGTGCGACCCTCATGTCCCGGGAGGGAAAGTTCGCACATGTCAGACTCCCTTCCGGGGAAGTGCGTCTAATCCCGGTCCTGTGCCGCGCCACCATCGGGCAAGTCGGAAATTCCGAACACGAGAGCGTATCTCTGGGCAAAGCTGGAAGGTCAAGGTGGCTTGGCAGAAGGCCGAAAGTCCGTGGAGTCGCCATGAATCCCGTTGACCATCCCATGGGTGGCGGAGAGGGGAAATCCTCCGGCGGCAGGCATCCGTGCTCCCCCTGGGGAAAGCTCTCCAAAGGCGGCAAGACCAGAAAGAGGAGCAAACCGACCAGCCACATCATAAAGTCGCGGAAAGATAAGAGGTAGTGAGCCGTATGCCCAGATCGTTGAAAAAAGGTCCCTACGTGGACGCGAAACTGCTCAAGAAGATCGAGAAGATGAACGCCCTCGGAGAGAAACGGACCCTGAGGACCTGGTCGCGTCGGTCCATGATCATCCCGGAGTTCGTTGGGCACACTCTCGCGGTTCATAACGGCAGACAGTTCATTTCCGTATTCGTAACGGAGAACATGGTCGGGCATAAGCTCGGAGAATTCTCCCCCACAAGGACGTTCCGAAAGCACGCGGGACAGAAGTGACGCTGTCCCCCGGGGCGAGCCGGATAGGAGGATTGCAACTTGCCAGGTAAGGCAATCGGTAGATACTTAAGAGTCCCGCCGAGAAAGGCGAGAGAGGTTGTGGAGTTGATCCGAGGGATGCCGGTCGAGCAGGCCCAGCAAGTGGTCAAGTTCACCAAGCGCCGGGCCGCCAAGTTCGTCGGCAAAGTGCTCAAGTCGGCGGTGGCGAACGCGGAGCAGGCCGCGAAGGGAGAAACGAAGCCCTTGTTCGTCACGAAAGCCGATGTGGACGAGGGGCCGATGCTGAAGCGAATGATCCCTCGGGCGCGCGGCGCGCGAAACATCATCCGAAGGAGAACAAGCCACGTGACGATCGTTGTTCAGGAGCGATGAAAGGAAGCATTTCGGAAAGGGCGTAAATGGGTCAGAAGGTGAATCCCGTAGGCTTTAGACTTGCCTTGAACCGGGACTGGCGGTCTCGCTGGTTCGCAACACGAAGGGACTTCGGGCGACTTCTCCAGGAGGACCTCAGGGTGCGCGGCTTCATATTAGAGAGGCTGTCCGCAGGGGGAATAGCTCGTGTGGATATCGAAAGAGCCGGTAGCCGCATCCGAATCATCCTTCACACTTCCCGACCGGGAATCGTCATCGGCCGCAAGGGAATCGAAATTGACCGGCTGCGAGAAGAGCTCGCCGAGAAGACCGGCAAGGAAATCTTCATAGACGTCGAGGAAATCAAGGTGCCCGAAATCGAGGCGCAGTTGGTCGCCGAAAACATTGCCCTGCAATTGGAGCACAGGGTCTCGTTCCGCCGGGCAATGAAAAAGGCGGTTACCGCCGCTATGGACCGCGGCGCCCAGGGGATCAAGACCGTCGTCTCCGGGAGATTGGGTGGAGGGGAGATGTCCCGAACCGACGGCTACAAACAAGGGAAGATTCCGCTTCATACGCTCCGGGCAAACATTGACTACGGATTCGCCGAAGCCCGGACAACCTATGGCGCCATCGGCGTCAAGACCTGGATATTCAAGGGCGAACGTCTGGTGGAAAAGAAAGGAACCAAAGATGCCGTTGATGCCCAAAAGAGTGAAGTACCGAAAAGCCCAGCGCGGTAGCAGACGCGGCATGGAGTCGCGGGGCACCAACCTGAGTTTCGGTGAATACGGGCTGCAAGCCCTCACCCGGGGGTGGCTCCGCGCCGCCGAGATCGAGGCCGCCCGAATCGCCATCAACCGGCATCTCAGACGGCATGGCAAACTCTGGATTCGCATCTTCCCCCAGAAGCCGGTCTCCAGCAAGCCGCTGGAAACCCGCATGGGCAAGGGCAAGGGCGAGCCCGAGTACTATGTGGCCGTGGTCAAGCCGGGGCAGGTGCTGTTTGAAGTGGGCGGCGTGCCCGAGGATACGGCCAAGCAGACGCTGGCCCGCGTCAGCCACAAGTTGTCCGTGCGGACGCGCTTCGTGGCGCGCCGCCACGGCATGTGAGGTCCGGGAGAGCGACGTGAAGATCAAGGAAATTCGCGAACATTCGCCCGACCAGTTGAAGACGGAGCTGGAGGCCATGCATCGGCGGCA
>CAZFAP010000084.1:0-2014 GCA_964516325.1 uncultured Verrucomicrobiota bacterium
CCTTTTTGGGCCTTTTGGAGATGAAGCTTTTGGCGGTAAGGCACGTGGCAAAGGGGGGATAGACAGGGTGTTGTCGGTTTAGAAAAAGGCCCGGGGGGGAAGGGATTGTGGATTTCGGATTTTGGGTTTTGGGCAGTAAGAAGCCGGTCAGAGCACACAGGAGGGAAAACGGCTGCGGCTGTATTTAAGGGGTAAAGCTTGTAGAGGTAACGCCGCCGTCTCGGCGGCAGTCCCGAGGGCGTCTCGCCCTCGGCGCCGGGGGCATGATGCCCCCGAGACAGCCGGCAAGATGCCAGCGGTACATGCTGGTCCGGGCGCGAGGGGCTGGCAGGTCTGGT
Source organism: uncultured Verrucomicrobiota bacterium (assembly GCA_964516325.1). Taxonomy (GTDB): domain Bacteria; phylum Auribacterota; class JABMQX01; order JABMQX01; family JABMQX01; genus CAZFAP01. The sequence goes on from CAZFAP010000084.1 coordinate 339, forward strand.
TCGGTCGCGGGATGCGCGACCAGTCAAATACGGCCACACCCATGAAAACCACGAAGAACACGAAAGGCAGGGAGGGGAGGCAAGCGTGGAGGAATCAAGAGGAGAGGCAGGGTTTGAGGGGACATGGATGGTGAATGTCATTTGAGGCCGAAGGTGAGGTCGAATTTGTTAAGGGCTTTCTTGAAGAATTCTGTCTCATCGTCGTGTTTGCGGCGGTCGTGAAGAGGGACGGGGGGTTTGTAGTAGAGGAAACAGGCTTCGTCGAGCTCGCGGGGAATGGCGTGGAGGGCGGCGATGGCGGCACGGAGGTCGGGTCCGTAAACTTCCTTCTGGCCGTAGGTGACGAAGCCATCGGGGGATTTGGAGACGGGAAACCAGACGATTCTGCGAAGTTTCGGGGTCATGGCTTCGTTAAAGATGCGTTCCAGCTCCATGAGGCGTTGATGTTTGTTGACGAGGCGGAAGCGGTTGGGGGCATCGTATTCGAGCATGCGGCGGTACTGGCGGGTGCGGTTGTACCATCTCTCGGTGCGGCGGCGGCAGGTGGAGTAATACTGGACTCGGGAGAGGAGTTCGTCGAGGGAGAGGAGGATTTCGGGGAATTGCAGGAGGAGTTCTTCGGCGACCTGGCGGTGGGGCTTGAAGAGGGCTAATTGTTTGCAGATGAAGTCCTTGTGCTTGAATTTGAGGCGGTAGCCCTTGGTCTCGTTCATTCTCGATCCCCGTGTGCCCTGTGACTAATGAGTTCGTTCGAGCGTACGGGGGTAGTGTATCAGGAATGCAACCTTTTGTCAATACAAATTGAAAAGAGTGATTTTTTGACAGGATAAAGAGGGATTGCGGATTTTGAATTTTGGAGAGGGGAGAAACGGCAGAGGACGCGGAGGGCACAGAGGAGGGAAGCTGGAGAGCATGGACGGGACAGGGCGATTTTGGATTTCATATCTTCGATTGGCGGTGACAGGGATGGAACCACGAAGAAGATGAAGAACACGAAGAAAGGATGGGGGTGTGGGCCTGGCGGATTCAGTTTTCGGTTGCGGAGGGAGGTGTGGGGTGATAAGTTGTGCATAGGAAGAAAAGCAAGATTCTGCGCATGTGGAAGGGGTGAAAGATGGACGAATGGATTCTGGAAGCGCGGAGGTTCATAGCACTCGGCAAGAGAGAGTACCTGGAGAAGGCGAGGCAGGCTTGCGGGGACGCCGCGATTCGGGAGTTTCTGCGGCGTGGGGAGGTTTCGGAGAGGGTGGTGAATCCAGAGGCGTTTCGGCCGCTGGTGGAAAAGCTCAGGGGTGAGAAGAAGGAAAGGGAGGCGGCGGTCGTGGAGCTTCTGGGGCTGCGAAGAGTTGCGGTTGCGGGAGGCAGCCGGGAGAGGCTGGACAAGGACTCGAGGGACATCGCAGAAAGGATATGCAATTATGCCGCGTCTGTGAGTGCGAAGCATGGGTTCAGAGACTGTGAGGCACTCTTCGCCGGAACGCTCGGAACCGGGGCCGCGAAGCAGCACAAGTGGGGGGAGGCGGAGGTGCTCCTCGGGCGAAGCGTGAGCATCTACCGGGAGCTGGCGGACGTGGAGCCGCACATCTATCGGGCTTATGTGGCAGGAACCCTGAACAACTTAGGGACCGTGCTGAGTGAGGAGAGGCAGTTTCCGGCTGCGAGGAAGGCGTATGAGG
>CAZFAP010000084.1:2114-20377 GCA_964516325.1 uncultured Verrucomicrobiota bacterium
AGGCGGCGGGCATCTACCGGGAGCTGGCGGAGGTGGAGCCGCACATCTATCGGCCGGATGTGGCCATGACCCTGAACAACTTAGGGAACGTGCTGAGGGACGAGAGACAGTTTCCGGCTGCGAGGAAGGCGTATGAGGAGGCGGCGGGCATCTACCGGGAGCTGGCGGAGGTGGAGCCGCACATCTATCGGCCTTATGTGGCCACGACCCTGAACAACTTAGGGAGCGTGCTGAGGGAGGAGAGACAGTTTCCGGCTGCGAGGAAGGCGTGTGAGGAGGCGGGGGGCATCTACCGGGACCTGGCGGAGGTGGAGCCGCACATCTATCGGCCGGATGTGGCTATGAGCTTGAACAACTTAGGGACCGTGCTGAGTGAGGAGAGACAGTTTCCGGCTGCGAGGAAGGCGTTTGAGGAGGCGCTGGAGATAAGACGCGAGCTGGCGGCGGAGGAGCCGCCCATCTATGGCCCGGACGTAGGGATGACCCTGAACAACTTAGGGAACGTGCTGGAGGAAATGGGGTTGGCGCAAGATGCCGGTAAAGCGTCGTTGGAGAGTGTCCGGGGGGCGGAGGCGGGAGTGGGGGACCCAAGGAGCGTGCACCTGGGGAAGGGGAATGCGGTAGCAGCATACAGGCGGATTGCGCGACATTTCGCGAGCGAAGGAAGCGCGGACCGACTATTTCGGACCCTGGGCGCGATGCGGGAGGGGCCGGTGCGGGCGCTGGGAGACGATCCAGGTGAAGGGCTGGAAGCTGCGAGGGATGCGCTTGAGGAGGCGGGAAGGAGGGTTGGGCAGGAGATTCGCATCCTTATCCCTCAGGGCTTGACGGGGGATGGTCTGCTGATGGGGGTGTTAGAGGTGAAGGAACGGTCGCTGAAATGGGAGCGGGCGGATGAGTTTGGCAAGGCGAGGTCGGCGCTCTTCGAGCAGATTTTGAAGGTCTTCGACAAGAAGGGTAGGAGGCCGTATGAGGAGGGCGCTGAGCGGATCCGGGAGCTTGGGAAGCGCGCGTGGGATGCTCTGCCGGAACTGGTTCGAGAAACACTGTGTCCGGAGGCGAAGCACGATGTGCTGGTCAGCGGGGACACGTACTGGGCGGCGTTTCCGTGGGAGGCGCTGTGGTGCGGGGGGGAGGAGAAGGAAGAGGGGTTTCTCGGGCTGCGGAGGCACCTGGCCAGGTGGGGGCCGCTGACGGCCGGTGGATTGGGAGCACTGGGGCGGAAAGCGTTTGGAAAGGGCAAGCGGACGGCGGCCGTTTTGTGCCCGTGGAATGCCGTCTTGGAGAGGCCGCTTCCGTACTCGAGGGCTGAAGCCGAGGAGATCGAGGAGAGGCTGAATGGGGCGGGGTACCTGCTCATTCCGGGAGGGCGGGCGCTGGTTGGGGACCAGGCGAATGCGGAAGCAATAAAGTCTGTTTTAGGTGGGAACCCGTCGCTCATTCACTATACGGGGCACGGTCACATCGTGGGAAACGAGGAGGTTCTCCTGCTCAGCGGTGCACCGGGAGAGGGGAAATACTCGGGTCTTCCTTCGCATTTCGGGCGAGAGGAGATAATTGCTGTGAGGGCAGGGATTGAGCGCGCGGGGAAGCTGCTCGAAGATGGTGCACTGGTCGTTCTGAACTCGTGCCTGACGGGGCGGACGCGGGAGTTCGGGGGTCAGCGGGAGGATCTGGCGTGGGCGTTTCTTGAGGAGGGGGCAGGGGCCGTGATCGCGAGCGCTCTGCCGGTACTGGATGACATGGGGGCGGCATTCGGTGAGTTGCTCTACTTCGACAGGGGAGGCGAAGAGGATAGCCGAGGAATGGCGTGGCGGTTCGCCGCTGCGAGGGGTTTTGTGGAACGGATATGGCGACACACGAAGTCGCCGTACTGGCCGGCGTGGAGTCTTTTTACCTACCATGGGAATCCCTACGCACGTCTGCCGCACATCGTTCACGGAGAGGCGGCGGAGCAGAGGCGGGGCGAGGAGGGCAGGCGTGGGAGTTTGTTCGCGCGGATGGCAAAGGTGATGGGACTGCGGGATGGGGCCGAGGTCGAGCGCGCGTTTGAGGAGGTCAGGAGCCGATTGGGTTAGGTGGCATGGAGGGCGAAAGCGGAGGGGGAACCGCGGATGGACGCAGATGAACGCAGAGGGGGAGTTTAGACGCAAGGGATGGGATTCGGAGAGATGGGAGGTGCGCTCCCATGAATGAAGGCGGTAGCGTGGCTACCGCAGTGCAAAGGGGACGCAGAGGGACATTCGACAGGATGAAGAGGATAGAGAGGATTTGAGGGGAGTAATGGGGTGTGGGGATATCTGAGTGGGCGTGCGCCGCGATCGAACCAGACCTGCCAAGGCCTTGTGCTTGGACCCGCTGTGCCGCTGGCATCTTGCCGGCTGCGTCCGTGGCATCCTGCCGGCGTGTGCCGAGGGCGAGACGCCCTCGGGACTGCCGCCGAGACGGCGGCGGTACGTGCACGAGTTTTACCGTTATTGACCCTTGCTCTGCGAATGGAACCGGCCCTGGGGTCGGGGAGCAGCCTTGGTCCCATCGTCCCAGAGCGCGAGAGAGGCGAGGCGATGTTGTTTTCGCAGCGCAATCCTCAATAGATACAGCAACGGGCGAATAATCGGGGGGAATCAGGATTTGGATTTTTTGGAGAGGGTGTCAACGAGGACGGCGAGGAGGAGGACGCTGCCGAGGACGACGTATTGCCAGAATCGGGAGAAGCCGAGGAAGTTGACGCCGACGGCGAGGACGCGAATGAGAAGGACGCCGACGAAGGTGCCGATGATGGTGCCCTTTCCGCCAAACAGGCTCGTGCCGCCGACGACGACGGCCGCGATGACATTGAGCTCCCACTTGTCGCCGGATTTCGGGTCGCCGGAGCCGAGTGTCGCGGATTGGATTATTCCGGCGAGACCGCAGAGGGCGCCTGTGATGGCATAGACGAGGAATTTGATTTTTCTGACGTTGATTCCGGAGAGCCTGCTGGCTTCTTCATTTCCGCCGACGGCATAAACGTGCCTGCCAAAGACAGTCCCCGAAAGGAGGACGTGAAAGAAGCCGATCCCCACGATCATGATGATGCCGCTCAGCGGAATTCCCGGAAACCACTGCATGCCGAGGAGTCCTTTTCCGAGGAAGCCCATGCCGAGGAACTTGAAGCCCTCGTATTGGGTTGGGATAGCGACCGGTCTTTCCCGGCAAATGATGAAAGCGAGTCCGCGGCACACGAACATCATGGCGAGCGTCGCCACGAACGGCGGAATCCGGAACCGCGTGATTACCAGCCCAGAGATGCTTCCGCAGAGCAGCCCGACAAGGACGCTGGCGAGGACCGCTAAAGGAAACGCGAGCGACGAGGGCGCCCCTGCGACGAGGGTCATTGCCATGGTTCCCAAAACACCTGTAATGGCGACAAGGGAGCCGACGGAGAGGTCAATGCCAGCGGTGATGATGACCATGGTCATTCCGAGGGCGATCATCATCTCGACGGACATCTGGCTCAAGATGTTCGCCGCGTTCTCCGGTCGGACGAAGATGAAGTTGGTCTCAATCGCCAGGACGGCGATGAGGATTACCAGAAACGCCCAGAGGCTGTAGGTCTCGACGAGTTTTCGGACTTTCATAGTGACGTTGCGTGTGTCGCCGCTCCCCGGCGTGCTCTATGGTTGGGTTTGTCTATGAGTCCAAACCGCAGAGAACGCAGAGAGCGCAGAGGTTATCTGAAAGTGGCATCCCGCCCCGCGCTCGGCGGGTGACCCGTGAGGAATCATGGGCAAGATGCCGATGCCACCGTATATTTGTTCGTCTATTTCGGCTCGCCCTTCCAGATACCGCCCTCGATTGGGATGTTGATTTGTTCGCCCTTGATGAAAGACTCGATGTGCTCGCGGGGAATGGACTTGAAGGAAAAATACTCGTGAACGACATCGAGCGTCTTTTCTCCCATGAGCTGGGGATGCTGAATGACATCGCCGTAGATTTTTCGTTCTCGGATTCGTCGCCTGGCCTCCTGGGTTGCATCGTAGCCGACGATTTTGACTTTTGCGGCTTTTCCGGCGGCTTCAACGGCGGCGAGGGCGCCGAGCGCGGAATCATCGTTTATCCCGAAAATCCCGTCGAGGTTGGGTCTTTTGGTGAGAATGTCGCGGGCGACATCGAGAGCTTTATCCTTCTGGCCCTCCGCCGAAAGCTCTTCCACAATCGTGATATTCGGATACTCCTTTATCTTGTCCTTGAAGCCCCGGATGCGCTCCGTGCACGACTCGACGCCGGGGTGAGTGATGAGCGCCACGTTTCCTTGTCCGCTCAAAGCCTCGTTCATCAATACCGCCGCAAGAATCCCTCCCCGGTAATTATCCGACGCGACGTGCGCGACAACTTTTCCCTGCGGGGAGGCGTTCTTGATGTCCGCGGTGAAGACGGGAATGCCTGCGTTGTTTGCCTCTTCTATTGAAGTTCCGACGGTCCTGGAGTCGCACGGGCAGATGACCATCGCGTCAACGTTCTGCACGATGAAATCGCGGATGTGGTTGGCTTGGGTGGCGGCGTCGAAGTCAGCGGAAAGAATCTTCAAGTCGTACCCGTATTTGTTCGCGCCTTTGAGCATTCCTTCTCTCAGGCCCTGGTAAAACTCGTGCTGTAGGTTGAGCAGGGAAACGCCGATGACTTTCGTTTTCTGCAAAGCGCTGGTTTCCGTCGTGGGCTCGCGCTTTTCACACCCCGCGAGGCATGTCATGATTGTGACGCCGATGGTGAAACGAAGTATTGCGTTCATTCTTTTGCACCCCATTTTGTGTGTTTGACTTTTCTCCTGTCCGCTCCGCCATGTTGCTTGATTGGTAGCGCTGGAAATGTCCAGCCAGCATGCGCAGCGCATCCTCATCGTCCTTTTCATCAAGCACGGCGCCTCAATTCAAAAGATGCTTCTTGATGAAGTTGATTGTCGCGGCGCCAAAGTCGGGCCAGTCGGGCTTTCGGTTTGAGAGGACGTGGTCGCCTCCTTCGAGGAAATAGGTCTCCGTCTCGATTCCCTTTTCCTTCAATTTCTCGACGAGGAGAAGAGCATGTTTTTGGGGGACGATTATATCTGCGGCGCCATGAGCGGTGAAGACGGGCGGATCGTCGGAAGAGACATAGGTTATGGGAGAAGCTGCTTCGATGAGAGATTGTGGGATTTTGTCTGCGGGCTTGCCGGGCTCTTGGCCGAAGAGCAACATGTACGCCGGATGGCGGTGCTCCAACCACCGCAAGAGGCGAAAGTCGGTCGGGCCAAAATAATTCACAATGCAGCGAACGCGAGAGGATTCACGCTCGACGGGGTCCGGCGAGTCCGGCTTCTTTCGGTCGTCGTGGAGGCCGACCCAGAGGCTGAGATGCCCACCTGCCGAGGGACCCATCAAGCCGACGCGGTCGGGATTGATGTTCCATTCCTTCGCTTTGCTACGGACAAATTGGACAGCTCTCGTGCAGTCGTCAACCTGGGCGGGGTAGGGGGCTTGCCGCGAAAGGCGGTAGTTGATTGACACAACCGATATGCCCGCGTCGAGGAGTTGAGATTTCAGCGGCCCCGGAACGCCCCTCTTATCCCCTTCCATCCAGCCGCCGCCATGAATGAAAATCAAGACGGGCGTGGGCTTTTCACTTTTGACAAGGAATGCATCGAGCTTGACGGGAATGCCGCCCGGTGTGGCGAAGGTAACATCGGGGAGAGCCTTCACTTCCGCCGCTTGTGCGCTCCAGCACGCGGCGAACAGAAGGACTAGAGGAATGGTCGCAGAGCGTGTTTTGATCATCTTCGGTCCTTTGATTTTTGGCTTTTGGAGACACACATCGCATTTGCTTAGAGTCTATCACCGAGGCTTGCGTCTGTCATCTTCGGGAAAGGCTCGGGGTGCGGCTCCATTTCAGTGGTGGCTTCCTTCCAACGTCACTTGATTTGTCCCGCAGTAGCCCGCTACGGTAACGCGGTCTCCCGCCATCGGCGAGACTGGCGGGCAAGATGCCCCCCAGACAGCCGGCAAGATGCCGGCGGTACACCCGTATCCGTCATGATCGCCGGCCAAGGGGTGCAGGACCCAGGGAAAACCCGAATACATGCCCCAGTTCCCCAAGAGACAGCGCCCGCCCACTGAAACGTGGCCGCACCCAGAAGCTGGGGCACCGCTCCATTTCAGTGCCACAATGGCAGCATCCGTTCTTGCTCCGGGACACGACTCAAGCGGGGGCACGACGACGCCGATGTCGGGCTTCAAGCTCATGCTCTTTTGCCTCACCCTCCGCGAAGTGACAGGTCCAGGACGACGGGGAGATGGTCCGAGCCGATTCGGGGGCCGAGCCTGCGACCGTGGATGCGAATTTCTGGCGAGTGCAGGAGGTGATCGAGGGGGATGCGGAGAACCCAGGGCAGACGAGCTGGCCAGCTTGGCTGAATTCCGCGGCCGCGTCGGCTGTCGCGAAGCCCCGTCCGGCGAAGCAGCCTGTTGAAATGGGGCGACCAGGGGGTTGTGTTCAGGTCGCCGACGACGATGAGCGGTCCTTTGGTCGAGCGGACATATTCTGCGACAGCTTCAAGATGGCGATTTCTAAGTCGCGCAGTAGTTCCCCTCATCGGCGGGAGAGGATGAGTCGCTATCACGGTCAGTTCGTCGTCGCCGACCCGCACGCGAACTACCGCCGTTGGGACGCGCGCATCGCCAATCTCGATGATTTTCGATTCCACGAAGGGAAAGCGGCTGAAGAGCGCGATCCCGAAATTGTCGTCGCGGGAGCGGCTTACAAAATGCGGATACCTTTCCTCAATCGAAGCCAGCTCTTTCATCCAGGCTTCGGACGGTTCGAGAAGCGCCATGATGTCCGGTTCAACCGAGCGAATAAGCTCTCGGACACTCTCATACTGCTTGTTCGATGTGAGGACGTTCGCAAGAAGGATTCTGACGGTGCGCGAGGAGCCGAACGCCTGTCCGCGGGGAGGAATGAACGAGGGCAGCACCTCCACGAAGTTCACCAGAGCGAACGCCACGGATACTCCCGCCCACAGCCACTTTTTTCCGATGCCGAGGATGACAGCGGCGAGGCCGAGGCAGATGAGATACTGCACCCGAAAATTCGCCGTCAAGTCGAACGGCCACCACAGGGCTCCCAGGAATCCGGCGACGGTGCAAACGCAAACGATCGCCGTCGCGGACATGATGAGTCCCCAAAGTCGCGGCCTGAGCCTGAAAAGCGTGCTTATCATCAGCAATTCTCGCGTTGTTGGTGGAGCATGTGTCAGCCAAGAAGGTTTATGAATCAGAAGATGCCGGTGGCTACGTACAAATACAACATACTTTCGTGGACGTCCAGGGGAAGTTGTCTGGGGGCGCGGTTGCGACCTCGCAGAGAGAGCAACGCCTCAGTTATAGGCGGGGGATCCCCCGCGCTGGGGCACCGTCGGTAGGAGAGATGAAACCGCAGATGAACGCAGATGGACGCAGATGAGAAGCAAGGGAGGGCTGACTCGCCCCGACGGGTCGGATTGTTGTGGGGTTGTCCGCCCGTAACTGAGCGGTTACCAGAGAGAAAAAGATTGACGGGGGGTTTGGGTGTGCCAGAATGTGAATTGGGAACTGTCGGCATTTTATGCGGATGGGCACAACGCGGGACTGGTTCACGAGGTACACACCGAGGAGACGCCAACCATGGTTGCCAAAATCGTCCTGTGCATGCTTCCTTTCGTCCTTGTTGTCTCTCATTCCAGTGCGGATGCAGGGGCGACGTGGTATGTTGATGGGGCAGTGAGCCAGTCTGGGGACGGGACTTCGTGGGAAAGGGCGTTCAAGACAATTCAGGAGGGGATTGATGGGGCGCATGAGGGCGATACGGTCATCGTGGGGCGAGGAATTTATGTCGAGAACGTGCGGTTCAGGGGAAAGAATGTCGCACTCACGAGCACGGACCCTCTGGATTCCGGGGTGGTCGAGAGCACAATCATTGATGGGAACAAGGACTATTCGGCAGTCGAGTTCACGGGGACTGAAGGCGAGACGTGCGTCATCGCCGGGTTCAGTATTCGTAACGGGGACGGTGGAATAACGTGTGAGAAGGGCACGAGTCGCACTCGCGCCGCGATCCAAAACAACATTATCCGGGGGAATTTGGGCACGGGGGTCTCGGGCTGCGACGGCAGCATCCGGAAGAACATTATCGTCGAGAATGATGGGGGCCTTTATGACTGCGACGGTGTTATCCAGGACAACACGATCTCGGACAATTGGGTCGCGGAGGATGGGGGCGGCCTGGACGGGTGCGATGGGATAATTCAAAACAATCTGATCACCGAAAACTCGGCCCGTGGAACACGACCTCAAGGCGCGGGGGGCGGGCTGTCTTATTGCCTGGGCATGATCCGAGGGAACACGATCTCGGGAAACTCGGCGTTCCGGGGGGCAGGGTTGTACGAATGCGATGGCACGATAGAGGGGAACGTGATTTCCGAGAATTCGGCATTCGAAGGGGGCGGCCTGTACGGCTGCGACGGCACAATCGAGAACAACAGAATCTCTGGGAACATCGCTTCCGATGGGGGGCTTATGGGTTGCTCGTGCGGCGGGGGGCTGGCATGTTGTCAGGGAAACGTTCGGAACAACCTCATATCAGGAAATTCAGCGGATTACGGTGGCGGGGTCTTCTTTTGCCAGGGCACCATCGAGAACAATCTGATTTCGGGAAACGGGGCTGGGCTCTATGGCGGCGGGCTGGGGTACTGCAACGGGACGGTCCAGAACAACACGATCTGCGGGAATTTTGCAGGATGGTATGGCGCGGGGATGACGGAATGCAGGGGCGAGGTCCGGAACTGCATCGTGTGGGGGAACGTGGCGAAGGAGCCGGGGAGCCAGATTTACAAGTCGAGCACGCCGACTTACACGTGCATCCAGGGCTGGGCAGAAGGGGGAGAAGGAAACATTGTCGAAGACCCGCAGTTCATGGACCCGAGGGGAGAGGATTATCGTCTTCAACCGAGGTCGCCGTGCGTGGATGCAGGGGTGAATTACTACTGGTTTGTGTGGCCGCAGCGGGACGCTGACGGGAATTGCCGTCTTGTCGGGGATGCTGTGGACATGGGATGTTACGAGTTCGGCTCTTTTCCGGACAGGGACGGTGATTTGTTGTCGGACCCGGACGAGTCGGCGGCGGGGACGGAGCCCGAGGCGGAAGATACCGATGGGGATGGTCTGCGCGACGGGCTGGAGCTTCTGCGCCACAGCGACCCTGCGGAGCCGACTCCAGCTAGGATCCTGCGGGTTGCTTCAGAATGGCCGACGATCCAGGTATCCCTGTTTCTTGCGCTGAAAGGGGATGAGATCGTGGTGGAACCGGGAGTGTATCGTGAGAATGTTCGATTTCTGGGGGCGGAGGTTATGGTGCGCAGTTCAGACCCTGATAGCCCCGAGATAGTTGAGCGGACGGTAATAGATGGCGGTGGCGAGGGGCCCGTCCTGACTCTTACCGGGGAGGAGAGCGAAGCGTGCACGATTGCTGGCTTCACCATCCAAAATGGGAAGGGAGAGGCCGGCGCCGGAATATGCGGGGGGACGCAGGATAAGTTCAGCTGCGCGACAATCCGGAATAACATTATCACAAGGAACGAAGGCGCCGGGGTGTCGCGGTGCGACGGGACGATCCGGGACAACAGCATCTCGGAGAACGAGGGCCCCGGAGTGGAAAGCTGCGACGGGGAGATTCGGAGGAATGTCGTTGCCGGCAACCATCGCCGGGGGCTGCGCTTTTGCGGCGGCATTATCGAGAAGAACACGATTTCGCGGAATTTGGACGGCGGGCTTGAGTGGTGCCACGGTCTAATTCGGGACAATGTCATCAGCGGAAACTCCTCGCGCAATTCGGGCGGGGGGCTGTACTACTGCAGCGGGACGGTCAGGGCGAATAGGATAGGGCAGAACTCCGCTGGCGAAGATGGCGGAGGCTTAGCTTCTTGCGACGGGACGATCGAGGATAATACAATCATCGGGAATCGAGCGGAGGGGAATGGTGGAGGCATGGCCCGGTGTCGCGGGATGATCCAGGGAAATACAATTACCTGGAACAAGGGGGAGCGTGGGGGCGGGCTGTATGAGTGCGGCGGCTGGTTGTATGACTCTGACGGCGAGGTCCGGGAGAATGGGATAGCGTATAACTCGGCGCTCGACGGCGCCGGGCTCTACGGATGCAACGGGATCGTCGAGGGGAACAGCATCGCGTGGAATCTTGCGGACTATGCCGGTGGAGGGCTTTGTGCCTGCGATGGCCGGGTGGTGAATAACGAGATCGGATGGAACGGCGCCCTCGATGGCGGCGGACTCGCCCGCTGCAACGGGGAAATCTGCGGCAACCGGCTTCGGGGAAACAGCGCCGAACGGGGCGGCGGACTGTACGATTGCGATGGGACGATCGAGGACAACGACATTGGCCTTTATTATGATGCTGGTGTCCAGATCTATGGAAACAGCGCGGGAGAAGGCGGGGGGTTGTACGGGTGCGACGGGACGATCAAGGAGAACAGGGTCTTGTGTAACTCTGCGACGACCGGCGGGGGGCTATATGAGTGCGGCGCGAGGGTTGAGGGGAACACTGTCTCGCAGAATTCAGCCGAGCGGAATGGCGGCGGCCTGGCTTACTGTGGGGGATTCGTCGTGAGCAACGCGATCACGTCGAACTCGGCGGAGGAGGATGGCGGAGGGGTATACCGGTGCGACGGGCGGATTCAGAATAACATTATTGCTGGGAACCGTGCTGATTTTGGCGGAGGGCTTGCTTACTGCCGGGGGATGATCGTGAATGATACGATCGTGAGCAACTCCGGTTTCCGTGGGGGCGGGCTGCACGGCTGCACGGGCGTGATCCGGAGCTGCGTCGTCTGGGGAAACACGGCACAAGGGGGCGGGCAGCTCTGGGAGTCAAGCGAGCCAACTTACTCGTGCGTGCAGGACTGGACCGGTGGCGGGGAGGGGAACGTGGCAGACGATGTGCTCTTCGTTGACCCGGATGGGCCGGACGATAACGCCGAAACATACGGGGATAATGACTATCGTCTTTTGCCGGATTCGCCGTGCATTGACGCGGGCGATAACTCGCTTCTGAACCCGGCTGGGTTTGACCCGGACGGGAACCTTCGGATCGCCGTTGGCAGAAGTAGTCTGCGGGTGGACATGGGCGCCTACGAATACAATTCGGTGCCTTTCTCGGTGGCTGGGATCGAACGGCACGAAGGGGGCATCCGGCTGATCTGGAACAGTCAGCCGAACGATGCGTATACGGTTTGGTCGTTCGAGAACCTTTTCAGCTCCAAATGGGACTGGATCAAAGAAGCTACCGTCCCCTCCGCAGGGACTGTAACCCGCTGGACCGACCTCGATCCAGCATCACCCCGCAAGTTCTACAAGGTCAGAATGAATCAGGTACCTTGAGAGCACTTGATGTAGAGAAGAAAGACGGCCGGCCGGGCGTTTTGCTGCCACCGCTTCGGCATCCGTGCTCCGAAGCATTCCTCGGAAACGACTTCGAGGGCTCGTCAGCTTCAATTCGCTGTTGTGTCGGGCGGGACCTTTGGCATACAGTGTCCTGGGTGCGATGCTGACGAGTTTCTGCGCCGCCCGGGTTTTATAAGACGTCAGTACGAAGGCAATTGCAGGAAAGCTTCAGCCATTCGGTATTGCCTGGTGGCTGAAGGGATGTAACCTGGAGGATAGGGAGGAAGGGACCATGAGAATGAGAGAGAGGTGGCTGTTGCACGTTGGCGTGATGTCGGCGGCGGTTATGATGGCAGCGGCTTTTGTGGCGTGCGCTGCCGAGCAAGCGCCCGCCGTGAAGCAGGTGACGAATGTCGCGAGCACGAATTTGAAGCCGCCGTCGGATGCGATCATTCTGTTTGATGGGAAGAGCACGGATCCGTGGGTGATGCGGGGATCGAAGCAGCCGTGCAGGTGGACCGTTGACAATGGCGTCATGAGGGTCAACGGCGGGGACATCATCACGAAGGAAAAGTTCGCGGATTTCCAGTTGCACCTCGAATTTCGACCGCTGTCCAAGGACATGAATGCGACAGGGCAGGGGCGGGGGAACAGCGGAGTGTATTGCCAGGGATTGTACGAGGTGCAGGTGCTCGACTCGTATGGTCTCGACTCGAAAGACAGCGATTGCGGAGGAATCTACAAGGTGTCGGCGCCGATGGTGAACGCGTGCTTGAAGCCGACGGAGTGGCAGAGTTACGACATCCTCTTCTTTGCGCCGCGCTTTGACGGGAGCGGCAAAATGACACAGCCGGCGCGAGTTTCCGTGCTGCAAAACGGGGTGTGGATTCAGAACAAAGCGGAGGCGTGGAACCGGACAACGGCGTCCATGAACAAAGAGGAACAGGACGAGAAGCAGCCCGGTCCGGTGCTGCTCCAGGACCACGGGAATCCGGTGGAGTACCGCAACCTCTGGATTCGCCCCCTCGGCCCGACGACGCCGTGAGTTGACGCATGAAGGCGGGTTGTCGCTGGAGCGGAGTCGGCAGGTATGAACCGGGTCAGGGCGTGGTTGTGCATGACAGGCTCAAACTGATGCAGGCACGTCGTACCGCCGGCATCCTGCCCCCGTTCCTGAGGGCGGGACGCCCTCAGGACAGCCGCCGGGACGGCGGCGGTACACCCCGGACGCGTTTGCGCCGGAAATATGGCGACGCCGCTGAATGAACACGCCATCTGGGCTGGAATGGATTAGCGCGCGTGTAGCGGGGGCGGCCCGTTTGTCCCCCAAGCCTCTCGACGGGAAACGTTCCATGAAGCGGTATGGTTACGGCACTTTGTGCGCGCTTGTTGGCGCCGTGTCCGCCGCCTGCGAGACGCGGGCGGCGGAATATACGTCGCGCGAGACAACCGGGTATCGGTTCGAGAGGCATGAACGATGGGAGAGACCGCGAGCGGTCGTCGGGGTCAAGTACAACATGGGCGGTTGCGCGGGGATGCCGGTGGGCGGACTCGGCACGGGGACAATCAGCATAAACAGCTTCGGGGAGTTTGAACGAAACGGCTTGATGAACAACCCTCGGCCGCAGGGAAAGACGGACGGATGCTTTTTCGTCGCGCGCTCCGAATCGCCCAGCGGGAAAGTCGCGCGAATCCTCCAGGGAAAAGCCGCGTATGGATTGACGCCCGTCAAGGGCTTGAGGTTTCTGGGGCACTTCCCGATGCTCGACATTGACTACGAGGACGACCTCCCTGTCGAAATCTCTCTTCGCGCGATGTCCCCTCTCATCTACCGCGACAGCAAGAACTCCGGTCTTCCGGCGATCATGTTCTCGTTTGGTATAAAGAACAGGCAGCCGGAGAGCAACCGGGTTTCAATTGCGTTCTCCTGGGCCAAACCGCAGCCGAATACAGTGAACGGAATTCCCGTGACGTGCCGCGGGAACGTCGGGGCCATCAGTTCGTGGCGGCGGCAATCGCTACCTGCGGGGAAAACAGTCTCCGTCTGGGTATTTCACAGCGTGGCAGCTTCTGCGGGCGACCTGGTGGAGGAGCTGCGCAGAGCGAAGGACGCGGCTTCCCATTTGCCTGCCGAGGTTCCGGATGTCGAGAAGGGCGAAGGAGACGGCGGGGGAATCGTCCTTTCTGAGGCCGAGATCGAATTCGCCCTCGATGCCGACGGATGTTTCAACTGGGAGAATTGGAAGAAAGAAACGCTCGTCTGGAAAAACGTTCCGACGGTGGGGCAGCACTACTTCGCAATTCACTACGACGACGGCGAACGAAAGATTGCGGGCGTGGCATATCGCCCATCCGCTCGCAACGAACTCCACAGGCTCGTCGTGAAGGCGCCCTCTCGAAAAGTCGAGCCCAGCTTAGCTGTCACGGAATTGGCGACGGCAGACGGCACCATTGGCATTCGGATTTTGACTGTCCTATCCTCTGGATCAGTCGCGCGCCGGTTTGAAATCACGAACAGGCTGAATAGTGCGCTGCGGGGCATCGAACTGCGCTATTTCGTGAACTGTGACGTAGGCGGGCCGGGGCACGAGTCCGATGACGCGGGGGGATACCTGGCTGAGGCGCGGGCGGTTGTGATCGGCGACGACCGGACTGGCATCGTGTGGGCGCTTGGAGGTGATCCGCGTCCAGACGGGCTGTTCGTGGGCGATTGGGCGCAGGCAAGAGACCGATTGTTTGGCGGGGAGGTCAGCTTGCCGCCGCATTTGGCAGCGGCAGCGAAACTTGCCCCGGCTGCCCGAACCGAGATTTCCGAGACCGACGCGTTTTTCATGCTTTCTCATGAAATTCCTTCCGGCGATTCGACAGGCGGCTACACGATCTCGGCTCTGAGGGGGGACGGCATGGAGTTCGAGGCTCTGAAGAACTGGTGTTACGAAGGGGAATCGGATGCAGGTATTGAACCTTGGCGAGAATTTGTAGAAACCGGTAAATGGCGAGCGCTCAACTTAGAGAAAGCGGAGTCAGGGGCGGGGCGAAAGGCTATGGCGGTTTCTGCGACGGTCAATCTCAAGCCGCAGGAGGAAAAAGAGCTTCGCTTTCTCTTGACGTGGTATTTTCCGGATCAGAGAGATTCGGAGGGCAATTTCATCGGGCACATGTATTCCAACTGGTTCGGGGGATCGAGCGATGTCGCCGCATACGTCGCGCAGAGATGGGCGGCGCTCCACGACGGAACCGCCGCCTGGCAGGAGGCAATCTACGAATCATCGCTGCCGGATTGGCTTAAAGACGGATTGGTGAACTCGGTCTATTCCCTCGCCAGAAACACCCTGTGGATCAAGGATGGGCGATTTGCCCACAGCGAATCGTTCGTCGGATGCCCGATAACGGAAACGATCGTCTGCCGGTTCTATGGCTCGATACCGACGGCGATGTTCTTCCCCGACCTCGAGCGGAACACGATGCTCCAGTTTGCGAAGCATCAGCGAGCGGACGGCGCCATTCCTTTTGCGTTCGGGCAGCCGGAGTTCTTCGACAAGCCTTACTATGAGACGCAGAAATCGCTGGACTCGTCGGAATTCGTGTTGATTGCGTACAGGGATTATCGGTGGTGGAACGACGAAGGCTTCCTGCGAGAGATTTACCCGCACGTCAGGAAAGCGATTCAATATGCGAAGACGCTCGACACGGATGACGATGGCGTCATCAACGAAGTCTCGATGCAGTACTACGACATCTGGCAATTCAAAGGAACGTCGGCGTACGTCGGGACGATATGGCTGGCGGCTCTACGGGCGGCGGAAAAGATGGCAAAGGCGGTCGGTGATAATTTGTTCGCGCAGGAATGCCGCGATCTTTTCTCAAAGGGGTCGAAATCTTTCGACGAGAAGCTCTGGAACGGGCGGTACTATCGCCTGTACAACGACCCGGCGAGAGGGGAACTTTCGGAGACCTGCCTGGGGAATCAGCTCGTCGGGCAATGGTTTGCTTACTCGGCGGGGCTTGGCGAGATTCTTCCAAAAGAAAGGATTCTGTCATCGCTGCGAGCGGTGGGGGAATTGAACGCCTCGCTCAGCCCGTACGGTCTCATCAACGGCGTTCGACCCGACGGCGCCCCGGACACGAGCGGGAAATACCATTCCGCGGGCATAACGATAGGGGAGACGTTCTGCTACGCGGCAACTTGCCTGTACGCGGGGGGGCCGCCTATCGGAATGGAAATGGCGAAAAGGCTGTACGAGAACATCGCCCTTCGCCTGCGCACTCCGTGGAACACCACGTGGAACCTTGATCCCCTTACTGGCGAGCTCGGCTGGGGCGCCGAATACTACAGCAACATGTGTATCTGGGACCTCTACGGCGCGCTCGCGGGCACGAGACATTTGGGCAAGCGGGGCGCCCGGCCACTATAGCCTGCGCAGGACGAGAACGCTGCCTTGCACCTTCTGGAGCTTATCGTGCTGTGCCCCAAAAATCTCTCGTTCGATGTGTCAATAGAACGGGTCGAACCACTCCCGGTCGTTCCGGTCCATGATGGACAGGAACCTCTTCTCGGGGATGAACTCAATATGCCCGTCGCAGAACGCCACGTTGGCGCCGCCCTCGTGCTTGAGCCACAGCTTGAGGTCCCGAACGTCGTTCTCGTGCCCCTGGGGAACGAACCACCCATCGTTGATCGTGGATTCGGGTTCGTCAACGAACAGGATCTTCTGGGTTGACTTGCGTATCTGGGAGAGCTTTCTCCCCAGCATTCCGGCGCCCTCCGGCGGCTCGTCGAGGACGCTGTTCATGGCGTAGCTGCATCCTCGCTTCTTTCCGACGGCGCCGACTGCTGTACAAAGATAGACGTTCTTCTCCGGGGAGGCAAACCAGCTTTCATCGAGACTCCTTTGCGTCTCGCCGAATACGCCAACGCGGGGCAGTCCCGTAACATACGGCCACAACGAGCCTGTCTCCACCTCTATCCTCTGGCATGCGGCGGGATCGGTTGTTGGGACGCCGATGACGTTCCCTCCCCAGGTCCAGTCCCATTCGGTGTTCCTCTGGCATCTTCCTCCTGCTGGCAGGTGGTCATCGTGCTCCGTCGCAAAAATCATCATGGCGTTGGCGATTTGCCTCATATTGCTCTTGCATCGGGTCTCCTTGGCCTTTGCCTTCGCCGTCTGAATAGCCGGTAGCAGAAGAGCCATCAAGATTGCGAGAATGGCGATGACGACCAGGAGTTCAATGAGGGTGAAGCCTCTCTCGTTCGCTCGTCTCATGGCGCACACCTCCTTTCTTCGGTAAAAAGAAGACGGATACTCGAACAACCCCAGTGGCCGTCGGGCAGACGGAACGCCGCGGAAGGTTATCGCTACGTCCTCAGTTGCCCAGGGCGCGCCCGTCACTCCGAGGGAGAAAAGAAGGCCGACTTTGACCCCATGATCTCCACGAGCTTCTGCTTTTCCAGCCGCGCGGCGTGCCCATCACAAAAAGCGATGTTTCCTCCGCCGCGGTGTTTCGCGTGCAGCTCGGGCGACTTATTCTCAGGGCCACTCGGATCGAAGGACCCATCATCGAGCGTCAAGTCGCTCTCGTCCACTAAAAGGATCGTCCGCGAATCGTATCTGATGTTCGTGAGCTTCATCCCCGTGACACCGCCGCCCTCGGGTGAGACATCGAGGCGACAATTCATCGAATAGCTCAGACCTCGCTTCGTGCCCACAGGGCCGGCCTTCGGACACAAATAGGGATTCCTTTTGGGCGAAGCGTACCACTCCTCACGCATCCCCCTGCCCCCGCCGTATGGTGCGGCTCGCTCCATCCCCATCACGTAGGGCCAGAGCGCACCCTTTTCTATCTGAACCCTTTCGCATGTTGCTGCATCGGTCTGCGGCACCGCGACAACGTTCCCTCCCCAGGTCCAATCATTCTCGAGGTTTCTTCCGCACTTCCCCGACGTGGGGAAACGACCGTGCTCGGCCTCGAACGTGAGCATGGCATTTACGATGTTCCTCAAATTGGAGATGCATTGCGCCTGCATGGCCTTCTCCTTAGCAGACCGAACCGCCGGCAAGAGAAGAACAAGCAATATGACGATGCAGGGCGCCAAAGCCAAAAGGTCTGTCGAGATGAATGCCCTCTTTGACGTTGCTTTCATGGCGAAACCCCTCCTTTCTTCGGTAAAAAGAAGACGGATACTCGAACAACCCCAGTGGCCGTCGGGCAGACGGTCAACCATCGCGGAAAGCTTTCAATTCTTCTCTAATGGTCTTAGTTACCACATCCGCATGTGAGCGTCAAGCTGCCACTTTGATTGGGTGTGGCTGTATTTGAGGGGGTGACCGCAATGGGTAACGTTTGCCGGCCAAAGCGTCGCAGTGCGGGGGAGGTCCCGTCCCCCAGCAAACCACGTGGGGAAGATGCCCCCGATACAGCCGCGGGAGTTGAAACAACGCCGGGCGAACTCCAACGGGTGCAACTATGGGTCAGCGAAATTGGACCGAGCCGTGGCCGACATGGCGACAAAAATGGCTGGCGGTGGCCGCTCCATCAATCCCGCCGAAGGCGGGATGAAACTCAATAGCCACAGGTGTCAACCTGTGGAACCAGGAACCCAAATTCAATTAAGCCCCCGCCGGGGGCGGCACGTTGCCTTAATTGAATGTGGCGCTCCCTGCGGGAGCTCGGGGCTTGTTTGTGTTTGGGGCATCCACGGGCTTACGCTCGGTGGCAATGACAGTGTCGCCCCTATCGGGGCTTATGAGAACAAGCCGACGTCGTGTCCCCTGCAAAGTGATAGTCCCCCGCTCCCGGGGGCTCACCGTTGGGGCGACCATGAAA
>CAZFAP010000085.1:0-19707 GCA_964516325.1 uncultured Verrucomicrobiota bacterium
AAAACCGCGCACACTTTCCTCAATAGCTGCAATCCCCGCCTTTTTGAAATCCTCGACGCCCATCCCGCTTTCGACCCCGCGCGGCGGGATTCCCGTTATGCCAAACAGAAGAAAGAGTACACCGCCAGGTGCGAGAAGACGATAAATGTCGAACCGTGCCGATAAGACGACCACGCCTTTGGCGGGGCTGCGGCCTGGCTTTCCCACCACGCACTGGACGAATATCCTCGATGCCAGGTCTCACGACGAGCCGCGACAGAAGGCTGCGCTCGAAGAGCTGCTGAGGAAGTACTGGAAACCCGTCTATTGCTACCTCCGCTGCAAGGGCTGCTTGGACGACGAGGCAAAGGACTTAACCCAGGGTTTTTTTCATGAGATCGTTCTCGGGCGAGGCGTCATTCAACAGGCGGATAGGTCGAGGGGACGCTTCCGAACCTTCCTTCTGACGTGCTTGAATCACTACACGACGAGCGTTCACCGTGCTGCGGTGACGAAGCAGCGCATGCCTGCGGGCGGCCTTGTCAGCCTCGAGGAGATGGACGGCGTGGCGATTCCCCAAGCCGTTCAGCACGCAGCCCCCGGTGACGCGTTCGATTATGCGTGGGCGTGCTCGCTCCTCGACCAGGTTCTCGCGGATGTCGCAAAGAAGTGCTGCGAAAAGGGGGACGACGTTCATTGGGAGCTCTTTCGGGCGAGGGTCGTGCAGCCCATCCTCGACAATGCAGAGCCTCTTTCGCTCACCGACCTCTGCCAGAAATACGGGATACGGAGCAAGGCGGACGCCTCCAACATGATTTTCACCGTGAAGCGGCAGTTTCGAGCCGAGATGAGGCGGCACGTCCGCGACCTCGTGGAGTCCGACGACGAGGTGGACGACGAAATCCGCGACCTGATGACAATTTTCTCCAAAGGCGAGTCTTCATCATCCCGTCAGTCCTGTCCGAAAATACGTGATTGAACTAATGAACCACAGCACTTGGCCGGACCTCAGCGACGACTCAACTTCGCCAACAGCCCTTCCTTTATCGCGACAGCGTCGTATGGGCAGGATTCCAGACAGCAAAAGCAGCGTATGCACTTGTCGTAGTCAATCCGCAACGTGCCGTCTCTTTGGCGATAGATTGCCTGTGGAGGGCAAGCCTTCACGCACGTCAGGCAGAGCTCACAGTCCTTTATGTTGATCCTCGGCCTATTCGAGACATGGTTGCGCAGAAGTCTGAATAGAAACGAAGGAAGCTTCTGGGCAATTCCGCCCGGCTGCCGGACTCCCTCGAACCCAGTAACCTTGACTTCCTCGATGGATTCGCCGAGCACCTCGATTTCCTCTATCTTGCCGACGCCGATCCCCGCGAGGCGCCCGATGCTTGTGGTGGGCACAGAGAGCGGCTCAATGCCGACGAGATGAGTCGCGACAGCGTCCACGGCGATGCCGTCCTCGCTTGCTATCAGGACGCCGACGGCTTTTGGCCTGCCGGCGCGAGGTCCCTTCTGTCCTTCCATCGCCATGATTCCATCCATGACGTGGAGGCGGGCGGGGACGGCGGTGTAAATGTCGAGGAGCATCTTCGAGAAATCCTCGATCCCCGGCATGCGGAGATGGTAATCGCTTTTCAGGAGTCCGGGCACAACCCCGAACATGTTCTTCACTGCCCCTGTGAATATGGCGTAGTTGTGGGTCTTCAACTTGGAGATGGAAATGACGGCGTCGGCATCCAGAGCCTCCTTTGCCACGACCGCCTTCTTCAGAATAACGCCATTCTCCAGCACGACGTGCGCAGGCGTGCAAAGGTCCACCAACTGCGCGCCATACCTCCGGGCAACGTCTTCAACGCCGGTCGGGACAACCACGCTTTCAAATCTCGCAATGCAGGGGCTATCGCCGATGCGCGGTATCCCTCCCGCTTCCTTCACCAATCGGACAACTCCGGCGACGACGGAGGGGTGGGTTGTAACGGCTCTTTCGGGAGAATCGCCCGCGAGGAGGTTCGGTTTTATCAGAACCTTCTCTCGTGGTTTAACAAACCTTTCGATTCCGCCGAGCTTCTCCAGCAGTCTTTTGAGGCTGGCATAGACCCGCTCGTCGTCGGAATAGTCAGGGCATCTTATGAGAGAAACGCTCGCTTTGGAATTATGGCTCATGGCTGCTATGGAGGATAAGGAGACTACGATTCACGCTGGCCGCTGACGAGTGGTCGCCGCGGATTACGCTGTCAGTCGCTGATTATAACAGCGATTGGCTCCTCCGCTATCCCCAAATCAGCCCAACAAAGAAACTCTTCCGCGTAAGCGTTCCCAAGGGTAATATCTGTTCTCGTCCCTTTCCGTGTTCCGGCAGATGGGCAAAAAACCATCTCGCCGTCCCCGTGGACGGGCAGGAGCAAAGAGCATGACCAAGATCGCAATGATTGGAGCAGGTTCGGTGGTTTTCTGTCGAAAGTTGGTGAACGACATTCTGAGCGTCCCTGAACTCCGGGATTGCACCTTCCACCTGATGGACATTGACCCCGAAAGGCTCGCCCTCGTCGAGAAACTGATAAAGAAAATCGTCAAAACCGAGGGCTTCCCGACGAAAGTCGCCGCCACCACCGATAGGAAAGACGCATTGAAAGACGCGAGGTACGTGGTCGTGATGATTCAGGTCGGTGGGCTGGAAGTCTATCGAATGGATTACGAGATTCCCATGAAGTATGGCGTGGACCAATGCATTGGCGACACACTCGGCCCTGGCGGTGTCTTCCGGGCACTTCGGACGTTTCCCATCCTGCTCGACATGGCAAAAGAGATGGAGGAACTCTGCCCGCCGGACGCGATTCCTCTGAACTACTCGAATCCCATGGCGATGAACACCTGGGCGATTTTCGACAACAGTCCGGTGAACGTCGTCGGGCTGTGTCACGGCGTCCAGGGAACAGCGGAATGGATGGCACGGATGATCGGCGCCCCGATGGAGCAGATTGACTATCTATGCGCCGGAATCAACCACATGGCATGGTTCCTCAAGTTCCGTCGAAATGGACGGGACGCTTATGCTGCGTTCAAGAAGGTTCTGTCTGACCGCGAGGAGGTGGCTGCCGAGAACGAACGCGTCCGTGTCCACATGATGGAGAATTTCGGATACTTCATGACGGAGACGAGCGGGCATCTCTCCGAATATGTTCCTTGGTACCGGAAGCGAAAGGACTTGATGGACCAATTCATGGGACCGGGATTCGGAGGCGAAAGCGGATATTATTTGAAACTCTGTGAAGAGAATCTCGACAGATACCTCGACGACGTGAACCAGCAAATCGCGGGGGAAAAGCCCGCGAAGCTTACCGCGCGGTCAACCGAATATTGCTCCTACATCATTGAAGCGCGGGAGACCGGGCGTCTTTTCCGGTTCAACGGCAACGTCAGGAATACGGACCTTATCACGAATCTGCCCGACGGCTGTTGCGTGGAAGTCCCTTGCTTCGTTGACCGCCTGGGGATTCACCCGGTTCACATCGGGGACTTGCCTCCCCAGTGTGCCGCCGCATGCAGAAGCAACGTAACGGTGCAAGAACTGGCGGTCAAGGGCGGGACGACCGGTGACCGCGAACTCGTCTTCCAGGCAGTGCTTCACGACCCACTCACCGCCGCGGTCTGTGGGATTGACGACGTGAGAAAAATGGTTGAGGAGCTTTTTGAAGCTGAGGCGAAATGGCTTCCTCAATTCGCAAAAGGAAAGCGGTAGCGTCTGCTCGTTCGGAGAGTTTTCCCTGCTCCGTGTGCTTTCCGAATTGCCAACATGCTTAGAATGGCAACGCTTGCCACGACGCGTTTCCTGATAGGGCGTTGACGAAAGTGCTTAGCCTTGTTTCTCGTGACTATGCCATTCCAAAAATTGGCGTCATCGCCGACGACCTGACCGGCGCATGCGACTCTGGCGTCGAATTCCTGAGATGCTCAGAGTCCGTCGTGGTCATCGTCGAAGCAGGTTCACCAACAGCGACGGGGTCTCAAGAAGGCGTTCTCGTCTATAACACGCAGAGCCGCAAATTGTCGCCCCGCGAAGCTTACGAGAGAGCTTTCACCGCCACGCAACGCGTCCTTTCCGCCGGCGATCACCTCATTTTCAAGAAGGTGGACAGCGCGCTGCGAGGGAATTTCGGCGTGGAGATCGGCGCCGTCATGGACGCAACCGGCGCGACTGCGGCTTTCCTCTTGCCCGCGATTCCCGAGGCGGGGCGTGAGACGGTCGGGGGGATTCAGCACATTGACGGCGTTCCCATCGCCGAGAGTTTCTACGCGCATGACCCCGAACACCCGGTTTCCGAATCGAGCGTTCTTCGTCGTGCGGTGGAGGGAACCTCGCGAAAGGCTGGATTGATTCCTCTGGAGGATGTCCGATTCGGTAAGGCGGCTCAGACGGCAGAACGGCTCACAGCGCAAGGATGCCAACTTCTCGTCGTTGATGCGCGGTCTGCTAAGGACCTATGCGGCGCGGTACACGCCCTTGTGCCGCTCGGGCATCCGAAGGTCTTCGTCGGCTGCCAGGGGCTCGCGCGGGCTCTATCCGAGTGTTTCGGAGTAGAGGAGGGGACCGCGCAGGTTTTTGAGGAGTCCCGGCGTCCCATCCTTTTCGTATGCGGGAGCGTCCATCCCCGCGCGAAGCGGCAGCTCGCCCAATCGGCTGCCTCCAACCTCCTCGAACTGGTCGAGATACCGACGGGGTTCATCATAGATCAAGCCCCCTTGGGGTCGGCCCTAAACGAGTTTGCCGAAGGCTGTCACCGAAGGCTTCGGGAGGGACGAAACGTCGCAGTCTGCATTCGCGGCGAACTCACTGACGTGCCCCCCGGATTCTGCGACTCGGCTCTTGCCTTCCTCTCAAATCTTACCCTGCGGGTTCTTGAACGCGTCCGTCCCGCGGCTTTGGTTTTAACCGGCGGAGAAACGGCCTATGCCGTCTGCCGCGCTCTTGGCATCCATTCGCTCAAATTGCATTCAGCAATTGCTCCACTTGTGGTAGCATCCAAAGTGGTCGGCGGACCTTACCACGACCTGACCGTCCTTACGAAAGGCGGCTCCATAGGGCCGGACGACCTCATGTCCAGAATTCTCAATTTTCTGCGGAGCAACGAGTGACCCAGTCTGAACACGCAATGCAGAACAGACCGAAAATCGCCATTACCATGGGAGATGCGGCGGGCATCGGGCCGGAGATTACCGTCAAGTGCCTGGCTCAACCGGACGTGTATCAGTGGTGCATGCCCGTCGTCGTGGGCGACTCCAGCGTTATAAGTCAAGCTGTCGCTCTGACGGGTGTGCTTCTGAAGATTCGGTCTGTCAAGACCGCCTCCACTGCCCAATTTGCGCATGGCACAATTGACGTCCTCGACTACCACAACATTGACGTCGAGAACCTGCGGATGGGGATCGTTGACGCGAAGAACGGGGAAGCGGCGGTGCTCTACACGAAGAAAGCGGGGAAGATGTGCCTCGACGGGAGAGTTGACGCGATGGTCTCGGCGCCCCTCAACAAAGAATCCATGCACGCCGCCGGGTACAAATATGAGGGGCAGACCGAAATCCTCGGCGAGCTTTGCGGCGTGAAGAAGTATGGAATGATTCTTCTCCTCGGCAATCTCCGCTTGATGCTTTTGACGACGCACATGTCGTTGCGGCAAGCCATTGAGAAGGTCAAGAAAGAACGGATCGTCTCCATGGTCGAGCTTGCGTGGGAAAGTCTCAGGTCTTTCGGGCTGGAGCACCCAAAGATCGCGGTCGCTGCGGTGAATCCGCACGCGGGGGAGGGAGGGCTGTTCGGCGACGAGGAGGTCAAGGAGATTAGCCCCGCCGTCGAGGAATGCCGTGCGAGAGGCATGAACGTCGTCGGGCCAATCCCAGCGGACACAGTCTTTGTTCGCGCCAAGGAGGGGGAATTCGACCTCGTGGTGGCGATGTTTCATGACCAGGGTTTGATGGTCGTGAAGCTCCTCGGTTTCGGTTCAGCGGTGACCTTGCTGGCGGGTCTTCCTCTCATTCGCACGTCCGTCGGACATGGAACGGCGTTTGACATTGCTGGCAAGAACAAGGCTGACCACAGGAATCTTCTCGAAGCGATACGAATCGCAACGGACCTCGCGGCGAGAAAACGGAGGTGAATCGAATGACCGACATCGGACAACTCAAGCAGGACCTCTGCTATTACAGTGTCCTCGCCTACAACCGGATTCTGGTTTCTGCGGCAGGGGGAAACAACAGCGCTCGCGTCGGCGATTCCGACGAGTTCTTCATCACAGCCAGCGGCCTCTCTCTCGGCGACACCAAACCCGAGAATCTGATCAGCGTGAATACGAAATGCGAGAAGGTCGCGGGACCTTCGGAACTGAAGCCCTCCAAAGAGACGAGAATGCACGCGGCAATTTACGCCCTCCGCCCCGACGTCAAGGCAATCTTTCACCTCCACCCGCGCTACTGCAACGTCCTCTCCATCCTCGGAGAGACAATTCCTCCGGTAACCGTCTCAGCGAAGGCGAAGCTCGGAAAAATCCCCGTCCTGCCAGAATCCATGCCGGGATCGGACGAACTCCTTCGCGACGTTAGGAATATCATTCCGACACTCGATAGCAGTGTCCACACCCTCCTCCTCGTTCGGCACGGCATCATCTCCATGGGCTCGTCAATCATGGAAGCCTACTTGAGAGCCGACCTCGCTGAAGAAACCGCGCACGTAGCCTACCTCGCTAAAATGCTCGGCCACTGACGGTGGCCTGCCACCTCTCCTCTCGTCTTTATCTCCGCAAGCGACTCTTGCGGCATGGCGCCAATTCGGTCGGCGTCCCTCATCCGCATTGAACCAGCGGCGAAACCAGTCCACGGCCGCTTTCCGCATCTCCGGCGGGTAATCGTGATCGCCCGCGTACCACACGTAGAGCACACGCTCTCCATAGCCCAATGCACGATAAACCTGGCTGACCGAAGCGTGAATCTCCTCCTCTTCCGGGCGGCGTTCACCTACCGCTTGACCTACCAACAAAGGACGCGGCGCAATCAGCGACGTCAGTTCATGATAGCTGGTCGGCTGAGAAACCGGGCCGTTCGCCACGACTACCTTGATCCGCGAGTCGAGAGCAACGGCGTCGCAGGGCCCGCACGCTCGCGCGATCAGCAACGGTATTGCCGCAGCAATCTGCACCAACCAAGGCAACCGAGCAGCTAACAAACGTATCGCGCTCATCTTGTTCGTCCTCCTTGCGATTCGCCTACGGAGCAGGGGGCAGCGGCTCATAGACACCCGTGCCTTCCCAATAGGCGCCGTTCCAGAAATAGTATTCCTGCTTACCCGCCGGCCAGCGAAGCACATACGCCCTCAGAAGCATGATTGAGGCGCCCGCATCGGTTTGGTGAATGCCCTGTACGGCAGGCGCCCCTCCAAAGTAGTACCAGGCGCCGTCTTCCTCCAGCTTGGCTACCCCCTCAAACTTGTTCTCGTCCGGGGTGTCTGTGAAGCGAAGCGGCCAGGGCTCCTCATCCTCCGGGGGATGGTCCGGGTGGTATTCCTGGTCATCCCAGGCGTTGCCGTCGTTGGTTGAGGCGTAAACGCACCCCGCCGTACAAGCGATGCCTATCGTTTCCAATGCCTCCTGAATGAGCAGGGCAAAACTGTAGCAGTCCCCGCGGTTCCAATGGTCCGGGGGTGTTTCTTCCATCATGTACCAGATATTGTTTCGGCTCGCTATGGCGCTGTCAAAGTAGGGCGGCTCCGCCGCATTGATCTCCGCCTGGATTTGAGCCGCGGCATGGTGTTTGGTCGTAAGAGGCGGCTTCCACTCCACGCAGACCTGCTCGAGGCGCTTGGGTGTAATATCGTAGCCCGCCGGAGGAGAGGCGTAGGTCAGGTAGATTTCATGTGTGCTGGATCCCGCGCCGGCCTTCGTCGCGATCAGGGCTCGCGCACGGTAAAAGGGAAATCGGTCAGCTCCAAAACGGCATGGTAGCCGAGTTGATTCTCGTTGATTTCTCGCCTTGCGGTAATCCAGTACCTTCCGCAGACAGTCAGGTCGAACAACCGTGAAAGATTGTATCGACGGCTCAATGTTTGACCCGGAAGCAAGGCCCTGGTGATGAATTTCTTGTACTCCCCCGGCTCCCCCCCGATTACGATCTTCCCGAACCGGGTGAGGGGAACAGCTTGGCCGTTCGCCTCGAAGACCGTTATCGTGAAGGCCTTGTAGTCGGAGGTGTGCCCGTACGTTGCCGCTGCCTCCCCATTGTTTCTCAAGCAGACATCACACCAAACAGGGCTATCTGCAACCCACTCCCCAGGCATAGATAACGTCAGCGTCACACCTCGTCTCTGCACCGTTTTGCTCACGACGCACTCCGGGCTTCCGACATACCCTGGCGACGTTGGCATGCTAAACAGAAAGCATGTTGCGAGAGCAGTCAGACGACGTTTCATTTTCGCACCTCCGATACCTGCATGTTTCTCCTACGGGACGTCAACCCACGAAAAGGGTTGCCAATTGGCCGTCCAAGTCGGATGGGTACCCGTTTCCACCACCGGCTCACGTTCTCTCGTGGTAGGTCCAGCCTGCGACCGATCTCTTTGTTATCCAGACCCTTCGCAGCGAGCAACAGGACCCTCGCTCGAACAACGGAATAATGCGGTAGCGTATACTTCCGCACCCGGGACGCGAGGGTTTTCTCCTCCTCCTTTGTCAGAACCACCGGATATGGGCTTCGCCGTGGCATACTCTCCTCCTTTCCGAGGAAGGTGTACCCGGGACCCCATCCTTACTCAAGACAAATACGTGATAGGATTTATGAATCTATGTACTAAGGCAAGTACTCCAAAACCAAGTGCCGTTGCCTCATCGCCGCTGCGTGAAACCGCACCCAGCGTGAATCGTAAAATCCCTTTTTCATCGGAAACCGCAGCCTCTTGAAGTCCGATGGGGCAAACCGGTCCCACTTTGTGTTGGTCTCCTCTTTGTCCCCTTCCTCATCTGGCTTTAACGCCTCATCTCTCCATGCTCGTTCGTCGTATTGGAACGGGAGAGGGTCGAACATGTCTTTGAACTTGTTCTGCCACTTGCGGCAGCGCTTATCAACGTCCTTCTCCTCCTTCGCCAAAAGCTCGGCAATTTGGCTTTCGATGTTTTCCCAAGGGACGGCAGACTCGGCATTAGCTTTGTCAATCCCTTTGAGGAGGTCATAGATAGTATTAGCCGCCTTCATGAACTCCTGCTTGTTATCTCGTTCTATCATGTCGCCTGTCGGTCCCCTCATGTACTCCCACTTCTGAAAGGGCCGGTCGGGGAAATCTCCCGCCTCAGCATGGCCGATCTGCGGCAGCAGGTCCAGAGCGATGTTCTCCCAGAACAGGCGGATCCACCCCTTTGCCGTACGAATGGAGATCTTTTCAACGTCGTTTTCCCCGTGTTGCCTCCCGGAGAAACACTGGTGAGACCAGGTATCGGAAAGGGTATGGAGAGCCACACCGATACGGCACAGCCGGTCCACCCTCGTTTTTCCCTTGCAGGCTTGCTCGAAAATCATCATCGCGAAACGCGAACCGGGGGTCGTCACGAAACTGTAGGTCTTATAGGGAGGCCTCATCACGTCCGGCGGGATAAAGTGAAACGGAATATACACCCGTTTTTGAACGCCCCAGTCAAACGCCTTCAGACCCATGTGCGCCGTTCGCACAGGGTCGAACAATAGGTCGCCGACGCGGATCGGCTCGCTCTCCGTCGAATTGTCCACATACTGTGATGCGTAGGCAATCGTGAGAGCGTCTTCCTTGTTGAAACCCGCCGCCTTCGCAAGGACGGCGATGCAGCAGTAGTGGAAGTCCTTTTGCATGTTTGGTTACCCCCTTTTTGGTTGTTTACGTCACAGAGCCTTCCTGTTATGCGGCGGTCAGATCAGCGCAAGCATTCGGCAAAGCCAGGCCGAGAGCCTTCGTTGGCTCGCACGACTCGAAAAATACGAGCGTCGGATTTGGCTTGGACCGCCGCGCCGCTGCTCACGCCGTCAAGAGCCCTTATGCCAGGCAAGGGCTTTCGGATTCAGGAGGTCGGCGGCTTTCATCCCAATGCTCTCGGGAAAGCCCATGGCCAGGAGCTGCCGGTAATTCTTCTCGACCGGGCTTCTGATCGAAAGGAGATCGAAGTACTCGTCCACCGTGAGACCCTCGACCAGAATCGGCGGCATGCTGTCAACTGGGATCGGGTAATCACTTCCCAGGACCATCCGGTCCGGCGGAATCTTCTCCAGCACCCTGTCCACGGTCCCCACGCGGAAAATAGTGCACATCGCGGAAACGTCGGCATAGAGTTTCCATTTGCCGTTGTCGTCGGCGCGCGCCATCATCTCGGCAAGCTCGTCGAGGAAGTCGTGTTCCTCCAACGGAAAGAAACGAGTTGCACAATGCGCGGCAATGACGGTGATTCCGACATCAAGCGCCCGTTCCAGGAGCCTCGGGTCGCCCCGCCACTGATTCTGATCCCCGCCAGGCACGGGTACCGCGTACTCCGGTCCTGTATGGCACAGAAGAGGCACGTTTTCCTCCCCGAGCCGCTCATAAAACCAATCAGGCGCAGGGTCGCTCGGGTCTATTAGCTGCGAGTTTGGAATCCACTTGATTAATGCCGCAGGGGGATCACCGGTGAGACACTTCTCGAGTTCCTCTCGTGCGTCACGCCGCATGGGGTTCACCGAAGCCCCAAGCAGAACCTTCGGGTTGTCCCTCGCAAGCTCCCGGACATAATCGTTCGAAACCACCAGGTGGCTGTCCTGAAGGTCCCCGTCGCGATAAATACCGTCCAACGCGAGGAGTACACCTTTCTTCACTGACTCAGAAGCTTCCAGCGCTCCGATGACGGTATTCCGGATTGTGCCATCGAAATCCTCCGCCAGTTGGAGAGGATCAATCCCATTCCCCGCCAGCATATACAAGAATGCCGGCGAGCCCAGCATCGTCTCAGACACAACACAGCCGGGCCGCTCCCTCGCCGCGATATGAATGTGAATGTCTACGATCGGCTTCGTCATTAGCCCTCTCCTCTAACCGTCGCTTTGTTAGCGGCACAAGCCGGCACATAGGGGCCGCTCTGCTCGCCGGTCAAGCCCGGATTCGCGACAGAAGCCAGCTTCGCGCAAAGCCGGGCACGACGGCAGCGAGGTGTCGCCCACACCGCGCGCCGCCAAATCTGCGTCAGCATGGCCCGCACCTGGCGGGATCCTCCCGCGCCTGATTGAATCGGCTCGCGATCCTACCTGCCGCGATCCATCACATGCCGAACTTACCTGTGTCCACCCACTCACTCTTTATCAGTGACCACCAGTCAACCGCGAGGCCTCGCAGTACGTACTCGTACGGAAGCCAGCCATAGCCGGTGCTGCCCCAGCCCGTGCCCCAGGAGTTCCTGATCAGCAAGGCCCCTTTGGCCTCTACTCCTCCCGGGTTCGCGTTTTTGATCTTCTTGTTGTCATCGTACCCAACCGCGACGACTGCATGCCCTCCGAGGACTTTTTCACCCGATGTGGGGAATGGTATGTCGCCGGTGGTCGAGGCCTGAGAGATGGAGCTGTAAACCGTAAATCCGAACATAGAGGGAAGACCAGCCGCCGCGTACGTCTTGATCCGGCTCAGCAAACTGTCTCTCGGGGTGACGGGCGGGTCAAGACGGTAATAACAGATGGCCTGATAGTTTTGCGCAAACGCGTAGCAGAAACAGCACGGCTCCTTGTCGAAATCAGCCGGAACGTAAGGCCAATATTTCTCCGGGGGAACGCCGAACAGCACCAGCGCCCCCATTGTCGTCCGAAGATAAGCGCCCGTGTCGCCGGTCCATTCCAGCAGATTTCGGGTGACTTTGTAGAGGAAGAGTCTGGAAGCGTCTATGTGTTTTCCAAAAGCTCTCCTCTCAAAGTACTCTACGACCCCAACCCCAGCGTGAGATGTGCACGAACCAAGCCCATCCTGGTGTTCCACCTCCGAGCACCACGCTCTCAGGTCCGCGGAGGTCGGTAGGGTCAGCCTTGCGCCTCTTGGCATCCTCACCTTTTTGAGCTCGGGCTGAATTACTTCGTGCTCCGGGGTGTAGTCCCTTAGATCCGGGTAGTCCGGTATCCATCCCATTCCGAGTTTTTCAGTAATCTCCGTCATGGCAGCCTCCCTCCTTTCTTTTCATTCCCTGCGTGTGTTTTTCTGTAAGCACCGTCAGCAACTCAGATCAGAGCGAACAACCCCGCCCGCATCTTCTACCGCCCCTCCTGAGATAGCTTAATGGAGGCGCTCTTCCTTCACGCAGAGGATAGTCGAACCGGCACGCCGCAGGGAGGCGAAGCGAAAGTCTGTCGTGATACGGGCGTGTGACCCAATGCGGGATGGCACTCTTGACCGCCATGGTGTTACCGCGGTGGCGTGGAAGGATGAGCATGCTTGCGTCCCCCCGGCCGTGAAGGAGATTCTTGTTCGTAGCGCCCGCAGATTCTCGTGCCCCGTGCGCATTTATTGCCGCGTGTCGAAACATACCGTAAGGCTAAGGTCATAAGAACGAAAAAGCTTGGGCGTGTCAAGCGTTTTTTTTCGAGTTCCGGTGGCCGATCGGCTTCCGTGAACCGGGAAGGTCAGGAGTGGGAGAGAAAAGCGTTCCCGTGCTCGAGGCAGCGTTCGCCTGGGCGCGCTCGGTCAATCCATCACAGTCCCTGATGACCGGCGTATGGACCGATCTCGCAGGCCCCATGTCGAGGCGGATAATCGAGTTTTCGGACATCGTCCCCTTTCATCCATACGGTGGTCTGGATTCGGTCTCTGCTGCCATTGCCGAGTGGAAGAAACCCATGAGACTCGTGATTTGCACGGAGTGGCTCCGTCGCTAGGAAGGGAATACGTTCACCTCGATCCTTCCGCTTTTCATTCAACAGAAGATCGGCTGGAACAACTGCGTGCTTGTGGGGGGTCGTACGCGGACATTCATGCCCTAGGGATCGAAAAAGGGCGATCCCATGTCAAAAGTCTGGCAGCGCGACATCTTCCATCCCGACGGCAGGCCTTTCGATCCGGCAGAAACCGAACTAATCCGTCCCTCCACATTTCACGCACAGGGGCCCCAGGGGCGACTCGGCCGGCGGGCCACCTGACGCGGTGCCAGCGTTAGGCGGTTAGCATAGGGGTCGCATTGGCGTCAAGCCCATCAGCGAGGCTCGCGGGGAAATTGCCTTGACCGGCGCGGGAAGGTCCCAAGGTGAGGACGCTACTGCTTCTCTGATGCAGCGGTAAGCGCTTCCCGGAAAACCTCCTTGACGGGGACACCTTTCTCCTGAGCGACTCGGCGGCAATCGTCGTATTCCGGCGCGATGGTCTTGATGTCTCCACCGGCGAAGGCAATTTTGACCTTCACGTCCCCGTACTTCGTTTTCACCCGGATGCTCTTTCGGCTGAGCATGATTTTCTCCGCGACGTAGGTTCTCAGACCGAACGTCGTCGTCTCGTCGAGGATAATGGAGATGAGTTTTCGTTTGTCCTTTGGTTCCGCAAGGACGGTCAGCACGGTCGCCGGGCGTGTCTTCTTCATGTAAATCGGCGACAGATAGACATCCAGCGCACCCGCCTCGAAAAGCCTGCGAAACACTTGCTCGTAGAACTCGGGGTTCATGTCATCAATGTTCGTCTCTATGACCTGAATGCTGTCGCGGAGGTACACTTCTTCCGTTTCCCCGACGACGACCCGCAAGAGGTTCGGGCGCTCCGGATCGTCATACGAGCCTGCGCCGTAGCCGATTTGCGTTACCATCATGTCTGGGATTCCACCGAATTCCCGGCAGTAATACGTCAGGATCGCGGCGCCGGTCGGTGTGGCAAGCTCCCGCTCCTGATGGGACGAGTAAACCCTCGCTCCGCGCAGCAGTTCCATCGTCGCCGGCGCAGGCAGCGGAAGGACGCCGTGTTCTGTCGCCACGCTGCCGCTCCCGAGCGCGACCGGCGAACTGATGAACTTGTTCGCGCCGAGAGAGTTGACCGCGACGGCAGTCGCCACGATGTCTATGATTGAGTCCACCGCGCCGACCTCGTGAAAGTGGACTTCGTTCACCGTGGTCCTATGGATTTTCGCCTCTGCCCGGCCGAGCCTCTGGAATATCCCCGTCGCATCCGCCTTCACCTTTTCGTCGAGATCGGCCCTCTCGATCAGCTCAAGGATGTCGTCAAGGTGCCGATGCGGCTGCTCGCTTTTCGGGTCAACCTTGACGCGGAATTTCGTCCCGGTAACCCCGCATCTTTTCTCTTTCCTCCGCGAAAGGGAATAGCCTTTCAGGTCGAGCTTTCCTACCTCTTGTTGAATGAGGGCAAAATCCACTCCGGCGTCGAGGAGAGCGCCCACCGTCATGTCGCCGCTAATTCCGGAAAAGCAATCAAAATAGCATATCTTCATCTTTCACCTGACGAATTGGAGGATATGGACGTCCGTCTGCGGAACACTCATCATTGTGATTTCCACCTGAGCTGCGGCTGCCGGGCGGCCTTGACCTCGTCGAGCCGCCGCACGGGGGCTCTCGTCGGCGACTGATGAAGCGTTTCGGGAGACGTCTGCGCCTTCTCAGCAATCTCAATCATGGCGGCCGCGAACTCGTCCAGCGTTTCCCGCGTCTCGGTCTCCGTCGGCTCGATCATCATCGCTTCCGGCACAGTCAGCGGAAAATAGACCGTTGGAGGATGAAATCCCTTGTCCACGAGAGCCTTCGCCACGTCGAGCGCCCGCACGCCCTGCCCTTTAAGATTCGATGCCGAGAGCACAAACTCGTGCATGCACCGCTCTCCATACGGCGCAGGGAAAACCCGTTTCAGCTTGTTCAGCAGATAGTTCGCGTTAGTGATTGCTCCGCGTGTCGCACGCGCCAGCCCCCGCCCGCCGAGCGCGACAATGTAACAATAGGCCTTGATAATGACGGAGACGTTGCCATAGAAAGACCGGACCTTCCCGATGGATTGCGGGACATCGAAGTTGAGATAGTACCTGTTTCCGCTCTTCTCGACGAGGGGGACGGGGAGAAACGGAGCGAGGCTTTTTGTTACGCCGACCGGGCCCGCGCCCGGTCCCCCGCCTCCGTGCGGTGTCGAGAAAGTCTTGTGCAAATTGAGATGGGCAATGTCAAATCCCATTTCTCCCGGCTTGCATAGTCCCATCAAGCCGTTCAGGTTCGCCCCGTCGTAGTACATCAGCGCATCGTGCTCGTGGGCGATCTCCGCGATTTTCAAAATCTCCTTCTCGAACAGCCCCAGCGTGTTCGGATTCGTGGACATAATCGCCGCCACATCGTCGTCCATAACCGACGGAAGAGCCTTCGGGTCTATCATGCCATCCGCCCGCGACGAGACCACCTCCACCTTGAACCCGGTCAGAGCCGCGCTGGCGGGATTTGTCCCGTGGGAAGTGTCGGGCACAATCACTTTGCTGGGGGAGCGCCCCTTGCTTTCGTGATATGCCTTGACCAGCATCATTCCGAGGAGCTCTCCGTGCGCCCCCGCCGCCGGCTGAAGGCTGAACCTGTCCATGCCACAAATCTCTTTGAGAAACTGCTCCATCTCGTACATCAACTGAAGGATGCCCTGCGCCTCGTCCTCGGACTGATAGGGATGGAGATTAGCGAACCCGTCGAGACCGACCATTGTCTCGTTGACCTTCGGGTTATATTTCATGGTGCAGGAGCCAAGCGGATAGAAATGCGTGTCCACGCAGAAGTTCATCTGCGACAGCCGCGTGAAATGCCGCACGAGTTGAATCTCCGAGACCTCCGGCAATTGCGGCGGATTTCTCCGAAAAAACTTCTCGGGCAGAATCTCGCCCAGTGCCTTCTTCGGAACATCCATCTTCGGCAACGAAGCTGCCGTCCGTCCGGGACGGCTTTGTTCAAATATCAGAGGTTCGCTCACAGCGACTCCTTAAGGGCGGCGACAAAATCGTCAAGCTGCTCTTTGGTCTTCGATTCGGTGACACAAATGAGAAAGGAGTCCTTCAGCTCGGGATACCATCGTCCCAATTCGATCCCGCTCAAGATTCCTTTCTCCGCGAGGCGCTTCCTGAGCTCCGCCGGCGCCGCAGGGCATCGCACGGCAAATTCGTTGAAAAATGCCGACGAGAACGTTGGCGTTACGCCCCCCATTCCACTCAGTTTATCGAAGAGATAATGGCTTTTCTGAACATTCAATTCCGCGAGGCGCCGAATCCCTTCCTTTCCGAGAGCGCAGAGGTAGATACAGGCTCTCAGCGCATTGAGGGCGTGGTTCGTGCAGATATTGGAAGTCGCCTTCTCCCGTCGGATATGTTGCTCGCGCGTCTGGAGCGTCAAAACGAATCCCCGCTTTGCTTCGACGTCCTCCGTCACGCCCACGATCCGCCCCGGCATCTTTCTGACGAGCGATTCCGTGCACGCCATGAAGCCGAAGCATGGGCCGCCATACGATAGCTCATTTCCGAGCGGCTGACCGTCGCCCACCGCTATGTCCGCGCCGTATTCGCCCGGCGGCGTCAAAATTCCTAACGACACCGGATTCACGACCGCAATGAACAGGCTGCCCCTGCCGTGAGCAATCGCGCAGGCTCTCTCCATGTCCTCGACGCACCCAAAAAAGTTCGGCGATTGCACGACGACCGCCGCCGTCTCCTCATCGGTCTGCGATTCCACCGCCGACAGCACCGTAACGCCATCCTCATAGGGCGCCTCCTCGATACCCCACGGCGATCCCCTGAGATACGTCTTCAGCACCGTTCGATATTCCGGATGGACGCAGCGAGAGACGAGCACTTTCGACCGCTCTCCTTTCGCCTTCAACGCCATAAGCGCCGCCTCCGCCAGAGCCGAGGCTCCGTCGTACAGCGACGCATTGCTCACGTCCATGGCGGTCAATTCGCACATGGCGGTCTGGTACTCGAACATCGCCTGGAGAAATCCCTGGCTCGCTTCCGGCTGATACGGCGTGTACGCGGTATAAAACTCCGCCCTCGACGAGAGATGTCGCACCACCTCCGGAATGAAATGCTCGTAGGCCCCCGCCCCCAGGAAGGAATTGCATTGCGTCACAGACACATTTCGCGCCGCCAACCGCCGCAGTCGCTCCTGTAGCTCCGACTCCGAAATCCCCTCCGGGAGTCTCAGTTGCGAACACTTCAGGTTCGGCAGAATTTCTTCGAGAAGTTCTTCAAACGAGCGAACCCCAATTTCCGCCAGCATCCGCTGCAATTCTTCTTCCGTCTGCGGAACGAAATCCAACTCAGCTCTCCTCCACGACTCGGCGGTACTGGTCGGCGTCGAGCAGCGTTTCCAGCTCAGAGAGGTTGCTCGGCTTCATCTCAAAAACCCACCCCTCCCCGTAGGGGTCCGTGTTCAACAATTGCGGCTCGTCGTTCAACTTCTCATTAGCCCTTACCACCTTCCCGGAGAGAGGCGAATAAATATCCACAGCCGCCTTCACCGATTCCACAACCGCGCACTCCTCTCCTGCCTTGACCTCCTTGCCTACCTCCGGCAACTCCACATACACCACGTCCGTAAGCTCTCGCTGCGCGAAGTCCGTTATTCCCACGACGGCAATTTCGCTGCGAACGACAACCCACTCGTGCGTCTTCGTGTACTTCCGCTCCTTTGGAAATTCCATTTCGTCTCTCCAGTTGTCAGCGATGATTGATCCTTCGTGCTTTGCCCACAGCTCAGACTCTCTTCATCGTCTCCCTTGCGGATGACCGGCGTGCTTCCAACCGCTCCGGCCCCTCATGCCGCCGCTGGCGACTTGACGCTTCGTGAAGAAGGAGTGTACACCCTCGGAGAGTAGAAGGGCGTTTTTACCACTATCGCCGGATAGCTCCTTCCTCTGATCTTCACGTCGAGCACCGTCGCGATTCCGGAGAAATCCTTCTGCACGAACGCCAACGCAATCCCTCGCTTAAAACACGGCGACATTGTGCCGCTCGTGACTTTCCCGACCACCGTTGCCCCGAATTCGACCAGGAACCCGTGC
Organism: uncultured Verrucomicrobiota bacterium; assembly: GCA_964516325.1. GTDB lineage: Bacteria > Auribacterota > JABMQX01 > JABMQX01 > JABMQX01 > CAZFAP01. The sequence goes on from CAZFAP010000085.1 coordinate 17,990, forward strand.
CTCGGAATCCCCTTCTCCAGCATCTCCAATCCCACGAGCGTCCGGTTCGACTCTCGGCCTCTCCGGATAATCGCCTCTTTTCCGATAAAATCACCCTTATCCAGGGACACAGCCTTCTCCAGTCGAGCCTCGAACGGGGACACGCCTTCCGAAATCTCCATCCCGTACAGCGAATATGCCATCTCCAGTCGCAGCGTATCCCGCGCACCCAGCCCGGCCAGCTTCATCCCCGCCGCCTTGCCTGCCGCGAGAAGTCCGTCCCACAAGTCAATCGCTTCCTCGTTCTCCACACAAATCTCGAATCCGTCCTCGCCGGTGTATCCCGTCCTGGCAAGGAACACCGGGAAGCCGCACATCTCATCCTCTCGAAAATGGAAATAGTAAAGCTCGTGCAGCGGCTGGCTGGCGAGTTGGCCGACGATCGAAGCCGAGTTCGGCCCCTGAACCGCGAACAGCGCCCGCTTTCTCGTCACGTTTTGGATTCTTGTGCTTCTAACGGAATTCGCCCGCAGCCACTCATAGTCCTTCGTAGCGTTTACGCCATTGACGATGATGAGAAACCGGTTTTCGCCTCTCTTATAGATGACAATATCGTCCAGAATTCCCCCTTCGTGGTTGCACAGCAGCGAATAAACCGCCCGCCCCGGCTTCATGCGAGCTAAATCCTTCGGCACGATCCGCTGAAGGTCCGCGAACGCGCTTTTTCCCGACACCTCCATCTTCCCCATGTGAGAGATGTCGAAAAGCCCTGCTGCTCGCCTCACCGCCATGTGCTCCTCCACGATCCCGGAAAATTGCAGCGGCATCTCCCAGCCAGCGAACTCGGTCATCCGAGCGCCTCGCTCCCGGTGAAACGAATCCATGGGGCTGTGAAGAAGTTCTGCGTTTTGGTTCACGGTACAACCCTTCCGCTGTCTGCGCCCCTCGGCGCCCTCCCAAATTCAAATCCTGCCTGTGCAGCAGCCCGCCGCAGACACCCGCGAGAGCGCCAAAAGGAGACCTTCTCCCGGGGTAAGCCTTTCTTCTCCCTTTCCAGCGTTTCCACCCGGAAATTGACGGTAGGTTAATGCGCGAGGGGCCCGTTGTCAAGGCGACACATTGCTCCTTCGTGACGAAAGGCTGCTTTCCTCTGCTGGCGGGCCCCCTGGACTGGGTGTTTGCCGGGACACCCTTCCGCTCTTATCGCCCTTGTCAAAGCCCCGCTTGAATCGGCACGCGTCTTGCTCCGCTCAGCGACTCGGCCTGTCCCCTGCGAAGCCCGGAAGGGCAGAAAGCAAGGCGTCGCTCGGCTGGCGGATTGCACCATAGGGGGAAACCGGAAGAGTCACGCCACGCTTCTGTATCAGCCCCAGGCCCCCGCGCCTACCACAACCGATCGAAAACAATGCGAAAAGGCAACAGCGGACGATCAAGGAAAGCATCCTACCGCTCGCCTGAGAGCGCCTCCCAGGCAGGACGAGCCCTTCTGGGCTCCACGCTCGGCTCCTCTATCGTCGTCATTCTCGCGGGTCCCGCATGGTCTCTCAGCGGATTCGGGTGCGATTTGTCCCTCAACCGGTTTCTTTTTGGCTTGATCGCCCTGTTTTGCTCCGTCGTGGTAGTCGTCCTCTACGCAAGAAAACCGTGACGCTCTCCCCGGACGCGTTCCGCCTTTGCACTTCCCTCCTCGTTGAAGACCTCGCCGCGTGGAGACTTTCGCCCTTTCTACCACGGAGACA
>CAZFAP010000086.1:0-19627 GCA_964516325.1 uncultured Verrucomicrobiota bacterium
CCAACCGGCCCCTTATGTCGTTCTGGCACCGCTACAACATCGAGGACAACAAGGACTACGGATACGTGGAAGTATCCGCCGATGGCCGCAAGACATGGACGTCTGTGTTTTTCGCTTCCGGTTTTCCTGGGCCACGGTGGATAAAGGAGGAAATAGACCTCAGTGCGTACGCCGGAAAGCAGATTCACTTACGGTTTCGTATAGTCAGCGACGGGGCGAACAATCGAGATGGCTGGTACGTAGATGATCTGGAACTGTCGGAGAACACCGCTACGACTGCGTTTCCGTTCTTTGACGATATGGAAACTTCGGAAAGCGACAGTAACTGGATACCTTCTTGCTGGGAAAGGATAGACACCGACGGCCACGCAAGCTCCCATTCCTGGTCCAGGCCGTTCAATAACTCACCCTCCAACGGGGAACTGGTCTTGAGGGGGACGATGGACTTCACCTGGGTGATGAATCCGACGCTTTCTTTCTGGCATCACAAGAGAGGGGGCGCTGGGCGGGTGTATGTGTCAAGCAATGGCGGGCACACCTGGGAGCAAGTCTACCTCAACTGGTACGAGACTTTCGACGATTGGCGGAAGGTGGAGGTAAACCTACCAGCAGCCTACAGTAACAAGCCGAACATCGCGGTGAAGTTCGTCCTGGACGGAGGAGAACTTTGGAGCATAGACGACGTGGAGATCAAGGGCGTGTGGACCGGAAGCCCGCAGGTACAAATCTCTTTCCAGCAAGGCTCGGGAACGCTCTCGTGGGCATCGTTTGGCACAGGGAACTACACGGTAGAATGGTCCGAGGACTTACAGACGTGGACTCCTGAAGCAGGAATGCCCACCACGAACCTGTCGTGGCCCATCGGCCAGATAAGCAACCTCGGGAGGTGGCGGTTCTGGCGGGTTTCTTCGCCCGTGCAATAGGAGAGAATGGAGGGCGCACATCCATCCAGCTCGCCTCATGTCCTATTTGGACAATTGAATCGGGCTCTTCGGGGATGGGGAGTCCGTTGAGCTCTCTGCCGCGGGCCTGTCCGCGGCCCCGTCTCAAGGTTTCATCCTCCGGGGAGGCGCCGGGGGCAGAGACCATGCTGTGAGTCTTCATCCGCAATGATTGTGGGCCCCGTCGGATCGCCCGGGTTGGAAAAAACGACCCGAGAGCCGCCACACAAGAGCCAATAAGGCAAGAAGAAGCTCCGCCGCTGGTGGATGATTGTTATTACTCCGAACCCTATAGAGTAGGCATTATGAGAACCTACAATTCAATGCATAGCATAGCCGACAGAAGGAGCACAAAAGTGGCTTTTTACAACGTCAGGGCACATCTGGGTACTGCGGAGATAGGATGTCACGACCCCAATGACCTGTCTACTCTAACACGTTCTCCTTAATAGAAGTCAGGGTTTGGAAAGGGGCATCATCGTCGGCTGACGGTGAGCTCACCCGCGCGCTCTTCGAGAGATTCCGCACCGGCTGGAATTGGTGGAACTATTCCGGTCACGACATCTATCGAACCGGCTTAGTCTGCGGCAAGAAAACCAGCCCCAACCTGACCATCCTCAAAAAGTGGATCGCAAAGGCGAGAAAGCCGAGGTAGCTTCGCTGCGGGGCGCAGCGCGGTGGAAGGCGCCTGGGTGCGGCTGTGTTTAAGGGGTGAAGCTCCTACAGGTAACGCCGCCGTCTCGGCGGCAGTCCCGAGGGCGTCTCGCCCTCGGAATCGGGGGCAGGATGCCCCCGAGACAGCCGGCAGCATGCCGGCGATACGAAGAGCTGGCATTGGGTTGAGCCACCGCAACGCGGCCGGACCGTGGTGCTTTCCGACCTTGACTTCTCGCACGTCTCGTTAGTACACTTCGCTTGGCATGAGTTGCGAGAGAAGTGTGCTTTCAGCAAAGCGAACAAAGCACGTGGTACGCATTCAAAGGGGGGACTGAAAATGGCGAGAATGGTGCTTTTCATGTGGGCTTGCTTGACGCTCGTCGTGTCAATGCCAGCCCAGGGCATGACGTGGTACGTGGACGGGTCGGTTGGTGAGTCTGGCGACGGGAGTTCCCCGGAAACGGCATTCAAGAAGATTCAGGAGGGGATTGACGCGGCGTGGCATGGGGACACGGTCATGGTCGCCGAAGGCACTTACGTTGAGAACATCAACTTCAAGGGGATGAACATCACTCTGACGAGCAGCGATCCCCTTGACCCTGATGTCGTCGCTGGCACCATCATTGACGGAAACCAGGCTGGCTCAGTTGTCAGCTTCGCAGGAACCGAGATCGAGGCATGCGTCCTCTCAGGCTTCACCATCCGGAATGGCAAGGGTTCCGACGCTGGCGGAGTTTGGGGGAACCGGACCCATGCGACGATCGAGAACAACGTCATCAGCAGCAACTCAGTGGGGTACGGCGGCGGGGGAATGAACGACTGCGATGGCTCGATATACGGTAACACGATCAGCGGGAACTCAACTCCCAATTTTGGGGGCGGGCTGCGGGCTTGCGATGGCACTATCCGCGATAACGTCATTACGGACAACCTTGCTGGCAGTGGAGGGGGTCTGGACAACTGCCAAGGGACGATCCGTGGCAACACGATCTCCGGCAACTCGGCGAGAGGCGGCGGGGGCCTGTATAACTGCGGGGGTACTATCGAGGAGAATACCATAACTGGAAACTCCGCCACGGCGGTTAGCGGCGGGGGACTATATGAGTGCAACGGCATCATTCAGAGCAACCGGATTTCCGGCAACTCCGCGGCGGAAAACGGCGGCGGCCTTTCCTCATGCGACGCCATCATCCGGGATAACAGCATCTCGGAGAACGAGGCCGGGGGGGATGGCGGGGGACTTTACAATTGCCTTGCCACGGTCGACGGGAACCTGGTCGCGGGAAACTCCGCCGGAGGCAACGGCGGAGGGTTGTGCTATTGCGCCCCCGTGATTCAGAACAACCTGATCACAGGAAACTCGGCGAGTCGGGGCGGCGGGCTGTACATCTGCGACGCGGCGGTGCAGAACAACACAATCGCGGCCAATAAGGCGGGAACCGCAGGCGGCCTGTACGACTGCGCCGGGGCAATCCGCAACTGCGTAATCCGCCAGAATACCGGGGGGAAATACCCGCAGCTTGACAAGTGCAACGTGCCAAGCTATTGCTGCATACAGGGGTGGACGGGAGGGGGCCAAGAAAACATTTCAGGCGACCCCAAATTCGTTGACGCCGGTGCCGGCGATTACCATCTCCAGGCAGAATCACCGTGCATAGACAAGGGGGTGAATTACTACTGGTTTGCCTGGCCTCAGCAAGACCTCGATGGAAATTGTCGCCTCGTCGGGGAGAGGGAAGATATGGGGTGCTACGAATACGGCTCTTCCCTGGACTCGGACGGCGACCTCGTTTCGGACGGCCAAGAAGCAACGCTCCAAACGTACGTTGACTTCGAGGATTCCGACGACGATGGTCTTCGCGATGGTCTCGAAATCCTGCGCGGAACGGACCCGCTGGACGGCTGGGACCCCTCTCCGGTTGTAGTGCGTGTGCCGATGGACACGGCCGTGATCCAGAGGAGTCTCTGCGTTGCTGTGGACGGCGACGAGATCATTCTGCACCCGGGGACCTACAAGGAGAACCTCGTCCTCTGCGGCGCCAACGTGATTCTCCGTAGCTCGGACCCCGAGAGCCAGGATGTAGTCGGCTCAACGATAATAGATGGCGGCGGTCGCGCCCCGGTTATCTCCCTCACAGGGAACGAGACCGAGGAGTGCGTAATTGCCGGCCTGACGATAAGGAATGGCCGGGCAGGGTCTGGCGGTGGAATCGGTGGCGGGACATATGTCCAGCACACTCACGCCACGATTCGCCTGAACACTATCAGCGCAAACTCAGCCCTGGGGTCCGGCGGCGCGATCGCCTACTCGGACGGCGCGATTCAGAGCAACGTAATCGCCTCTAACTCTTCTGACTCCGCGGGGGGTGGGCTGAGCGGGTGCAGCGGCACCATAGAGGGCAACGTCATCTCCGGCAACTGGTCGGGCCATTCGGGCGGCGGGCTGATGGATTGCGACGGCTGGATTGTCAACAATGCCATCATAGGGAACTCGACGGTCAAGTGGGGCGGGGGCCTGCGTATGAGCGACGGCACCGTTGAGAACAACACCATCTGCCACAACAAGGCGGGGGAGAGCGGCGGTGGCATCAATGAGGGCCAGTGGGCTACCATCCGCAACTGCATCATTTCGGGGAACACGGCGCCCGAGGGCCCTGAGCTCATCTACTCCAGCGCGCCTATCAATTCCTGGGTCGGGGGCGCGGACCCCGGGTTTGTTGATGCGGATGGCCCCGACAACAACCCGTCAACCTGGCAGGATAATGACTATCATCTAACAGGCAGCTCGCCCTGCATTGACAAGGGGAAAAACGGAGACTGGATGTGGAGTGCGGTTGACCTCGACGGCAAAGAGCGCATCATTGACGGGGACGAGGATGGCTCGGATGTTGTGGACATGGGGGCCTACGAGTATCGGTTTGTGCTCAGGGTCGTGGCGGTGGCTGCCGCGGGCGGCGGGGACATTCAGCTTACGTGGAGCAGCCGCCCAGGACAGAGCTACGTCATCTGGCGATGCCAGGACCTGTTGGCTGGAGACTGGGCAGACCTGGCAATAATCCCATCTGGCGGACTCGCAACAACCTGGAGCGATCCCATCCCGTCCGGCCCCACGTCGTTCTACAGAATCGGAATTGACTGACGCGCGATATGCACGCCACGCGCCCGCGGTCTTAAAACAGGCGGTGGAGGCAACACGCTTCGGTTTGGCATCGGGCCAACCCGCCCGCAAAACTTTAACGTCACATCAATTCATCGGTCTCCGGCATCGGCTGGAACTGGTGGAACTACTCCGGCAGCGACATCTACCGAACAGGTCTCGTCTGCGGCAACAAGCTCAGCCCCAACCTGACCATCCTCAGAAAATGGATCGCAAAAGCCCCAGGGAAAAAACCGCTCCAACGCTCACCTTAAGCTGTGGGGGAAACCGCCAGCCTGTCCAGGGGGAACCGCAAAGGCTTTTTCCTTGTTGCGTCTGATGCACTTGTCCATTATAGTTGAGTCTCTTACTTTCAGAAGTCAGGAAGGAGGAAAATAGTGAAAATATATCTATGCGCGCTGCGTAGCTTGTTGTCCGTCGTCACCATTTTCTGCTGCGGGGGACACGTCTTCGGTACCACGTTCTTCAGTGAGGATTTTGAGAGCGGTGCTCCGGACTGGACGCTGGACTCACCGTGGGCCTTGACAACCAACCAGGTTCACGGCGGCGCAAACTCTCTTACGGACAGCCCCGTGGGCGCCTATGAAAACAGTGTTGACAAGAAGGCCACAGTCCCGATCAGCCTTCTCGGCGGCAACCGGCCGTTGTTGTCCTTCTGGCAGAGGTACAATCTGGAAGAGGGGAAAGATTACGGATACGTCGAGGTCTCCCAAGACAGCGGCGCAACGTGGGGCTGCCTCTTTTTCGTCACCGGCAACTCCGGCATAAACTGGTTTCAGGCGCAGATAGACCTGAGCCCCTATGCCAACAAGGAGATTCGCCTCCGGTTTCGGATAGTCACCGATGGTTCCGGAGTGTTCGCCGGCTGGTATATTGATGATGTTGAGGTGTCCGAGAACGAGGCCACAACGGGCTTCCCATTCTCGGACGACGCTGAGACCTCTGCCAGCAACGACAAATGGATAGCTTCTTCCTGGGAGAGGATAGCCACCGATGGTCACAATAGCCTCCATTGCTGGTTCAGACCCGCCATGGGTCGCTCAGACATCTCCACGGGGCTTGTGCTGAGGGGAACGATGGACTTCGGCGTGGCCACCAACCCCCAACTTTCCTTCTGGCATCATAAGCCGGGCTATTACGGATACGTGTATATTTCCATTGATGGGGGGGCAGAACTGGACGCAGATTCAGCAGAACTCAGACAACTGGGCAGACTGGCGGAGGACCCAGTTGAACCTATTTCCTTACACGGGTGAATCCAACGTCGTCATCAAATTCGCCATGCCCAATTCGAATGGGTGGTACCTTGACGATATTGAAATCACGGGCGAGTTCACCGGCCCCCCTGAGCTTCAAATCTCCGTTGCGGCAGGTGCTGCCACGCTCTCCTGGACGCCATTTGGCACGGGCAGCTACACAGTGGAATGGTCCGAGGACCTCAAGGCCTGGACTCTGGAGACAGGAATGCCGATCACCAATACGCTCTGGCCCGCCGGTCCGCTCGACGCGTATGGAAGGCTGCGATTCTGGCGGGTTTCATCGCCGCAACCGTAGAAGAGAGCGCCGGACGACAACTTCGCTTGTTGCGCCCGACTCCGCCCCCGACGATAAGCCTCAAAACTTACTCGGAGCGCTCGGCGCCTGCACCGGGGCAGGCGGAATGCCGGTCAGCGGCAACGAACCGGGGCCGGCCCCGGAAGGCACAGCAGGCATCACGCCGGTAGTAGGCAACGAGGACGGGGCCTTCTCGGAAGGAAGCGGAATGGGCTGAGTCGAGGGCGGCGCCACAGCCCCTGGCATAGCGCCGGGCATTATCTGAGACGGGGGCGCGCCGGGCATCATGCCGCCCGTTGAAACCGGAACGGATGTGGAACTCGGGACACCCATTGGGCTGATATTCAGGGAAGCCCCAATTTCGCTCTCGAGCCTCTCGATCAGGCGGTCTATGGTGCGGGCTTTGGTCTCGGGGTCTTCGCCGGAAAGGTTAATGATCCCGTAAAGGGCATCCTTCTTTCGTCGAATGTCCTGGTCCTTGCCAGCCAGGACAATCTGCTCCAGTTCCGCAAGAGCTGCGTCGGTGTCCCCCTGCTCTTGGAGGACCTCGATGAGCGTCCATCTCGCCGCGTTGGTTATCTCCTCGGCGAGATTCTGCCCGATGATTTTCCTCAATTCCTCGACAGCTTCGTCATGCATCCCCGATTTGCGGAATACCTTGGCTTTCTCGAAGCGAAGTAGCGAGACAAGTCCTGCATTCCCGTGAGCCAGCAGCCTGTTTTCAAGCTCTTTCCCTTTTAACACCAGATATGCCTTCGCCGCATTCTGGGAGGCATCGCCCCCGGCGCCCGACAGCATCCGCTGGAGGAGTACCGTAGAAGAATCCTCTTCTTGGGCTTTCTGGAACTCCAGACGGTCTAACTGGCTCAGAGCTTTTTGAAGACGCGTGTCCGCCTCCATTCCCTTTTCGCCCGCGCCCTCCTTCGCAGCTTGTCTCAACATCGGATATGTCTTAAGTGCTTCTTGCACCTTTTCCCGGGCCAGCTCCGCCTCCCGAAGCATTGAAGCTTTCTCCGCCTGAAGCTCCTCTATCGTGGAGGCTTTCTCCGCCTGGAGCTTCTCAATTACGGCGCGGAGGTCTTCGACCTGCTTCTTGAGGAGCTCGTACTGCTTTACCAGTTCTTGGGGCTGCTCCCCCTGCTCCTCCTGCCCGAACGTTGGGCCGCTCGCAGCCAAGAACAACAGCGAGACGACGCAACTCACCAGCAAGATGTTTCCCATGTGCTTCATGTTTCGTTCCTCCTCGTTAGATTGAGTTTTGATTGGACTATTCCCTTCAGCGTGTCTTCGGAGTTGAGACACGATTCCTCCAGCAATCGCGGAATCAGCGACTCGTGTGCGACCACCAGCGGCTTGTAAGGAAGCTCCAGGGGCGGCGCCTCGTGACGCCCTGCCGCCTCGGCCAGTTCGAGCACCGTTCTCGACGACGCGACAACCACCGTGGTCCGTGTTACCACGGGCGCCGGGACAGGAGAAGGCTTGACGACCAGGCGATTCTCACCCTTCCTGCCCGGGAAGAGAAGCGCCGCCCCGACGATGACCGGAACCAGCGCCACTCCTGCCCACACCAAACGTAATCTCCGCGACTGCCTCTTCGGCATTGGCTCGACAGCCTCCGCCAGAACGCGGCTCTTAGCCGTCTCGGTGTCCGCGGCGACCTCGATCAACCGCAGCCTTTCTGCTGCAAGGGCACGTTCCACTCCCTGCGATACCGCATATAGACTTCTGCATCGCTCGCACTGCGAGACATGCCCGGAGACCTCCGCGCTGGCACACCCGCCGTCACTTCCCACACCCCCCAGGATGAGCTTCCTAACTTCTCGGCACTGCCGCGTCTTGTTCATGTCTGAATATCCTTTCGAGCGTCCGGCAAAGCCTCTTTCTCGCATTGAAAAGGCGCGATTTGACCGTCCCCAACCCGCAGTTGAGGACCTCCGCTATCTCCTTTACGTCCAGACCATCGAAATAATGCATCGCAACGACCATTCGCAGGTTCGTCGGCAATCCGTCCACCGCTTTGACGACCAATTCTCTCCTTTCCGCGCTCGCAAGCTCCGTGGCGGGGGAGCAGTCCCCGGATTCCACATGAGTCACCTGACCAGGATTGCTGCTGCTTCGCACAAAACCGAGGCGCCTGAGCAAGCTCTTCCTCCGACAGTGCCTGCAGTAGTTGTTGAGCATGATCCTGTAAAGCCACGTGAACACCGACGACCTGCCCGAAAAGCCATCAAACTTCCGGAAGGCTGCGACAAACGTCTCCTGAGCGATTTCCTCCGCGAGGTGGCGGTCTCGGGCGACGGACATAGCTCCGCGGAATATTCTTTCATAGTAGGCGTCAACGACTTGCCCGAAGTCTTGAGGCTGTTGCTGTCCGGACATTTCATTGGGTCTCGTGAGAGTTAGAGCCGCGAGGGGAGCGAGAGGTTCGCACATTCTTTTCGCCGAATCGCCGTCGCTTTCTCCCATAGGTCGGACCTCGTACTGGCACAAAAGCCAGCAAAGAAGTCGTCCCAGGAGTCCGGGGCGCCTTCTCGGCATTCCTCGCTTCCGGGACCTTTGCGCTATTTGGACGAGTGCCAGTGGCTGTCGGTTCTCAAAAAAGTCAGCTTAGTTGAACCCAGGTCGGCTTTTGGATACAATGCGACAGCATCCGAGGTTTGCCTCCCGGGCGAAGTGCCAGCGGGCAAGCGCTTCCCTCAGCCTGACATGGAAAAAAACCGGTGGCATTCCGTCACAAGGGCATTGTCCAATGAGAGGCGATACGCATCCCAGACAACCCGAGCCAACAAAGCCCAGCGCGATAGAGAAGCCCTACGCCGGACGACGCCGACCGACCCTCTGGCTCCTGCTAACCGGGCTAATTGTCTGCGCCGGGGTGGCTGGATTCCTGATTCTCAAGGGAAAGGATTTGCCCTCGCCAGAGAAAGAGAGCTCGCAGCCCGTTCCCGGATCACTGGGAAAGGCTCAAGGCTCGCAAACGCCGAATGAGACTCCCGAAGCTCTTAAGGCAGAGGGGCTTGAACTCGCTCAGAGCCTCATGAAGGAATTCCCCGGCGAGGCTGACCCGATTCTGTTTATGGGGCAAGTCCATTATCAGCACGGCAATTCGGCGGAGGCCGTGGCCTTCTGGAAAAGGGGGCTTGAACAAGACCCCAGGCGCGCCGACGCCTACGACGGAATGGGGTGGATCGCCATGCGGAAGGGAGATTATGGGACAGCAGCCTCCCACTGGCAAAAAGCCCTCGAAATCGAGCCGAATATGCCGGAGGTTCACAACAGCCTCGCGCGGGCGCTGATGGGACTTGGCAAGGTGGAGGAAGCAGCCGCAGCCCTGGAAAAGGACGTAACAATTTCACCCAAATCAACGCTAAGTTACTTCCTGCTTGGACAGGCGCACTTGCAGATGCAGAAATTCGACAAGGCGAAGGAAGCCTACGAAAAGGCAATCGCCATTGATCCCGCCTGCACAAACGCGTATTACGGACTGGCAACGAGCCTCACGAAACTTCGGGAGCCCGCCAAAGCCAAGGAGGCGATGAAGAAGTTCCAGGAGCTGAAGGCTGAAGACATGAAGGTCCTCAAGGACCGCAACACAGCCTACGACGACCTCATGGGAATGCGCAAGTCTCTCGCGCGGCTTCAGGACGATGCCGGGCAAATCTACCGCAAGCATGGGAAAGCTCCCAAAGCGGAGGAACATTGGCGGCGCGCCGCGGAACTCGACCCAAAGAACGCTTCCTGCCGACTCCACCTGGCCTCGCTTTATGAAGCTGCGGGAAAAATCCGCGAAGCCGCCCGCGTTCAGGAGGAGGTCGTGGAGCTGGAGCCGCAAAATCCGATGCATCTCCTCGCCCTGGCTTCCCTTTACGTACGCGCGAGACGCTTTGGCGACGCCGAGAAAACCCTCAGAAAGGCAATTGAGCTTGGTCCGCAGCGCTCATGGGGCTACCGCGATCTCGCACGGCTCTATCTGACAACGAGCAAAAATCTGGGCGAGGCGAAGGCCCTCGCTCAAAAAGCTGTCGAGCTTGAGCCCTCCGCCGCCAACTATGACCTCCTTGGCTGGGCGTTCTATGCGAACGGTGAAGTAGCCGAGTCGCTCTCGGCGATGCAGCGCGCGATGGAACTGGACCCCGCCAACCCCGGATACAGGCAACGCTATGAGGAAATCCAGCGAAGGCGATAATGAGATGACAGCGACCGACAGTCGGAATATTCTTTCGCTGACGTGTCGGGCCGCTATCAGCTTAGCTTTTGCCGCGGTCTTACCCGTGTCCGGCTCCGTGGGGCAGATTCTGCTTCGGGACGTTACGGAACAAACTGGAATCGCTTTCAGGCACACCGACGGGAGTTCCGGAAGACGGTATGTCGTGGAAACCGTGAGCGCGGGGCTGGCTACCTTCGACTACGACAACGATGGCGATATTGACATCTATTTCCTGAACGGCGCGCCCCTCCGGGGGACGAAGGTGAAGACGCCGCCGAAAAACGCTCTCTACCGCAATGACGGCGGATGGAAGTTCACCGACGTGACGGATGAAGCCGGAGTGGGAGATACGGGATACGGACTGGGAATCGCGGTAGGCGATTACGATAATGACGGCGACCCGGACATCTACCTGAACAATTATGGTCCCAATGTCCTCTATCGGAACAACGGCGATGGAACATTCACCGACGTGACGAAAGAGGCGGGCGTGGACAACGGTTTCAAAGTCGGCGCCGGGACCGCTTTCCTGGACATGGATAAGGATGGAGACCTCGACCTTTTCGTTTCCAACTACCTGGAGTTCTCCTACGAAAAGCACGTGTCGTGCACGACGAACGGCATACCCGTTTACGCAAACCCCCGGCACTACTCGCCCGTCCCCAACACGTTGTACCGCAACAATGGCAACGGGACTTTCGCAGACGTCACCGAGGAGTCCGGCATCGGGCAGCACCTCGGATATGGAATGGGAATGGTCTGCGCCGATTACGACAACGATGGCGACACGGACATCTGTATCGCAAATGACGTGATGGCGAATTTCCTGTTCCAAAACGACGGCATAGGGAAGTTTGAGGAGGTCGCCGTCCTTTCGGGCGCCGCCTACGACCTCCACGGAGACGAGCAAGGAAGCATGGGCCCCGATTGCGGAGATTACGACAACGACGGCTGGCTCGATTTCTACGTGACTTCTTATCAGGACCAGTTGGCGACGCTTTACCGGAACATGGGCGACGGCACATTTCAGGATGTAACGCTGATCACGGGCGCGGGAGCGGGGACTTTGCCCAACGTTACCTGGGGAAACAGCTTCGTGGACTTCGATAACGACGGCGACCGCGATATTTTCGTTGCCTGCGGGCACTTGCAGGACAACGTGGAGCTTTGGGACGATACCTCGACGTACCTCGAGCAGAACATCCTTCTCATGAACACAGGTGACGGAAAGTTTGTTGACGCTTCAAACAGCAGCGGCGATGGACTCTTGGTGAAGCTCAGCAGCCGCGGCGCCGCATTTGACGACCTCGACAATGATGGAGACGTGGATGTCGTCATACTGAACTCGCGCGAAAAGCCCACAATTCTGAGAAACGATTCCCCCGGCGGAAACCATTGGATTCAGGTGCAACTCCGGGGACTGAAAACGAATCGGGATGGCTCCGGCGCCCGGGTCAAAGTCGTCTCCGGAGACTTGACGCTCATAGACGAAGTTCACAGCGGACGCGGCTATCAGAGCCATTATGGTACGCGACTTCATTTTGGACTTGGCAAGCGCGACCGGGTTGACCGCACAGAGGTTTCCTGGATCGGCGGCGGAGCGGACGTTGTCAAAGATGTTGCTGCGGACCGCCTGGTGACGATTGTCGAGGGTGAGCATCAGAGTCAATGAGACGCTGAGCAGCCGCCCGACGGGCGAGAGCCGCCGACGGATTCTGTTCTCAAAAGACCAGGGCGGCTTTCGCGGAAAGGATTGCTTATGGTCGAGAAGAAGAGTCACAGACTGAAGCAAAGAAAGCACAAGTCGGCCTCTCCCGGCGCGGGCGATGCGCCCCGGAAAGGCTGGGTCGTCCTGATCGCGGTGCTGGCGGTCGCATGCCTGACGGCGGTCGTGTTTCTCATCCTCAAGCCCTTTCGGGGACGTGAGACCAAGCCCGCCGAAGGCGTTTTGGAGAGCGAATTTGTGAAGAAGGAATTGAAGATTGAGGAGTCGGCGAAAGCGTACAATGAGCGGGCTGTGGAAGTCGCGCAGAGACTCGTCAAAGAGTTTCCCGGGCGAGCAGAGCCAATCTTCCTTCTCGGTCAGGTTTACTATGAGCAGGAGAGGTATGGTGAGGCGGCGAAGTTTTGGGAGGACGGGCTGAAGATTGACTCCTCTCAACCGGCCGCCTACCAGGCGATGGGCTTAATGGCACTGGAGGAAGGAAATCACGAAACCGCAGTTTCCCATTGGCGAAAGGCACTCGAGGTGGACCCGAATTGGCCAGGGGCGCGTCGGGCGATCGGCCTCGCCCTGATGCAATTGGGGCGGGTGCCGGACGCCGTGCCGGAGTTGGAGGCCGACCTCAAGGAATCTCCCAACAACCCTCAGACGCACTTCCTGTTGGGGCAAGCCGCGTTCCAGTTGGACAAGCTCGACGAAGCGAAAAAGCACTACGAGGCGGCGATAAGGTCGAGCTCGCGATTCACCGGCGCCTATTACGGTCTCAGCCGCACCCTGATGCGCCTCGGCAAGAGCGAGGAGGCGAAGGACCCCCTGGAGAAGTTCAAGGAGCTTAAGGCAGGCGAACGAAAGGCAAAACGAGAGGGAGAGGAAGCCTACGACGACATGCTTTCCCAGAGAAACATGCTGGCCGCCGCCTACGACAGAGCCGGGATGATTTGTCTCACGTACGGCGACGGCGAAAAAGCCGCCGACTATTTCAGGATAGCCGCAAGGCTCGACCCGATGAACGCGGAACCTCACCTTCATCTTGCGAATTTTCATGCGAGACGAGGTGAGACGCAAAAAGCGATCCGCGAATATGAGGAAGTGCGGCGGCTTCGACCTCAAGACGTCCGGTCTTACCTTCCGCTCGGCATCTTGTACGCCAGGTCAGGAAGGCTCTCAGAGGCGGAAGAGAGCCTCCGGACGGTCATCCAGTTCGCCCCCGACCACCCGGTCGGCTATCGAGAGCTTGCGAACCTTTACATTACGGCAAGAACGAAGTTGAAAGAGGCGGAGGCTCTCGCAAGAAAGGCAATCACCCTCGACGAGAGCGCAGCAAACTACGACCTTCTCGGCTGGGCTTGTTATCTCAACCGAAACCTCGCCGACGCCGACGCGGCAGCGAGCAGGGCAGTGGAGTTGGAACCAGGAAATCTCACCTATAGGAATCATTATGAGACGATTCGCTCAGGCAAATAGAACGGCTGGAATCTTTCGCCGGGCGGTGCGGCATTGCTCTCCCTTTTTGGCGGCACTTCTCGTCGCTGGAGTAACCTTGTGCCCGATTTACAGTTCGGCACAGGCGGTCTTTCGGGACGTTACTGCCGAGACCGGCATCGCATTCCGCCATACCGATGGAAGCAGCGGCCGCCACTACATCATGGAGACCGTTACGGCGGGTTTGGCTCTTTTCGATTACGACAACGACGGCGATGTTGACATCTTTTTTGTGAACGGCGCCCCGCTCCCCGGCACGAAAGCGCAAAACCCTCCGAAGAACGCACTCTACAGGAACGACGGCGGATGGAAATTGACAGACGTTACCGAGCAGGCTGGCGTCGGAGACACGGGGTTTGGCTTGGGCGTGGCGGCAGCCGATTACGACAACGACGGCGATCAGGACCTCCTCGTGAACAATTTCGGGCCGGATGTCCTATACCGCAACAACGGCGATGGGACCTTCACTGACATAACGCAAAAGGCGGGCCTGGCGGGCGACGATAACTTCGGCGCCGGTGCAGCGTTTCTCGACATTGACAAAGACGGGGATTTGGATTTGTACGTCGCGAACTACCTGAAATTCAGCTATGACCTCTATGGGCCGAGATATATGCGCGGCGTCCCCGTTTACCGGGACCCAAGGCAATATCCGGCTTGCCCTGACCTCTTGTACCGGAACAACGGCGACGGCACGTTCACGAACGTCAGCAACGATTCGGGAATTGGCAAGCATGCGGGATGGGGAATGGGGATGGTCTGCGCGGATTACGACAACGACGGCGACACCGACATTTTCATTGCCAACGATGAGTCGCCCAATTTCCTCTTCCAGAACGACGGCGCCGGAAAATTCGAGGAGGTCGGATTGCTCGCGGGCATCTCCTACGACATCCACGGAGATGAACATGGAAACATGGGAGTGGACTGCGGCGATTTCGACAACGACGGCTGGCTCGATTTCTTCGTCACCTCTTATCAGAGCCAGTTGGCGACACTATACAAAAATATGGGGGACGGGACATTCCAGGACGTAACAATGACGAGCGGCGCCGGCGCCGGAACCTTCCCAAACGTAACCTGGGGCAACACCATCGCCGACTTCGACAACGATGGCGACCGGGACATTTTTATCGCCTCCGGGCACTTGCAGGATAACATCGAGAAATACAGCGACTCCTCAACCTATCGCCAGCAGAACATCCTCCTCTTGAACACCGGCGATGGAAGGTTCGTGGATGCTTCCAATAGCAGCGGAGACGGTCTCTTGGTAAAGCTCAGCAGCCGCGGCGCCGGATTCGACGACCTTGACAATGACGGCGACCTGGATGCCGTCATTCTGAACTCGCGCGAGAAACCCACCATCTTGAGAAACCAGACGTCCAACGGAAATCACTGGCTCCAAATTCACCTCCAGGGCATCAAAGCAAATCGCGATGGCGTCGGAGCAAGGGTCAACGTCGTCGCAGGCGACTTGACGCTGATTGACGAGGTTCACAGCGGCAGAGGCTACCAGAGCCATTACGGCACCCGACTCCACTTCGGCCTCGGGAAGCGAGACCGAGTTGACCGCATCGAGGTCCGCTGGCTCGGCGGCGGCACTGACATCCTTGAGAACATCGCGCCCGACCAGCTCCTGACGATTAAGGAGACCCAGAGCAAAGGCACTCCGTGACGAGGCCGTCCACCAAACGGAATATCACCTTGATTTTCCGGCGGGACATGCGTTATCCTTCCGCCCGTTAGCCAAGGGAAAAGTACAAACGCTCCCAGCATGACGTCGCGCCAAAATGGGAAGAAACACTCGTCTTCCCCGCCGAAAATGCAGGTGGTATCGGCGCCTAAATACCGGACTCCCTGAGTAACATTCGAAATGAGATGCAACCGAAATCCTAAGAAAGAAGGCCAACCTCGTTTTTCTCGTTCCATCAGCCGGCCCCTGAGTGTGGTGGAGATTCAGAGGGGCGACCTCAAGGAATTCTACCTGACTTTCTGCCCCAGCCGCGATTCCTCCGGGACAAGCGAGTCGGTTGAAGAGATTTACAGCCGTGTGGCGGAATTTCTCTCCAGCGTCGGAGCCGAGGTCGTCCAGGAACGCTGCTACGCGATGACCAACACCTACGCCGAAATCTCGGCTGCCCGGGACGAGGCTTACAGGAAACACGGCGTAGAATCGGACGGGACGCTTTGCTTCGTGGGCGAGATGCCGTGCGAGCCTTCCTCCGTAGCCGGGATTCAAGTCTGGGCTGTGCAGGCGAAGAAGCGGCCGGGAGTCTCCCCGCTCGTTCTCGAAGGGCAAGCCGTCGGCAGGGAGTTTACCTACCAGAACATTCATTACGTCTCCGTCGCGTCGCTCGGTCCCCGCAAGGGGCTCGGAGAAGAACACCGCCTCGAAGACCATGCCAAATCCATGTTCGATGCGGCCAACGAGATTCTCACCACGCACGGGTTCACATATCGCGACGTGGCCAGGACGTGGATTTACCTCTCCAAGCTCCTGAGCTGGTACGACGAATTCAACGCCGCCCGGCGGCGAGCGTACCGAGAATTTGGACTCCTCGACGGACAGAAGCCGGTTTGGCTTCCCGCGAGCACCGGCATTCAGGGGGACTGTCCGCTGGGGCGCGAATGCATGATGGACTTCCTGGCGGTCTCACGCGTGGACGACGCCATCCTCGAAATGAACATGCTCAACAGCCCCCGCCAGTGCAGTGCCTTCCAATACGGCTCCGCGTTCTCGCGAGCCGTTGAATTGAAGGACGAGTCCGTCAGCCGAATCTATGTCTCGGGGACCGCCAGCATTGATGAGCAAGGCAAAACCGCCCACAGGGGCGACCCCGCAAAGCAAATCCGCCATACCCTCCTCGCTGTCCAGGAACTCCTGGTGTCCCGCAACCACAGCTTTTCCGACGTCGCTCATTGTGTGGCATTTCTCAAGCGAGCCGAATACTCGACCGAGTTCCGCCGCATCGCTGAAGAAGAGGGACTCGACTACCGAGCTGTCATCGAAACCGCAGCCGACATCTGTCGGGATGAATTGCTGTTTGAGATCGAGGTGATGACCGTCAAGCCTCTCGGAGGAAGTTGATGCCCGTTTCTCTCGGCTGCCATCTTCGGCAATGGCAGCGTACCGTGTTTGCCGCGCAT
This sequence comes from uncultured Verrucomicrobiota bacterium, assembly GCA_964516325.1. Lineage (GTDB taxonomy): Bacteria > Auribacterota > JABMQX01 > JABMQX01 > JABMQX01 > CAZFAP01. The sequence continues at coordinate 16,869 of CAZFAP010000086.1, forward strand.
TCCCTCAGCAGGTTTTCCCATCAGTTCACATAGCGAAAAGGGCCTTTCCCCCGTCGAGGCGAAAAGTAACCCCGTTTCAGGAGGGCTGAAGAGTGTTCAGAAAAGCATTCGCCGCCGCATTCTTCCTTTCGATATCACTGATTTGTGCCCTGGCTTATCCCGCAAAAGCCGACCAGAAGACACAGATTTCCCGCCTCCGGAACATGGGACGAGCCTACTATGAGGAGGAGAAATATGACGACGCGCTGAAGACGCTTCAGCGATGCCTGTCGCTTTCCCCGGGTTTGGCCATTGATGAGGTCAATCTCGGCATCGTCCTCGTCCAGCTCAAGCGGTACGACGAAGCCCGACAGCACCTGGCAGCCGGTGAGAAGCTCGACCCTTCCCTTGCCCCCTACGCGTCCTACAACCGCGCCATTGCATACAAGCGGGAGGGACGCTTCACGGATGCGGCAAAGGAATTTGAGAAGATGCGAGAGCTCGACCCGACGTGCTCCGACACAGCCTACAACCTCGCCGTGGTCTATGAGAGCCTCCGCGAGTTGAACAAAGCGTTCGACGAGCTGACCCGCGCTGTGGAACTTGCCCCCGACGAGATCTCGCCCCACTACCGCCGAATGACCGTCGCCATGCGCCTGGGAAAAAAAGAAATCGCCATGGCAGAGAAGAAGACGTTCGAGGAACTCCGCGCCCTGGATTCGCGGACTCGCACTCCGGATGAACTCGAACGCAGCCTTTATACCGAGATTGTTGTGGGAGACCAGCAGCCCGCGCCCCCTACCGCCGTCGTGAAAAACCCCCTCGGCGTGAAGTTTGAAGACGTAACCGCCAGGGTCGGTCTGCCGCCCAGGGAGGCCCGCGGCCCCTTTTCGGCACAGCCGACCATCTGGAGGGACGTTGACGGGGACGAACGCCCGGACCTGCTGCTTTTGAGAACCGCAGGACAGCCGATCGAGGTCTGGCGCAATCGCGGAAAAAACGGATTCGAAGAGATGTCCGAGCAGTTGGGGTTCTCCAGAATAAAGGTCTCCGGGCTTCTGGCGATGGCCTGCGGTGACCTCGACCACGACGCGGATAACGACCTCTGCCTCTCGGAGGAAGGGGGTATCCGCCTTTTCCTGAATCAAGGGGGCGAAAAGTTTCTCGAGGCGGAAGAAAGGATAGCAAACCCGGAGGGCAAGGCGGCGAAGAACCTCCTTCTGGTGGACTTCGACCACGACGGTGACCTCGACCTCTACGCGGCATTCCCGTCGGCGCCGGCGAAGATGTACCGCAACAACGGGAAAGGCCAATTCGAGGTCGTTTCAGACGAAGCCGGTTTTTCCGGCGATGGGACTCCAGCCACGTCGCTAAGCCTTGTGGATTTCGACGAGGACAATGACACGGACTTCTTCTTGACGCACTCCGGTAGTCCGAACCAGTTGCTTTCGAGCATGCGAATGGGGAAGTTTCAGGACGCCGCGGAGCGCATAGGCGTCGCCGAGCCGACGAATCCCCGCAACGTCACCATCGCTGACATCAACAACGACGGCTGGCCTGACATCCTTATTCTCTCAGAGAGCGGAGAGATTGTCGCGCTGCTCGGCAAGCGGCTCGGCAAGTTCGAGCGCTCGTTGCTGGCGAACGCCGCAAGCGGCGGCATCGCTCTCGCAGTCCTCGACTACGACAATGATGGTGATGAAGACCTTTTCGCTGCTGGGCAACTGTTTCAGAACGATGGAAAATTCACCGACATTTCGGAGCAGGTTGCGCTGAAGCTGACGAATGCGGATAAGCTGCTTCAGGCTACGCCGGAGGACTTCGACGGGGATGGAGACCTGGACCTAACAGTATGCTGGGAGGACGGACGGCTGGCGCTGCTTCGAAACGAGGGCGCAAATCGAAACAACTGGATCCGTGTAAGCCTCGAAGGGCTGCAAAGCAATCGCTTCGGCGTCTCGACGAAAGTGGAAGTCAGGGACGGCGCGTTCTTCCAGAGGAAAATCTGCATGGGGCAGCCGCTCCTGTTTGGTCTCGGCGAACGGAAAAGCCTCGACGTTCTCAGGCTGTGGTGGCCGACAGGTGTGGCACAAAACATTCTTTCCCCAAAGGTCGGGGACACCGCCCAGGTCCGGGAAAAACTTGGTCCCCCGTCGAGCTGCCCCTTCCTCTATGTATGGGACGGAAAGAAATTCTCGTTCTTGACCGATGCCCTCGACGGAGCGGCGCTTGGCGTGCCGCTTGGGGATGGCGGGTTCCTCTCGTACCGGAGCAAGGAAGATGTCCTGATTCCCGGGCCTCACATGCGGATTAAGGACGGGCGATTCGTCATCCAGTTGACGGGCGAGCTGCGGGAGCTGGTCTATCTCGATCGGGTGACGCTGACCGCGGTTGATTGTTCGCTCGAAGGCGCGGTCTATCCCGACGAATGCGTCGGACCACCCTCGACAGAAAAGACGCGGCTGTACTTCATCACGGGTCTGCGGCCGCCGACCTCAGCCAAAGATGAGGGAGGCAACGACCTCGCCGAGGTTCTCTCGAAACTCGACGGGCGCTACGCGGATAGCTTCAGTTTGACCCGCTTCCACGGATTGGCGCAGACACACACCCTCACACTTGACTTCGGGAATACCTCGAAAGTGAAGCAGCCGGTTCTCGTTCTGAGCGGCTGGATCGAGTGGATTGATGGCGATACGCTCTACGCTCTTGGGCAAGGCGCCGGTCCCGCACCCCTTGGGCCGATTCTGGAAATCCGGACGGCGGACGGTAGTTGGCGAAAA
>CAZFAP010000087.1:0-19473 GCA_964516325.1 uncultured Verrucomicrobiota bacterium
CCGAGAAGAGGAATTCCTCCTCGTCCTTCCTTTCACGCCGGAAAGGGGCGCCCGCGCCGTCCTGGAGAGAATCCGCCAGGAAATCGCGGCGATCTCCATTCAGACCGACAACGGAGCCGCTGTCGAGGTGCCTCCGCTGCTGGATGGATTGGCCAGTTACCCGGAGGACGGCGGAAGTGAGAGGGAATTACTTCGTAAAGCCCTTCAAGAGCTTCGGGAATAGGGCGGGGCGGCGCCCCGAGAGAGTAGACAGGAGACAGTAGAAAGGAGAAGCCGCCGGCGTTCTACTGCTCTACTTACCAGAGTAGAAAACAGAACCCGCCCCCGTTCTACTGGTCTACTTACCAGAGTAGAAAGGAGAAGCCGCGGCGGTTGTACTGCTCTACTTACTACTGCTCTGGGGATCGAATCACTGTCCGAGAAGACTGTACTTTCTCATCTTCTTGAACAGCGTGGTGCGGTTGATCTGAAGCAAGTCCGCCGCCTTCTTCCGACTCCAGCCGCAGTACTCCAGCGCACTGTGAATGATCTGCTTCTCGGGGTCTTCCAAAGCCTTGTCCAGTGGCATAACCCCTTTGCACAAAGGAGCAACCGGTTTTGCCTCAACGACAGTCGGAGGGAAGTTCTCGCTGGTGAGATACGGTCCCCTTGCAAGAATCACCGCCCGCTCAATGACGTTCTCCAGTTCCCGGACGTTTCCCGGCCAGGAATATCGCTCCAGGAGCTTCAGGGAAGGCGCGGCGATCCCCCTGAGGCGCTTGGAGTACTTTCGCGAGTAGAGTTCCAGAAAGTGTTCCCCCAGCAGTCGTACGTCGCCGACTCGTTCTCGGAGCGGCGGCAAGTATATTTGCAGTACGTTCAGGCGATAATAGAGGTCTTCGCGGAATTTCGCCTGCTTGACTAACTCCATCAGGTCGGTGTTCGTGGCGGTGACTACGCGGACATCCACCGTAACCGTCTCATTACTCCCGACGCTCTCAAACTGCCGCTCTTGAAGCACTCGCAAGAGCTTCAACTGGAGATTGGGAGAGGCGGCTGAGACCTCATCGAGGAAGATGGTTCCCCCCGAGGCCTGCCCGAATTTCCCGATGCGGTCTCTCACGGCGCCCGTGAAGGCGCCCTTGGCGTGCCCAAACAGTTCGCTCTCGAGAAGGGTTTCCGGCAATGCCCCGCAGCTAACTTCCACCATGGGCTTGTCCCTTCGGCACGAGTTGTAATGAATGGCCCGAGCCAACAAGCTCTTGCCGGTCCCGTTCTCCCCCTGAATGTTCACTGTCGCCTGGGTATCGGCAATGAGTTCCACCAGGTCGTAAATCTTCTGCATCTTGTAGTCTTGCCCGATGATCTTTCCCAGCCGATACCGCGACTTCAGCTCCTTGCGAAGGGCAACGTTCTCCTCCTCCAGTTCCTTCTGCTGAAAGAACCGCCGGATCTGGGTCAGAATCTCCTCATCGTTGATGGGCTTGGTCACAAAGTCGTACGCCCCCATCTTCATCGCATTCACGGCGTCCTCGATGGTCCCATAGCCGGTGATGATGATAAACGCGGAGGTCGGCGATTTCTCTTTGACCATCTCCAGCAGCTCAAAGCCGTTCATCTCGGGCATGTTGATGTCGCTGAGAATGATGTCCTGCCCGTTCCGCTCGATGATTTCGAGGGCAGTTCGTCCGTCGCTGGCGCAGGTAACGGCGTACCCGTTCATCTCGAGCATCTTGCCGAGCGACTTCAATACTATCGGATCATCATCCACGATCAGGATTTTTTCGTTTTGCATTTCTCCCAATTCAGTTCCCTTTCTCCTGATGCTGGAGAGGCAGACGGACCGTGAAGGTCGAACCCGCTCCAACCTCGCTTTCCACGGTTAGCTCTCCTTTGTGCTGCTTGATGATTTCCTGACAGATGCTCAACCCCAGTCCTGTGCCGGTCTCCTTCGTGGTCACGAAAGTCTCACCAAGCCTGGACAGGATTTCCGAAGGAATGCCGTCCCCGTCGTCTTTGAACCGGATGAAGACATTTCTTCCGTCAAAAGCTGTCGTCATCTCCAACGTTCCTCCGGGCTGCATGGCCTCGAACGCGTTCTTGATTAAGTTGATGAACACCTGGTCGAGATTGCTCCGCACGCTGATCGTCGGAAGCTGCGGGTCACAGTCCCTCACCACACGGAGGTTCCGCTTGGTCTGCATATACGACATCAGCACCAGGATATTGTCCAGCAACTCGTTCACGTTCGTCTGGACGAACGTCTTGCTGCAATTCCGGGTGTACTGCATCAGCGATTTCACGATCCGGGAGATTCTCTCCAGCCCCTTCTTCGTTTCGCAGAAGCACTCCTCCAGGAACTTGTCTCCGTTCGTTCTCTTCAACGCGATATTCGTGAAGCGCATGATGCCGTCGAGCGGGTTGTTGATTTCGTGGGCGACTCCCGCCACCAGTTCTCCCATTTCCGCAAGCCTCTGAGACCGAGCCATCTTCGCCTTCATGACCGTGTCGTCCGTTACGTCCTCAATGATTATGAGGAGCAGGGTGCTCTGCGGGTTTTCCGGGGCGGCGAACCTCCGCGTGTTGACGTTGAACACGGCTCTGGCGCCTTCCGCCATCGGACAGACAAAGTTGCTCGTGCAGGTTTGCTCCTCCTGGAAAGCAGCCCGCACCCGCTCGTCCCATTTTTTCCGCCCGTCCTCTGAGACCGAGCTTAGCGCTTCCCCCAGAGGATGCCCCAGGATTTCCTTCCCGCGCTCCGTGAAAAGATCGCGGAAGCTTTTGTTGGCGGAACGGATGCTCAGGTTCTGGTCCAATATCACTACCCCGAGAGGGATGTTATTCACGACCGTTGTGTTAAAGTCCTCCACAAAGGAGAGAAGGGCTCGGCTGTCCCGCAACCTCGCAGAAGCCTTTTTGATGGCGGCAGAAAGCTTCTTATTCTTGTCGTGGAGGTTTCTGTGGTGAAACGCCTGCTCTATATTCGGGGAGAATTGATCGAGGATCGCCATGACAATGTCGAGGTCGGTCTCGTTGAACGGCTTCTTGGACTTCTTTTCGGTGAGGTTGAGTACCCCGATCAGGCGCCCATGGTTGAGGATGGGAGCGCAGATGAACGACTCGGTCTCGTACTTACGGCGAGAGGAACCGAGGGGAATAGGAGCCGCTTCGCGCGAGACGACCAAGAGCGGCTTTTTCTCCTGGGCCACGTACCCGGCAACTCCCTCCCCGATATTCGCCGTCGTTCCGACCAGTTCGTTCTCGTTACAGGTCCTTGCCGCGACGAGGACCATGCGTTTCCGCCTTTCATCAAAGAAGAAAACGGAACCGCTCTCGACGTCGAGGAGAGCAAGAACCTCCTCGAGAAACCGCTCGACAACGTGTGGGGTGTTGGCGCACTCCCGGAGTCTTTTCCAGAGGTGTTCGACGGTGGGCACCCGGAGACGCTGCTCCGCAAACCTGTCCACAGCCTCGTTGATGAGGCTGGCGAGACCCCGGGCGTCCAGAGGTACCGCGGGATTGTACGGCCACCCATTGCTCGGCGCCGAAAAGACATCTATCGCCATGCGCGGCGCGCTTTCCTGCTCGATCACAAGCGTCGCCACTTCGGGAAAGTTTTTCTTCAATTTGCGCAGGAAAGCGCCGACTTGGGGATCGTCCATCGGCACATTGGCCAGGACGACCCTCACAGGCTCATCGGTCTGTTGTCTGGACTCGATCAGTCCCAGAGCCCTGTCCGGGTCCTTGCAGCGGGCGACGAAACGGTGTCCCGTGCTGACCAGTGCGCGCGACGCCCTGTCCAGGAAACCGGGGTCACTTCCGGGTATCAGCAGATTTTCCATGTCCGTGGCTCCTTACCCCCTTTTAGTCCTGCTCCGAGTCTGTGGACCGTCCCCAGTAAGCCGGGGTGCACCATCTCTGGGGACAATTCAACTAATGCCTCCAGTCCGCAGTCAGAGGCCGGCGCCCCGCATCACGCGGCTCGACTTCCGGCCGAACGGCGCGGCAAGTCTTCCTCTCGTTTGCGGAGCCTTTCCTACCTACTTTTTTGGGGTATACTGGCGCCCGTCAGTGGCAACCCGCGATCAACTCGCTACTCCGGTGCCAAACGCAGTGATGCCTTTTCTCGGCGCGTGGACGATGCGCGACGATTTTTGCGCGCATCTCAACGCCGGCAGGCGGTGCGAAGGAGCCATTCAGGCGGGGACAGCCGCGGGGAAAGTACGAAAACCGGAAAAAGGAGTGCCCGCCCGCGTCCGAAGAAACTGACGCGGCCAAGCCGCTATCTGGCACGAATCGCCGGAAGCGCCTCATGTACCCCCCGATCCTTCCTTTCGGAAGAATCCCGCTTTGATTCTTGGTGAACTGCTTTAACTCTTGTGAGGGTACTACCTCCTCACATCACGACCCTTACCGCTCGATTCTCGACTATTTTGAGGCCCGAAAAACTGGAAGAGACGTTGACAGGATTAAACGCAGACACCTTCCAGTGTCAAAAGACCGGTGAAATATAGCAACATCGTCACCCGTTTGTCAAGAGAATTTCAGCGCTTTTCGGCGCGACGTTTCTACCCCTTGTTAGGCTCCAGCGCTGCCCCTTGGATACGGGCCCTTGGCTGAAACAGCTCCGGCGTGGGTCCGCCGGATCGGCTATGCCGTCGAAACGTAAACTACCAGGTAAAACCAACGAGGGCAGGCGGACGGTTCCGCAATTTGCATACCACCAAGTCCGCAATGTCCTTTTTTTTCATCACCCGCCCATCGGGGGCTTCAGTGCTTCCATCGGTCAACGCCCATGCGGCGTAGCTGTCGGCCGGTTGATCCCTGGACCCCTATCGGCCGCCCGCTCTCAGCGCTTGCGTCGAAGCTCATTGAACGGCTTGGGCTTGGGCAAGCCGGTTCACAACAGCGTAAGCGACACCATTGCCGCGTCACCTCTTGCAGGCGAGAACCAAGGCATCCCTGTATTCCCTCTGGTAAACACATCTGCCTTAGGCCTGGCCCGGAAGGAAGGCAAGCGGCACGTGCCGAGGTTCGATATGTGGGGTTGGGGTTCCGTTAGCTTCGGGAGAGGATGTTGGTAACTTCGTGTGAGGCCCGGCCTTGTTGCTCTTTGTCAACAGGAAATCCGGATATTGCCGTCCACTCATCCACAATCACCTTGGCCTAAAGCACTTGCAAAGACGATGATGGAACGCAACGCGACGTTGTGTCTGAGGAACAAAACGCACGGGGGCGTTTCCCCGCCACCCTGCCGTTGCGTCGGAGCAACCCCCAGCAATTGGGGAACGTTCGCGAAAAGAGTCACACGGCGAAGAACGGCGCACTCCTCTTGGACTGGGTCGGGTTGCCGCGCGACGCCGCGAGCCGGCGCCTGCTCTGCCGGGCGCCAGGACCCCGTTGGCGCGAAGTTACAAAGACGTGCCACCTCACCCCGCGTCAGGCGCGCACAGATTCTTTTGTAAGAAGGCCCGTGCGAGTCGCGCCGTCTGCGCCTTAAAACGTCACCAGCACCCCGGCGCTCGCTACCACCCCAGCAGCGTCAACTTCCTCTTCCGAAAGGGCCACCATGATCGCCTCTGACTCCGTTCCTTCCGGCAGCTTCTCCATGAGTTCTCCGATGGCGTCGCTGACATCGTAGTCGAACGCGAGGTCTCGGTAAGCCACGCCAATAAGAAGGCTCAACGAGTCGGTGAACCTGAAATTGTAACCTGCTCCGATTTCCCAGCCCCAATTGCTGTCAAAATTACCGGGGCCGTCCCACTTGAGTTGCCCGTAGCATATGCTCGCGTGGAGTTCCAGGCCGCCTTCGCCGAATGGTCTCACGATGCCGGAGGCCGAGGAGACCATGAGGTCGGTCTCGTCGCCGAAGGCGAACTCATGGGATAGCTCGATGTCCAACCATTGGAGCAGTCCGAACCGCACGAATGGGCGCACCCCGTAAAGGACAGTCGAATCCATCTCGTGGACCTCGGCTCCCGCCGGGCTGCTGACTGCCATTGAAAAGCTATCGAGGTCCGGGGCCGCCCACATAACCGCGTCTCCACCCAGCGAGATTCGTTGGGAGCTCAGGGTTTGCCCAGAGAGCGGCAACAGAAAAAGCAGTCCACTGAAAAAGGCGCCGTACTTGACAATTCTCATTGTTCTGTGACCTCCGACTTCGGGTTGCCAGTTCACTTTGGGGGTCCGCCGGCTGGGTCCACTGAAAAAACCCAGTCAGCCAGCCTCCTCTCCACCATCCCAAAACCGTGTATCTATGATACGGAACGCCAAGCAATCACTCAAGAAAAAAGCGCGCCCAAAAATGATTTTCGATGCGATACCGAATCTGTCAAGCGGGGCGTTAAACCCTCTGCAATACGAGCCGCCTGAAACAACGGGCGCCGCGACGTTGACTGGCGTCAACATCGGTTTCGCCAGACTGCGCGTGGGGCTAACAGTTTGCCGTTTCGAGGCTTATATCCAGCCAATCGTCGGGGTGCTGGTGTTCGTGTGCCGTTTCGTCAACATGTCGCCCTCTGCCGCCGCTCCTTCCTCCGCATCCTAACTTACGAATTTGGAACATGTTACCACAATCACCTTAACGTTGGCATAGCAGTTGAAGTTGTGGACTTGAGTTTTTCCGGGGGGTCCAACCCGGATGCTAATGAGAATCGAAGCCGTGAGCACAATACCAAACGCCCTGACCATTGACTTAGAAGAGTACTTCCAGGTTACCGCCTTCAATGGCGGCGCCCCGATGGAAGCGTGGGACTCCTTCGAGAGCCGAGTCAGACCGGCGACTGAAAGAGTACTTGCCATTCTCGGGAGGCTCGGCACAAAGGCGACCTTCTTCGTAGTGGGCTGGGTTGCCAGACGGCACCCGGACCTCGTGAAAGCCATTCAGGAGCGGGGCCACGAAATCGCCTGCCACAGCTACGCCCACCATGAGATTTGCGCGCAAACTCCGGAGAAGTTCAGACAGGACGTTCGGCTCGCGAAAAGCATCCTCGAGGACATCACCGGGCAGCCGGTTCGAGGTTACCGTGCGCCGACCTTTTCCGTCATAGCAGAAACCCTCTGGGCGCTCGACATCCTCGTCGAAGAAGGTTTCTTGTACGATTCGAGCATCTTTCCAATTCACCACGATAGGTACGGTATCCCCGAGGCAGAACGGTTTCCGGGCATCCTCACACGCGGGAACGGCGCCAGAATCTGGGAATTCCCCATATCAACATTCCGGTTGCTGGGGCTGAATCTCCCGTTCTCCGGCGGCGGCTACCTCCGTCTGCTTCCGTTGGCGCTCGTGTCGGGCGCTATCGGTGAGCTAAACCGGCAAGGTAAGCCCGCCATCGTTTACGTTCATCCGTGGGAATTCGACCCCGATCAGCCCCGCATCCGAGCCTCGCTTGTCACGAAGTTCCGGCACTACCACAACATATCGCGGCTGAGCGAGAAGTTTGAGCGCCTGCTGGCACGGCACACGTTCGCCCCCGTCTCGGAAGTCTTAGAATCCTGTGCCGGAGTCGCCCGTCAGACGGCTGCGGAGACAAGCCCTTCAGGAACGGTAATCCAGACCCAGGCGACGGGGAGTCGCCCTGCCCGTCCTTTCGTCCTTCGTCCGGTCCAGCCGAGCGCCGGGATCGGCCTGAACGTCCCCTCGTCTCGTGCTTGATGTGCAAATCACCAGACGCGCCCCTCCCATCGCGCTACTATGGCCACTGTCCCCTTGATTGCGTGAATCCTCGTGGGGCGTGTGTGCGTCCTGCCATCTCTGCCCTGAAGATCACCGCCACGCGGCCAGGGGCCCCGCCTTCGGCGGGGGAGCTGTCTCGCAGAGCCGCCGACCACGCAGAGGAGGCGGACAGGATAATGGCGCCCTCGGCGCCACACAGGATGGACAGGAGAATCCTGTGCGAATTTTCTTTGGACAGGATTTACAGGATGAACAGGATATGGCGCAAGAGGAGAATCCTGCCATCCCGTCAATCCTGTCATCCTGTCAAAATTCTTCTTCTCTGCGGTCTCTGCGCTCTCCGCGGTGAAACGCTTCGCGCCTTTGCGTCTTCGCGGGAGAACATGGAATCCGACTTCTGCCACGAAAATGAGCGCTGCGCAGCCAAGATTTTCATGGTCCCCAGGTGAACGAAGTTCAGAAGGGACTGTGGAGAACAGCCGGGGTCGTAGGGGACTCCAGGAGGATTCGTGCGGTGGGAAACTAAAACTCCTGTTCTCTCTCTTGAATGACTCGAAGCAGCCCTTCGGGGGATTTGGCTGCAAGAAGGTCTTCTCTGGCACCTTTGCTGCTGAGGAGCTTGGCAAGCCGGGCGAGTGCTCGGACGTGGGGTCCGGGGTTGTTTTCCTCGGCAACGAGAATGAACAGGAGGCGAGCCGGCTCGTTGTCGGGCGCCTGAAAATCAATCCCGTCCCGTGAAATTCCCAGGGCGGCAACCAGCCGGTCCACGGCGGACGTTTTGCAGTGGGGAACCGCCACGCCATTGCCGATGCCGGTGGTCATGATTCTTTCCCTGTCCACGATGCCCTTGAGGACTGCGTCCTTACTCTTTATCTTTCCGGTCCTGTCCAGGAGGTCAACCATTTCCTCCAGAACCTCGTCTTTGGTTCTGGACCTCAGGGACATCGCGATGGAATCTTTGTCGAGCAACTCGTGCAGATACATGAACTCGTCCTCCGGTCAGGCAACTCGCCGAAATGAAAAAGAATGCGGATTGAATGCGTTCTTTTATAAAATAGCAAATGGTACTCCGAAATCAAGTCATATCTTTGCGTGTTGGCGACCCTTCAGGCACGGTCGCGGAACCCCTGGGCACAGGGGCATACTGTGAGCCCTGTGAGAGGCGGCGACCACGCCGCCGAGCACGCTGAGAGAGACCACGTGCAAGATAGCTTTCGAGTTGTCCGCGGTCTTGGCACGCTCGGGAGTACGTCTCGCTCCTCGTGAAGGCCTGGCCATTGCGCATTCAGGGAGTGACTATGAAAGCTGTTGTCCTCGCTGCCGGGAAGGGAACCAGGATGAGGGCGGTGAGCCTCGGTCTCCCGAAGATATTGCTCCCTCTCGGCGAAACCACCATCGGTGACAATCTCATCAGCGGTTTGAAAGACGCCGGCGTCTCTGAAATCCTGTTTATCGTCGGGTACATGGAAAAGCAGGTAACACGCCACTTCGGCGACGGGGCTTCAGTGGGCGTTTCGATTCATTATGTTCGCCAGGAAAAGGCCCTTGGCACGGGCCATGCCGCGTCCCTCGCGCGGGATTTTGTCTCCGGTGATCCATTCTTCTTTGTCGCCTACGGCGACATAGCGACACCCGCGGAAAACTGCGCCGACCTTGTCGGCGCTTTTCGGGAGCATTCCCCCGAAGCGATTATCTCGACCTATCGAGTCAAGGACCCCTCCAAGGGAGCCGCGGTCTATGTCGAGGACGGATACATGAAAAGGCTCGTTGAGAAACCCGCCAGGGGCGCCTCCACGACACACTTTGATAACGCCGGAATCTACGTATTCACTCCGAAAGTGTTTGAGATGCTCGACCGCATTGGGCTTTCTCCCAGAAAGGAGTACGAGCTGACCGATGCTCTTACACTCCTGGTCGAGCATGGCTTCAAGGTCAAGGCTCACGAGCTGAGCGGATTCTGGTCCAACGTTAGCTCTCCGGAGGACCTTCTCGGAATCAACATGCTCGTCGTGGATCGGTTGAGGAAGCGACACCCGCCGAAACCTCGGAAAATCGTCGTGGGGGTTGCCGTGTCGCCGTTGGCTGTGGTCAGCCCGGATGCGACGCTGGGTCAGTGCGATATTGGAGACTATTCGATCATCGCGGGACGCGCGCGGATCATGGATGGGGCGAGGCTCCGTCACGCGATTGTTTGCCAGGGCGCCGTTGTGGGGGAGGGCGCACAGCTCTCTCGGGTTCTTGTCCGGCCCAGAACCGTGGTCGAGGCAGGCACGGTTTGTGGGGCGCCGCCAGAGAAGGTGCTTATCTTGCCCGACGAAATACAGTCCGGGAATGTTTGACACAGCAAGCGAGACGGTCTCTGGCAGGCGGGAAGGCAACGTATCTACGCGCTCCCTCCTTTTTTGCCCTCGTCGTCCTTCTCCTTTAGCATCTTGTAGATTCGCTGAAGAAAAAGGTTGTTCCTCTCGGAACTGAGGGCGGTGCCATACAGCATCCGCAGGATGTTGATGGCCAGAAGCACTTGGAAAAGCACGATTACAATGATGGGGAGGGTCGTCTTGGCGACCTCGGGGACCGCTGTCGCGAATTGTTGCGCTGGCAGGATCGTAACGACATCGTCCACAATCAGGCAGTATAGCGCCACCATGGCGCAAAAGGCTATGTCGAGCAGGATGAAATCTTGAACCCTGCGGAACATGGCTCGGGTGCTTACCTGTTTTTTCTTTTGGGGTTCCGCGACTGCCTCGGTGAGACGGACCCTCTCACACTTCACGCAGAACTCGAGTTCTTCGTTATTGAACTCGCCGCACTCGCATTTCCACATGATATTCACCTCCGGGCCTTTGCTAAGCCACCTCGTAGAGCATACTACTCGCGCCCTCCCCGTCGGGTCAAGGCAAAATCTTTCGCGAAGGCAATCCCTCGCTCGGAGGGGACTTACCGGAGGGAGCGCAGAGCATGCAGAGGGTGTGTGGTTGCGGCATCTCGCCTTTGGCGGGACCCGGGAGTAACTGCCGGTCATGGGCAAGATGCCCATGCCACGATGCTGGCCCCTGACGTTGGAGGGACGCTCGTCCCGGTGTGGCTGCGCCCGCCCGAGAGTGAGGGATTACGGGAGGCGCTCGGTCGCACTTTATCCTGGTGAGCATTCGTGGTAAGGTTACGTGGAGCAGGTTTTGATTTTCTTGAGCCGTCGGAAGGGACAGGCGGCGGAACAGAGTTCGTAACGAATACCGGGAGACGCACAATGGAGAAGCAGAACAGCGGAAAGGTCAGCAGGAGGAACTTTTTGAGGACGGCGGCGATGGCGGCCGCAGGAGTCTCAACCTTCGGGATTGCGAAGGCGGAGTCGGTAACCGGGACGGGAGCAAACTCGAAGATTCAGTTCGGTTTTATCGGTTGTGGCGGGCGGGGAAACGCAGATGCGGCAGCCTTTGAGAAGACGGGCAAGTGCAAGGTGATTGCCGTCGCGGACTGGTTTGAGGATCGAGCGGAGGCGGCGCGGAGAAAATTCTCCGTGGATGAATCCCGCCGATTTGTCGGGGAGGAAGCGTACAAGAAGGTTTTGGATATCAAGGAGGTGGACGCAATCGTTCACGCGACGGCTCCGGGTTTTCGCCCGCGCCACTTCGCGGATTCCGTCGAGGCGGGCAAACACGTGTTCATAGAGAAGCCGGTCGCCGTGGACGCGTGGGGATGTCGGGAAGTCGTCGAAGTAGGAGAGAAAGCAAAAGCGAAGAAGCTCAGCGTTATGGTGGGGATGCAGGCCCACCACAGTAACGAGTACATCGCCGCGCAAAAGAAGGTGGCGGAGGGGGCGCTCGGGACGATTGTCCAGGGGCGAGCGATTTACACGTTCGGCCCCTTCCACGTCGGAGAGCATGCCCCGGAACCTCTCACGAGAGATTGGATGGTCCGCAACTGGTATTGTTTTCGCTGGCTTTCTGGCGATTACATCGTCGAGCAGAACGTCCACTGCTTCGGTGTGCTGAACTGGTTTATCGGCGGCCATCCTATTCGGTGCGTCGGCTACGGGGGGCGGAAAGTTCGGACAACCCACGGCGACATTTTCGACCACTTCAACCTCGCATTTGAGTATCCGGGCCCCGTGCATTTGACATTTGTTTCCGGGCAAGTCGAGAAAGGGGGACCGGCCGTCCAGCGAGAACTCTACGGGACGAAGGCTTCCTACTACAGCCCCGCGACAATCAAGGGAGAAGAGGGCGAGTGGAAGGCGGAACCGGGCGGCAGCCAATACGACGACTTCGTGGACAGCATCCTGAGCGGAAACATTCTTTCCGAAGCTCGTCGTGGGGCAGAAGCCACGTTCACAACAATTCTGGGTCGAACCGCGGGATATACGGGCAAAGAGGCGGTCTGGGACGAGGTCTGGAAGGCAAACGAAAAGCTCGAGGAGAGGGTTTACCCGGCGATTGACAATACGCCCAGGGCTTAGAGGCTCCTGGGATTTTTCTGCGCCCTTTGCGATTTCAGCGGTGGAGCCCGGAGTAGAAAAGACACCGACAGCTCGTAGGCCGGTGTGGGATGTTACATCTTCTTGGACAAGCACAAGGTCCCATGCGAACTGGAAAGCTGATAAAGAAACTCATTACGACTGAGCTTCTCCTGGTGGTCTTCCTTGCCTCCAGGATGCTTCTTGGCTCGTTAGGCCCGAGACTGAACGCCGAAAGGGTCGAGAAAAGCGCCGGAAAGCTTGAGCGAATCCCGGAAGCGATAGCTGGCTGGGAGTGGGATAAGACCGTCAAGGACACCAGCGCGGACATCGCTCGGGTGACGGGCGGAGGATGGAACCTTTTCGTGCGGAGCTACGTGAAACCGGATGCCGGCAGAAGGCTCTATGTTCAAGTCTGCCGATGGTTAGACCCGTTGAGCTGCTATGAGATGCACGGCTGGCGCGTCGTGCCCGCCACGAAGCCCTTTCTCATAGGAAGCGAAGGGCAATCGCTCCGCAGCATCGGCGTCAAGGAAGGCTGGATCGAGAAGAGTGGAGAGCGCATGGCGGTCTTGTTCTGGGAGAGCGACCTCCTCGACCCAGCCGCCGTGCGCGAGGGCGCCTTGACCGAGGATGTTGGCGCGAAGGGGAGGCTCAGCAGGCTCTGGGGAAGGACCCAGCGCCGGCTCAAGTCCTTCTTCCAGAAAAGCGATATTATAGTCAAAGTGATATACAGCGCGGGCGCAGACAACGAGGGCGAGAGGGAAGAGGTGCTTCAGTTCGCACGTGCAATTCAGGGAATCATTGTGGAGCTGTTGAAGTGAACGAAAGTCCGAGCGAGCATACGCGCGAGAGAGAGTCTGGTACGATAACGATGCCCCAGAAGAACGTTTGGGCAATCGTGCATTTCGCGCTGGTCGCCGCCTTTTTCATTGTCTTTTTCTGGCCCGCCTTCTACTGGGCAGCCCATCAGTTGGAGAGCGGCGACGAGCCGTGGCAACTGGTCCTCGTTCCATTTCTTTCGTTCATGATGGCCTCGAAGCGGGTTTCGGAAATGCGCCTGGCGACATGTCGAGCGCCCGACGGTCGAAGTGCCGCCCTGTCCGCGAGCGGTTTTTTGTCCTTCGGCTTCCCTCTGATGTTCGCGGGGGCTCTTCTGAATCTCTTTGGCGTTGTCCTCGAGCACCCGATGCCCTCGCAGGTCGGGATGGTCATCTTCATTCAGGGGGCCGCAGTCTTCCTCTGGGGCTGGCGAGTTTACCGGGGGCTTGCTTTTCCCCTGTTGTATCTCTTTCTTGCCGTCCCCTTGCCCAGGACGGTTCTCGTCGCGATGACAGGCTCGCTGAAGGTGTTCGGGGCTGCCGTCGCGGAAAAGATGCTCTCGTTCATGGGGTCGGCTGTCGTCCGAGAGGGAGCGATTTTGAAGTTCCCGACCTTTACTCTTGTCGTAGCGAACGAGTGCAGCGGGCTTCAGAGCCTGATCACCCTGTCGGTCGCGAGCCTGCCGGTGGCATATCTGATGGAGGCGCGGTTCTGGAAGAAGGTGCTAATCGTGGTGCTTTCTCTTCCGCTGGGTCTGGCGGCAAACGTTGTTCGGCTTTGCGTGACGGCTGTCCTGGGGCAGACTCTTGGAGAGAAAGTCACGCACGGTTGGCCGCACACGCTCACTGGGGTGACGGTCGTGTTTGCGGTGTTTTTTGCTCTCTACGGGCTGTCCAACGCCCTATCGGGTAGGGGAGCCGAAGCCGAGCAAAGCGGCTGACCGGGCTAACGTGATTGTCCGGCGACAGCTTGTCCCCGCGTTCGAGAGGCGGCCGCGGTGGCTGTCTTGATGAACCTTATGGACGCGGAAGGTTCCGGCTGAGCGAGGTTCAGGATGCTCTCCACAGAGGACGAGAGCATGTCAATGTTGCTGTATTTCGGGTCTCGGTAGTCTCCTATTTCGCCGCTTTTCAGGGCCTTGGCCATTTCGGCAATTCCTTCCTCCAGGCCGACCTCGCATTCAAAACCCAGCCGGTCACGGATCTTGTCGAAGGAGACCCGATAGCTCCTCGTGTCGCGATTGTCGGACACCATCTTGACCTGCGTACCGGGGATTGTTTTGCCAATAATCTCGCCGAGGTCGGCGAGCCGGACGTTGAGAGAGTTCGCCCCGACGTTGAAGATTTGGCGCGAGACGAGGTGCTCAGGGGCCTCCATACACCGGATCATGGCGCTGACGACATCCCTGACATGGGCGAAAGGTCGCCACTGCTCCCCGCCGAAAATGTTTATCTGTCCGTCGTTGACCGCCTTGGCGGTGAGAAGATTGACGACAAGGTCGAATCGCGGGCGATGAGAATGTCCGAACACCGTCGCGAGCCGAAGGATCGTGACGCAGGTGTCGCCGGGGCATTTGAGGGCGGCGTTTTCGGCATCGAGCTTTGAAGCAGCGTAGAGCGAAACCGGGTTGGGGATGGAGTTCTCGTCAACGACAGCATCGGAATATCCGTAAACGCTGCAACTCGACGTGAAGAGGAACCGCCATACGCCGAGCGCCGCCGCGGCGTCCACGAGCATCCGGGTCGCGTTCCAGTTGATTTGCAGAGTGGCATTGGCGTCGAGGGCGCTGGCGGGGTCCCCGACAATGGCGCCGAGATGAATCACGCAGTCCACGCCTCTCAAGGCCGCAACCGCTGAATCCACCCTTCGGAGGTCGCCCTCGATCAGTTCAATCTGTTGCGTATCAAGGAGGTCCTGA
Organism: uncultured Verrucomicrobiota bacterium; assembly: GCA_964516325.1. GTDB lineage: Bacteria > Auribacterota > JABMQX01 > JABMQX01 > JABMQX01 > CAZFAP01. The sequence goes on from CAZFAP010000087.1 coordinate 14,848, forward strand.
ATCGAGGACTGTCCATAGGCGAGGATGTCCAGAACTCGCACCTTGTATCCCTTCTTCAGGAGCGCTCTAACCAGCACCGAGCCGATATAGCCCGCCCCGCCCACCACCAAAACTTTGTTGATTCGGCGACGGGCCGTCCCATCGGCTTTTAAGATGGAAAACCTGCTCTGGATGGAGGCGCTGAGAAACCGGAGAGCCGAGAGAATGCCGAATGCGAAGTAAGAGCCGAGGAGGCTTCCGCCACGTCCGGCGACTGGCTCGTTGAAAACGAACCGCATCCAGGAGGTATAGATGAGGAGTCCGAGGAGCGTTCCCTTGAGAATTCCGATCGCCTTCCTTTTCCAGGCGTAGGAAGGAATGCTCCTGTACAAGCCGACGCCCATGAGGGAAAGGATGTAGATGACCACAAAGTTGGGGAGCTGGACCTCGTAAGGAGAAGCAAAGGTGCCTCTGATTCCCTTGGGGTCCCTGAAAATCGCCCAGACCGCCAGGCCCAAAGTCAGGGATATTCCGAGGGACGCTGCGTCAACGACGACTCGCAGGACAATTTGCCCGGCGCCGAACGAGCCAAACAAGTAGTATCGGATGCTTCTCAGCCTTCGACGAATCTTGTTCACTGTCGTGTAACCCCCGGCTCAAAGAGCGTGTTGTTCTGTCACCGAGCGCACGCTGTCAATGACCTTGCTCACCTCCTTGCCGGTCATGGACGGGAAAATGGGCAAGGAAATGATGTGATTGAACTCGCGCGCCGCCACCGGGAAGTCGCCTTCCCGCAGCGCGAGACGGTTTGCGTAATACGGATGCATATGGACGGGCTTCCAGCAGACGGTTGTCCCGACGCCAAGCCGCGCGAGTTCCCGCACAAACTGCGCCCGATCGATCTTCAACCTCTCCAATCTCAGTCGGATTACGTACATGTGCCAGGACATCACGCGGTCCGAGAGGATCGTGGGCGTTTCGATCGCAGGCACGTCGCGGAACGCCGCGTCATAGGCGGCGGCGATCTCCCTTCGCTGTCCCCAGAGTTGCTGGAGGCGGCGGAGTTGGTGAATTCCGATGGCTGCCTGAAGGTCCGTCATGTTGCACTTGAATCCGGGCATCACTATATCATATTCCCAGGATGCCGTCGGTGAAGACGAGTCCCTGCTTGCCCCGTGAAGTCTCATCAGCCGGACGCTATCTGCCCATTTATGGTCATCCGTGACGACCATCCCGCCCTCGCCCGTCGTCATACACTTGTTGGCGTAGAAGGAAAAGCAGGTCAGGTCGCCCGTTTGACCGCAGTTCCGCCATGGGGCGTCGGCATCGGCTCGATAGCGCGAAGGATTCGCGTGTGCCGCGTCTTCGATGACCCGGAGATGGAATCGCTCGGCTATCTTCCTGATTCGGTCGCAATCCGCCATCTGCCCCGCGTAGTGCACCGGAATAACCGCCTTAACGCGGTCAATCGGCCCGCGGACACCGGAGACCGTCTCGCCGCGAGAAAGACGATGCAGGGCGGCTTCGAGGCTTTCGGGGTCCATGCACAGGGTTTTCGGCTCGCAATCCACGAGTAGAGGAATTCCCCCGGCGTGAATCACGATGTTCGCAGTCGAGGCGAACGTCATCGTGGGGACGACGGCGATATCCCCCGGCTGGAAGTCCATCGCGAGAAGGGCGAGATGGAGAGCATTTGTGCACGAAAAAACGCCGACCGCGTGCTTGACGCCGCAGAACTGTGCGAACTCCCTCTCAAACCGTGCCGTCCTCTCTCCTGTTGTGAGCCAGCCGGAGCGAAGCGTCTCAATCATTTCCGATATTTCCGCGTCGCTAAGGCTTGGTCGTGAATAGGGAACGTTCGTCATAAGTCGCATTGAATTGTCTGGGTTACTCGAGCGTCATTCGTTCTTTTGGACCGAGGGGCGACCCGAAATGCTGGGGGCTTCCCCGTCGGGTTGTGCCTTTGGAAAATAGCGAGAACGGTCAGCGCAATTATCCTCATGTCCGTGGCAAGCGAGCGATTGCGAAGGTATTCGAGTTCGATGCGCAGCTTGTTGCGCATCACCGGGGGGTACGCTTCTTCGATTTCCTTCCCTGCAAGGATCGTTTCTTCGTGGCGGTATTGAATTGTGGCGACGCTGGTGATTCCGGGTTGAACCGACAACACTGTCCGCTCGTGGGGAGTGTAAAGGGAGACCCACGGCGGCGTCTCGGGGCGTGGGCCGACGATGCTCATCTCACCTTGAAGCACGTTGATCAGGCTGGGCAGTTCGTCAAGCTTCGTTCGGCGAAGGAAACGACCGATCCGCGTGATCCTGGGGTCGCCTTCCGCGGTGACGGTGGGGCCGGCTCGCTCCGCGCCTGCGACCATCGTGCGGAATTTTATCATCCGGAAGAGCTTCCCATTCCTTCCGACACGAACGCCGGTGAAGAACACCGGTCCCGGCGACGTCACTTTCACGGCGAACGCGAGAAACAGCAGGAGGGGAAAGAACAGTACAAGCGCGGCGCCAGAGACAATTACGTCGAAGAGGCGCTTGGAATTGAACCTTGGTGGAGGGAAGCTGTCTTGCTCTGTCGTTTCCCCCGAGCGTCTTGGTTTTCGTCTATTTCTATCCATCTCCCGGCGGACAGAAGCTCTCTCTGCGAAGATTTCACTTCATCCAATTGGCAAAATCAGTCAAGAATTGCTTGACGACCTCGTCGGTCTTCGGGTTTTTCACCAGCGGACCGAAGAAATTAGGCGGGACCGTCACGATGTCGGCTCCCGCCTGAAAAGCCTGATTGACATCCATGAGGTGGCGGATGCTTCCAACGATGATCTCGGACTGCACGCCTCCTTCGCGGAAGGCGTCCCTGGCTTGCCTGACGATTTGAAACGCGTCGTAGCCCGCATCGCGAATTCTTCCGACGAAAATGCTCACAAAGTTCGCATCGGCCAGCGCCGCCATCACCGCTTGATTAAATGACATGCAGCAGGTGCAATTGACCTTGATTCCCTTTTGACGAAGTTGGTGAATCACCCAAAGTTCATCCCAGCCAATGGGGACCTTTATGTAAAGCTCCTTGTAGTCGCTGAATTCCTCGACAAAATCCTCCGCTTGCTTGACGATCTCCTTCGGGTCCATCGTGAAAACTTCGACGCTGAGGGGTTTGTCGGGACCGTACTTCCGAATGACTTCAATTATCTTGCGGATGTGCTCCTTGAAGTCGCACTTTTTTTCCTGGGACAGGATAGAGGGATTCGTGGTGACTCCGCTGGCAAAGCCTCTCTTGAAGGCCTCTTCGATTTCTTCTAAGTTTGCAGAATCAATGAACATCTTCATGCAAACACCTCTTCTGTTCATCAAGGGTTTCAAGGTGGTCCTGGGGCGGCATCGCCTTTGTACAATTCAATCCATCGCTCGGCCTCCTGCGCAAGCGCCTCTTCTCCGGCGGCACGAGCAAGACGCAGCGCCATGGTGAGCCCGTGGTGAGCTCTGCCGTTGTTGGGATCAAGGCGAAGGGCGTAGGACAAATGGTCGGTCGCCTCTTTGAGCTGACGGGTGGAAAGCAACGCGAGCCCAAGGATGCAATGCACATCCACGGGGTTATACACTGGCTCGAGATCGGACTGGCCCGGCATGAGCCTCAAAGCCTGTGAGAGATGGGTGATGGCCTGGTCAAATTCTCCCTCGTTAAACAGCGCCATGCCCAGGTCACAGTGGGCACGGACATCCTTCGGATCGAGCCGTAAGGCCTCTCGAGAATGGGCCAGCCCCTCGTTACGCATGTTCTTGACGTGGTAGAGCAGGAACCCCAGCCTTTGGTGCGCCTCTACGTTATTCGGGTTGAGTTCGAGCGCTTTTCTGTATTTCTGTATGGCGCCATCGGGGTCGCTGGCTCTATCGAACTCGTCTCCGGCTCTGACGTAGGAGAAATCATCGAGGAATTTCTCGCCGATTTTCTTGATCGCCGAAGCGTTCGTATTTACGAACTCCGGTATGTTGGCGGCCCGGTCCGGATCAGTAAGGTGCGACAACAGGACGGGAGGGCTGCTGCGTCCTTGTTCGTCCATGTGGGTAAGGAAAAGTTGCGTGTAGGCTGAATTTGCTTTGGAAGAAAACACCAGCCACTTGCCGTTTGGCGACCAACTGTGCCATGAGTTCATCCGCTTTGTGTTGCATTGCAGTCTCCTGGCCTCCCCTCCCTCAGCCGGGATGATATAAAGCTCGCTATCGGGCTGAAGCAGCATATAATCCTTCGCTTTGCAGAACACAATCCATTTGCCATCGGGTGAGTATTTCGCGAAGAAGTTGCTCATGCCGTTGTTGGAAGCCCCTTCAAGCGGCTCAGGCTTGCCGCCCTTTCCGTCATTAAATGGGATCCGATACAGGTCGAAGAGAAAGGGCTTTCCATCTTCGAGGAATTCCTTGCATTCTTCGCGGGTAAGAAGCACTTCGCGCCGGTCTTTCTCGCCCTTCAGCTTGTATGCTTTGGCTCTGGCAAAAACGAGATACTTCCCGTCGGGGCTCCACGCGGGATTGCTCTGGACATATTCGGGATCATCTGCTCCCGGCAGTGAGTGAAAGGTACGCGATTGCCTGCCATACACACACAGAATGCCCTTGATCGGGAAGAAAAGCTGGGAGAATTCCAGACCTGGTT
>CAZFAP010000088.1:0-19405 GCA_964516325.1 uncultured Verrucomicrobiota bacterium
CGGCGTATAACCTCCATGCGAAGTCTCTCGTTCGCCCACATCCGCGCCTGGTGCAGAAGGTTCGATGCGCTGCGCGTCTCACCCATGCCGACCGCGTAGAAGCGGACGCCTTCTTCCCCGCACCAGGCCACAAGGCACCCATGGTCAGCCAGCACCGAGATCGCAGCGTGGCTGACCGACACGCCGGGTCCGAGCATCAAAAGAGCGAGATTGGCGCAGGGGACGGGCACTTTGCCCTCGGCATCGTGAATGGCAACCGCGCGGAGTTCTTGGTCAATGCGGCAGTGCTCGACGTAGAGGTAGCTCAACCCGTCGCGGAACTTGGGGAGAACGTGGAGGTCTTGAGTTCTCATGTCGCCTCCGCCGGGAGTGACGGCTTGACGGGCGCCACAGACAGAAGGCCGAAGCCGAAAGCTTTCCCCGGCCCGATGCCCCGGACGAGGGTTTCCTGAAAACGGGCTGGGTCAGTGACCGTCAGGGTCCCGTCGTAACGCACAGAGCGCAGGCGTTGCCCTTTGTCGTTGGCTGTGTCGTTCACATAGACGTATCCCGGCTGAACGGTGGTGGAATCCTTGACGATGGAGAATCCGGCTCGCTCCGCTCGGCGAGCGAGCCATTCGTAGAGTTCCTCTGCCCGCACGGGGACGCGCTTCCCATGGCGTCCCTTCATTTTCTGGAGTTCCTCTTTCGTGCAACTTTGTCGTTTGTCTTTCTTCATCGTATCAATCTTCTTTGTGGGATTCGCCACGAGACGGAACCGAAGATGTTGTCCCTTTGCGAAGCGGAGATCGAATGACTTGACCTGCGGGGGGGCCGCCAGAAGATAATCTGCGTTGTGAAAGGCGTAGTCCCAGTCCGGCTTGGCGGCGGACTGCACGAGAATCACGAACCCGCCGCCAGGTTGCGGGTCCATGCGGAACAGAAACCCCTGGCTGAGGCCTCGGGGACGATGGACGTCCTTCAGCAGCTCTCGACCAACCACCTCCGCAGGATGGTCGGCGAGATGCCGCTGCTCGGGGAAGTCCTCGAGCCGGTACGGGGCAAGGAACTCCGGATCATTTCTTTTGCGCGAGTCGGACGGAAACGCCATGCACAGCCGCTGGTGGACACGATAGAGGTTTCGGAGCCACAGCCGCCCGGGCCGTGGCCGGTCCGGGTTTTGCCCGACATCAATCAAGAGCTGAGACAGCCACACGTCAGTGCTCCTTATCTTGCGCTATAGAGGCGTGATGCTTAAAAAGCTGTCTTTGACCGCACGCGCACTTCTCAACAGTTTTCGTCGTTGGCCATGGCGTCGCTCTTTCAGAAGGCGCTCGATCTGACTGAGTATCATGTCCCGTTGAGCCGGGTCTGAGGGGTCAACCCTGTGCGATCTCATGTCGCGGCCATATTCCAGCATGCTGCAGGCATCGTGACATATCTCGCACAACGAACGCACGTCAGAGTCAGTCTCGTGTCCCGTGTTTTCATAGCTGACATGATGCACGTCGGTGGCAGGTGATTTGCAGAAAACGCAGAGATGGTGGTCGAGCCTTAGCCGGCTTGCGGTTGCGGCCTTCCATTGTGGGGAATTGTAGTCCGGTCGAGGTGTGTAGGGCCGGGCCAAGGGCTTTTGAGTCTCATGCCCCACAGACACGGTAACCTGACTTTTGACAACCAACCGGGGACCATAGCTGTAGAAACCGAACGCTGTGGGCACATCGTAGACGAGCCGAGCTCCCGAAGGGGGCTGTGACCCCGGAGGGTGTTCTGTATAGGTGTCGAGCGTCCGCGTCGCACCCTTATCGTGACGGTCAATAGCTTCGATTCTCGCTTGCCAGGGAATTGACGAAAGCGCTTCGGTCAGCGTGTCGAAGCTTCCGGTTCCGGCAAAAACAGGCTCTGCGGGGACGCAGCACTTTCGACCGAGAAACACGGGCCAGGTCGGATTTTGGAGGGCAGCGGCGCAATCGCTGACCGTGTCTGTATTGCCTTGGACCGCGACCAGAAATGAGGCATCGTAGAGATATTGGCGGCGGGAGAGCAGGGTTTCGTATTCGCCGGTCTTCGCCGTTTTTTTGATTTTCCCGTCAGCCCTTCGGATGCCGATCTTGGCTCCGGCGGTGTGGTAATCCCAATCCAAAGTTCCACTCCGGTCCACGCGCACGCCCATGAGCAGCGGAGTCAGCGGCTTAAGCGCCTCTGGTGAATGTTCACGACGAACACCCATGGCGCAGAGCAGCATCCCAAGGACGCCGGACTTGCTTGGGTGATGCTGCGTGCGGCGCAACTGGAAACGGGACGATGTTCCCCACGATTGCATAGGGCCCGCCAGTCGGAGGAACAGTGTGCTCTGATTACTGCTCATGCGGCACCCTCCTTAAGGAGTTCAGCAACTGAGCTGACGAGGTCATCGAGTGTGTCAACTCGGTTCGCTCCTACCATATCGACTGAAGCAGACCCCACTGCCAGGAGGACCCGGCGCATGTCTGGGGGCGCGAACGCCTTCACAACGGTGTTGATGTAGCCGCCCAGTGCCTTTGCAGATTCAGCCATGAGGTTGAGGCCTTCCACAGGGTTCAGGAAAGCATTGGCATAGCTGATTGGACGTTTAAGCTTGGATACTTCGATAAGGATGAGTTCAGGGACGCCGTGCGCGGCAAAGCTATTCTGTTTTCCGGTGGGATTGGCGAGTGCCGCGGCGCGGACAAGGACTCCGGCAGCGTGTGCCGCCTCGTCTCCCTCCCAGGTCAGACGTTTCTTCAAGGCGTCAACGTCCAGGTTGAGATATTTGTAGTAAACGGCGGAATCGAAGAACGTTTCGTGCTCTCCGGAGCCCACAAAGCCGGCACCTGTCCTCTCTGTCTGAGTCGTTGCGAATTCCACCTTCTTCTCGTCCACCGCAGTGAAATAGTCGCTTTCGATAATGGCCTCGTGCGTGCTGATTGCATGCGCCACCTGGCATGCTGCCTCGACGTTCACAACCAGATCGCTGGTGGTCATTCTTCCGAACAGGCCGATATCAACTGTGAGGGACCCGCTCTTCTTAAAAATCTCATTTTCGAATTCCTGCATATCCTTCTTATGCTTCTCTCTGTCCTTCTTCTTTCCATTCAGCCAGGCCTTGTACACGTCACCTTTGTTATTCATCAGGTCTGCGATCAGCGCGGCAATCTCTTTGGTAAAGGGTGGCGGGAAAAAGACCAGTTGGCCTGTCTGATCCGTAGGAGAGGAGCCTTGGGAAGACTCTTGGTCCTCCTTATCCTCTCCTGCCTCCTCTGATTCGCCTTTGGTTTTTTCAGCCTTAAATTTCTTAGCAAGGGCGGCCTTCATTTTGTTTAACTCATCGTCGCAAACATCGGATTTTATCTTCCTCAGTTCGTCGGCTACCATCCGGGGAAGGTACGTTGTCCTGACGGAGAGGGCGTCACCGAACGCCTCCTTGAACTGCATGGAATGACGGATGTTTCGCTTGAGACACTGACTGCTGATACGGCCGCGCGTCACACCGCCGAAGATGCACTTCTTCGGCTGCCCTGTCTCGTCCCGGTTGAGGTTTCCGGGCGGCATGCTCTGCAGGATATGAATCTGGAGGAACTTGTAAGTGCCTTTCATGTGATTTCTCCTTTCCTCAGCTTTAGTCGAGCAATTGGTCAAGAGCCTGACAAAGACCTATCCAGTCAACCGGCTGTGGATGTCGGCAGCGCGTATTCCCATCGAGTGCGCCCCGCAGAACCGCTTGGAGCCGCCGTCCGCGAGGAAACGAGACTGGGTAACGAGACGTCCGGGCACCCTCATTCACCTGCCGTTTCGGCAACAGGCGTAGCGGACAGAAGTCGGCGTCTGGATCAAGGACGCGAAGATGGGCAGGGACGGCGGCCATGAGTTTGAGAACTAACCAGGCCGAATTCCGAGATGGAAGTCCACGGATTTTCCTATCACGAAGGCCCCAATATAAGCCGCTGAGCACGTCGAAGGCCGCTGGAGACTCCTCCATCTGGCGGTAAGCCGCGTTGGAGAGTGCGGCCCAATCCGCACACGTCAGAAGGCTTACAGCCGCATTCACAAAGAGCTTAACACCCTTGGGAGGACGAACTCTCTCGGGTTCTTTCCAGCCGTCCAGGCCTTCTGTGCTGGACGGCCGGTCTGGGGGTACCAACGCGCGAATCGTCTGTGCCGAAACGTTTGCCAACTCAAGTTGCCGATGATCAAAGGTTTTGTTGTTCCCGGGATTCGTACATGGGACGACCAACAGCCAGCCCTCGTGCGCGGGGTTCTTCAGGACTACCCTCGATTTGGGACTCGGGTCCTCATCCACCAGGTACTGGAGGTCACGCCCGGTCAAAGCGAATTCCTCTTTGGTGCTCTTAATGGTCTTGAAATCTGCGACATAGAAGGCCGCCGGGTCTTCCCACTGGAACAGTTTGCTGTCGGACCGCTTTTGGGTGTCTTCGTTCTTCCTATACACGATTTCCCCGACGGTAGGCACGTTTCTCTCACCGCAGTACCAGCAGACGCCTCTTTGGGATGGGGGCAGGAGGATGCGCCTGGGATTCCACGTGAGGGCTTCGAGGTACGGGATTGGCTTGGTCGAATCAGTTGGCTTAAAGTGGCCAAACCACTTCGCTTCACCCGCTCTGGCATCCAGCGGCACAAGGTTCAGGCCAACCGTCATTGCCAGGGTATCAGCGGTTGCGAATGCCATGATTGGTGGGGCGTTGTGCACCGAGGGAGTCAGCCCAGCGCCGCCTGCCTGGGTCCACGGAACCACACGCAGCATGCCAAGAGTTGCGCAGGGGAGGCATAGGCGCATATTCTCATCGTCGCCGTGGTGGAAGTGGGCTATGTTGCTGCCTGAAGCAAGCTCAGCGAACAAAGAACCGACTGACTTTTTCTCATTTTTCCCGCGGGCAGAAGGGTCTTGCAGGAATGGGGATTGCTTGTCGAAAAGATCAAAACAATGGGCTTTGTTCCCCACCGCGTTCACCACCTCGCTCGGTATCGCGCCCCCGAGAACCGAGTCCCGGAGGTGTTCCACACCTCCGGCCAAGTCCGCTTTCCAGTAAAGCAAGGTGAGTAGGAAACGGTGCACCGAGAATAGGTCAAGAGGACTTGCCAAGGTGATGCAGCGAATTTCTGTTGCTCGTTCGAGAGCCTCTATAGCGCCCGCGCGGCGGTACTTCCCATCCCTCATTAGAACTGGAATCCACCGCTCTTCGAGCAGGTTATAGTTCATGCACCCCCTCCAACACGCTCCCGCCGCTGATGTGGCCGACGGGGTTGTGAAGTTCCCGATGGGAGCATATCAAGTGCCTGGCGATTCCCAGGCATGCGTCCTATTTCACTCACTCCCCATACTTCGCGCGATTTATTGCAAGTCTCGGTTCCCAAGTCAAGGAGTATTTGCCTTCCAGGTCATGTCAGTCCTTGGCCCGATGGCGCGTACGCCGTGAGCGCGCCGACACAATCCTCTGTTACTGCAGCAGGACATGCGGCCAGAGTAATTATGACACTTCAGACCTTCTGAGCAACAGCCATTCAAAAGCGGAAAATGGGCGCACTTCCACGACACGCCACCGTGGTTGCCCTAACCGCCAGAAATGCCATCTGCATTGTCCTACTCCCCACGGCAGAACTTGGAGGTCCGGCAGCGCGCACTCGTCCGGGTCGAGCGTGCCGGGTAAGCAGCTTTGTCCCTCTTCTCAATGATGCACCCTGAAGAGCCGGACATGAGGTCTGTCTTGCGCCAGAGGCGGCGACCGACTCCAGTTCGGCCCCCAGTCGGAGCCAGAACGATGGCAGAACCTCCTTGTGGACGGCAGTCAAGGCGGGTACAATCACGCGCGGAATCAGTCGAATAAACGATGGTCGCACATGCGCGAGATATAGACAGACCCAAGCGACGTTCAAGGGAGGTGACCGATGAGGCATACAATGAACCGCCGAGACTTCTTGAGAAACAGCACACTTCTCGGGGCGGGGCTGTGGACGGCTTGCCGAACCGTCTGGTCCGAGATGAAATCGCCGAACGAGAAACTCAGCATCGCCGGGATAGGCGTGGGAGGACGCGGCGCCGATGACATTAACGGGGTCAGCGACGAGAACATCGTCGCGCTATGCGACGTGGACGAACGGAACGCTGCGCGGACATTCGAGCGCTTTCCAACTGCCCGAAAGTATCACGATTTCCGGGAAATGCTCGAAAAGGAGAAGCACATTGATGCGGTTGTCGTTGCTACGCCCGACCACACGCACGCTCCCGCCGCAGTAATGGCAATGAAGCTCGGCAAGCACGTCTATTGCGAAAAGCCGCTGACGCATTCGATATACGAAGCACGCCTGATGAGAGAAACCGCCGCAAAACAGAAGGTCGCGACGCAGATGGGCATTCAGGGGCATTCTTACGACGGGCATCGCCGAGCGGTGGAATTGCTGCACGCTGGCGCAATCGGGCCAGTTCGTGAGGCTCACGTTTGGTCCGACAGGCCGATCTGGCCGCAAGGGATAGACCGCCCGAAGGATACTCCGCCGGTCCCCGCGCACCTGAAGTGGGAGTTGTGGCTCGGACCCGCGCCGTGGCGGCCGTATCATCCGTCCTATGCGCCCTTCAATTGGCGCGGATGGTGGGACTTCGGGACGGGCGCCCTGGGCGATATGGGCTGCCACAATATGGACGTTGTGTTCTGGGGACTGAAGTTAGGTGACCCGACGAGCGCAGAGGCGGAAGTGTCGGACGTTCACGCCGAAACCGCGCCCAAATCGTCAATTGTCCGATGGCAATTCCCCGCCCGGGGCGCTCTGCCTCCAGTAGGACTAACCTGGTACGACGGAGGCAAAAAACCTCCCAAAGAGCTTGCGGACGGCCAAGAGCTCCCCACGAACGGCGCTCTCCTCGTCGGAGAGAAAGGGAAGCTGCTCTCGCCGGACTGGCACGCGGATCAATTTAAGCTCTTGCCGGAGTCGGAGTTCAAAGACTTCAAAGGTCCGGCGCCTACGTTCCCCCGGTCAGCCGACCACCATAAGGAATGGATTGCGGCGTGTAAGGGAGGGGTGCCGGCGATGGCCAATTTCGACTACTCGGCGCCGCTGACGGAGGCGGTCATTCTCGGAAACGTCGCCATCCGTGCCGGGAAGAAAATCGAGTGGGATGCAGCGAACCTGAAGGTCACCAATTGCCCCGAGGCGAACCAGTTCATCCGTCGAGAATATAGGAAAGATTGGACGCTCTGAGAGCTCTTTTCGGCTCGGTTTTTCGGGCTATCAATTGAGCACGGACTGAGCGTCCTTCCGGAGCACTGTGGCCGAATCCACGGTCAGGCCGGGCGGATTGACCGCACTCGGGACCGCGGATAATATGGCTACCATCGAGTCTATGGGAGTGGGATTGAAGAACCGCCTGAAGAAAGGGAACGCCATGATGATTTCCAATTTCTGGACTGTGTTGTGCTGTTGTGTTCTTATTGTGGGCGTAGTGGAAGGGGCAGCGTCGTTGGGAGGCAAATCCGGACCGCTTGATCTGCCGTCTCTCGGCCGCGAAAACCTTTCGCATCGTCGTCCGCTCAACCTCGATAAGTTCTTGTTCGGAGTTCCCTACTACCCTGAGCACTGGGACGCGGAGACGAGGAAGAATGACGCGGACCTCATGGCAGCCGCCGGCTTCAACGTCGTGCGAATGGCGGAATTCGCCTGGGACGGAATGGAGCCGAAGGAGGGGCGGTACGACTTTTCGATCTTCGACGAAGCGATTGCGACGCTCGCCGAAAAGGGAGTCAAGGCCATCCTCTGCACGCCGACGGCGACGCCCCCGAGGTGGCTGACTGTCAAGCATCCCGACATCGTGAGGATTGACGAGAATGGCGTGCCGCAGTCGCACGGCTCCCGGCAGCATTGCTGCCATGCTTCGGAGACGCTCCGGCGGTACAGTCGAAAAATCACGCAGGCGATGGGGGACCATTTCCGCGACAATCCGAACGTCATCGGCTGGCAAACCGACAACGAGTTCAACTGCCAATTCTCCGAGTGCCATTGCGCCTCCTGTCAGAAAGCCTTCGCCCAGTTTCTGCGAGAGAAATACGGGACGATTGAGGAACTGAACCGGCGGTGGGGGACGGCGTTCTGGGCGCAGAGCTATTTGCGATTCGAGGATGTCCCGACGCCGCGCTCTAAGCCAACCTACATGAACCCGGTGCACGTGCTCGACTATTACCGCTTTATCTCTCACACGGTCGCCGTCTTTCAGCACGAGCAGGTTGACATTCTCCGACGGGCGAATCCGAAATGGTTCGTCATGCACAACGGAATTTTCCGACTGATTGACTATCGGGGCGATTTCAGCCGCGACCTCGATTTCCTCGGCTTCGACTCGTACCCCCTCTTCGATTACAGTCCCGCAAGCAGACCGCGATCGCACGCGTTTCAGCTGGACAAGGTGAGGGCGCTGACGGGCAACTTCATGGTCCCCGAGCAGCAGTCGGGACCGGGCGGGCAGGGCAACTACTTCCACGACAATCCGGAGCCGGGAGAAATGCGCCTCTTGACATATCGCTCAATCGCCCACGGCGCGGACAGTCTCATGTATTTCCGCTGGCGGACGTGCCGATTCGGAGCGGAGGAATATTGGTGCGGCATCCTCAATCACGACAACGTTCCCCGACGGAGGTACGAGGAGGCGAAGCAGGTCGGGACGGAACTGCGGCGGGTTGGTGCCGCGATTCAGGGAACGTCCGTGCGGGTGGATGTGGGGGTAGCGACGGGCGATTTCTCCGTCGAGTACGGGCACATTCCGTTGAATCTCGGTCTGCCCTCACCGGAAGCTGTCGCGAGGGACATCCACAGCGTTTTCTTCACGCGAGGCTACGCGGTCGGGTGCATTCACCCGGAAGATACACTGAGCGGAGTGAAGCTCTATTTCATCCCCCACTGGTCGCTCTTCAAGCCGGAGTGGGTTGCGATTCTGGAGAAATACGTCCGAGACGGTGGTGTCCTCGTCATCGGAGCGCGAACGGCGACAAAGAATTTCGACAACAACGTCATCGCCCAGACGCCCCCCGGATGTCTCGCCGAATTAGCGGGCGCCCGAGTCGTCGAGTACAGCAAGATTAACCGCCCGGACGAAAGGCCCGTGACCATCACGATCGGCGAATCGTCCGTACCGGCTCAGTTGTGGTACGAGGTGCTTGAGCCAGCGACCGATGCGGAAGTCATTGGCAGGCTGTCGGATCGGTTTGCAGCCGCAGGCGGAGAGGCGGTCCCGGGAAGCCTGACCGGCAAACCGGTCATCACGAGCAAGAAGCTCGGAAAAGGGCGAGTTGTCTATGTCGGCACATACCTGATGACTCAGGTCGTGGAATCGCTTCTGCCGATGCTGACCGAACTATCCGGTCTCAAGCCGCTCTGCCCCGGCGCGGCGCCCGACGTGGAAGTCGTCGTCCGCGAGAGCAACGAAAAGCAGCTCTGGTTCGTCCTGAACCACTCCGATAAGGAGGTCACGCTGGCGGAAGTCCCCGCTGGTGAGAACCTCATCAGCGGCGAGCGCTGCGACGGTCGCCTCACCCTCCCCCGCAACGCCGTCGCTGTGATCCATAAGTGACGGCACACCGGGGTACCAGGCGTGCGGCATCAGGCGCGGGTGAGGTCCCTCGGACCCTGTCCACGCCGTCCCATGGCTCCGAAGGGCTGAGCCCGTCGTGCCCTGGATTCCTAAGCCTGATCAGCCCCGGGATCGGTCTCCTCCGTATGGCCGCACTTCTGACAGGTCCAGACCACGGGAGGCCGGCTGATGTTGCTCGGGCGCACCACCGTCGCCGAGCCGTGGTCCGGACGACTGCTCATCACGTTACCGCACTTAGGGCATCGTTTTGGCTGGTCTCCCCTGCTGTACACTTTTTCTTCTCCGATGCCCATGTCGCCACCTCCTTGTTGTGCGCATTCCCAACGGCCGGCACGGCCGTCCCCCCTGTACAGCCGTATACCCTCCCGCCCGTCTGGCCAGATTTTCGCCTACAACCGCCGACGCGTGCAAGCCAGAGCTATTCCGGCTTCAGGGGCAGGAGCCAGAGGTTGCGGAAGAGGACGAGGTTGCCGTGGTCCTGGAGGAGGATACGGCGGAAATCGTCGCCGTGCCGCCTGGCGGTCTGCCGTTTCGCCGGGAAGCGGTCGTGGATGAGAACGCCGTTATGCTCGACGGTCAGAATCGTTTTCTGAATCATGTTGCCCTTCTCGCCGAAGCGCGGGGCGAGGCAGGTGATGTCGTAGGTCTGCCACTCGCCGGGCGGAAGGCAGGCGTTCACGTCGGGCGGCTTTTGAGCGTAGATGGCGCCGCAGGAACCGTTGTCCAGCTTCTCGCCGAACGAGTCGAGAATCTGGACTTCCTCGCAATTCCCCGGAAGGAAAACCCCGCTGTTGCCGCGCCCCTGCCCGCGGGCTTCCTCCATCAGCGGAATGCAGAATTCGAGGTGGAGTTTGAAATCGGCGAACTCGTCCTTTGTCATGATGTCGGCTGTGCTGGGGGCGATTTCCATGTCGCCGTCAACGAGTTTCCACGGATTCGGCTTGCCGTCCTTCGTGATCCACTTCGAGAGGTCTTTGCCGTCGAAGAGAACGATGGCGCCGTCGGGCGGCCTGGCGCCAAGAGTGGGCGATTTCTTGACCACCTTTTTCATCTCGAACTTGCCGCGATCCTCTGAACCTGAGAATTGCCCGGTGAATTTCTCTCCGACTATTGCTCCCCAGCACTCATAGACTCCGCCATACTCCGCTCCCGCGTCAATCGTGCCTTTGAACTCGACGCGGCCGTCCTTCGCCTTTCCCTGCATTGTTCCCTGCGTCGTATCGTTCCCACCGAGCTCCGCTTTGATAATCGCGCGAAAGCTTCCTTTTCCTTCGTCCACGACCTGCGCGGACAATTTCCCTTGCGTCCCGGTTTCGACGTACCAGTTCCCCTCCCAGATTCCCATGGCTGGGCTGCTGGCGAAGCAGGGGACGCAACAACCGATCGAGGCAATCGCAAATAGGATAGGGGCAAACATCCGACGATTCATGGAAGCACCTCCCGTGTTAAGTGACATTCTGTTGAGAAAGGCTCCTCAGGAATCCTGCGAGCCATGCCGAGCAAGATTCTCCCGGCGGACGAAGCACAAGGCTTCGCAAAGCAAAACGGGCCTTGCCGAATGGCAACAGACAGAAAGTCCATGAAAGGCCTTTCTACGGCCACGAGCCTTCGGTGTCAAGAAATCTACAGATGGTGTCGGCACATCGCGCATGGTTACTCGACGCGGAGGGGGATGCGCAGAGTTGGGGAACCGTCCTCGGCGAACCAGAGGACGCCTTCCTTCACGGGCTCAATCTCAAGGACGAAGTCGCCTCTGCGGCGCGGGGCCGTGAGCAGCAGGTCCATCCGAACATCTTCGCCCGGACTTATCGAGAGAGGAAGGTCCTGTCGCGCAAAATCCCAGTGGACGCACTCGCCGCTCGCGGTCAAAAGGTGCGCACCGAGCCGAACGGTGTGGGTTTCGCAGGGGTAGTTGTACCAGACGACGTCGCCGACGTTTTGCATTCTGAGAGGAATTCGGAGAAGGGCCTCTTTCTTTGCCGAGAGGTGAGCCACCGACGAAGTTATCCCGGCTTTGTGCTGAAAGCGCTGAAGCGGCAAGGCGCGCTCATCTCCCATCGCGGCGGCACGATGACTGATTTCGGCATACGTCGGCTTTTGCAGAAAAAGGAGGATCGAGGTGAAAAGGGTTAGACCTCTCTTCAAGACCACGTACGGTTTCGCAGACGGTTGGCCGCGAAAATCCGCCGGGGAGCGAATGAAGCGGCGCTCGACCCTATAGTCTATTTCGTCGCTGACGAGCCGAAAGCCGGTCATGCGCTGAAAGACTTGCTCGACCTCCGCTCGTCGGAAAAAGCCTTTGGCTCTGCCGAGGCGGTTGAGGATTAGCTCAGTGGTTACGACCGCGACGCCGCCGGGCTTGAGGACGCGAAACATCTCTCTGAGCGCGGCAATGGCGTCGAGGCGACTGCCGAAATGCTCTATGGAAGAGAAGGAGAAAACGAAGTCAAAGGAGCCGCTCGGAAAGTCGAGCTTTCTGGCATCCATGGCGAGCACCTGGAGATGGCTCTTACGAAAATGGAATGGGGCGAACATGTCCGGATGATGAAGCATGTGAGGGGAGGCTTCCGCGCCAGCGAAATTCCCTTCGTACAGGTCCGTGGCGACGACTTTCTGTATTCTGTTGGCAAGGAAATAGAGGATCGTCTCGTGTCCGGAGCCGACGCCGAGGGCGACGGCGTTCGGAGGTAGCCTATTTAGCTTTCGCAGCCCATAGACGCCGTGCCCGAACTCCCAAGCCTTCCGGTGAAAAGGGACATTTTTGCGAAAGAGGTCGAGGTCGCGAAGAGCCTTCCTCCACTCCAGGTTTTTCATCTCAGCCATTCCGCAGAGCTTGTTGAAGGGGACATGTTGCGGATAGGAAAGCTCGTCCACGACATCCACCTCGTAGGAATCAAAGCCAGACATAATGCCTCTGAGGATGCGCAAGATGCCGCGCCTGGCTGGTTCGCGGACTCGACGAAGAAGGCTACCGGATATAGTCGGGTTCAATGGCATCTCCCGAGCGCGCTCGCAGCGCGATTGATGACGCGGTCGTAGGCGAGCCCCAGGACGACTCCACCAGTGTCCCTGCGCGATTTGCCGTCCGGAGAGCGGCTGCCGTCATGCCCGCGGATGGTATTTGCGATGGATGCTCTTAAGGCGGTCTCTGTCAACATGGGTGTAAAATTGCGTCGTGGAAATGCTTGCGTGCCCGAGCATAGCCTGGATGACTCGGAGGTCCGCACCGTTGGCCAGAAGGTGCGTGGCGAAGGAATGACGGAACGTATGAGGGGTGATCCTCTTTCCAAGGCCGAGTCTTCGCGCATACCCATGAATCATTTTCCACAAGCCGGCTCGGGTGAACTTGGTTCTGAGCCGCGTGACGAAAAGGTAGGGAGACTCCCTCCCCTTCAAGAAAAACGGTCTGGCTTCGTTCAGGTAGAGCGTGACGGAATGGATGGCCTGCCGCCCGACGGGAACAATCCTCTGCCTCGACCCTTTTCCGTGGCAGAGAACTGTGCCGGATTGGGCGCTGTAATCGTCGAGCTTGAGGCTCGCGAGCTCCGAGATTCGCATGCCCGTTGCGTAGAGCATTTCCAGGATGGCGCGGTCTCG
Organism: uncultured Verrucomicrobiota bacterium; assembly: GCA_964516325.1. Taxonomy (GTDB): domain Bacteria; phylum Auribacterota; class JABMQX01; order JABMQX01; family JABMQX01; genus CAZFAP01. The sequence continues at coordinate 13,187 of CAZFAP010000088.1, forward strand.
GATTCCTTCACCGGTTGACATGTCGGGCAGCGACACGAAGCGGTCAACCTCCTGAAGGGTCATTGTCTCCGGGAGAATTCTCCAGAGCTTGGGGGATTCGATAAGCTCGGTAACATCGTCCTCGAGCATGCCTTCGCCGACGAGAAAGCGGAAGAACATCTTGATGGCAATCAGATTTCGGGCGAGGGAGTTGGAGGCGACGCCCTTCCTCTTTTCGGCGATGAGGTAGTCAATGACTTGTCCCTTTTTGACTTCCTGAGCAGAGGAGACTTTCATGGATGCGAGATACCTGGCGAACTTGCGAAGGTCGCGCCCGTAGGACAGGACCGTATTGTCGGCAAGCCCTCTTTCCGCAGTCAAGTAATTTTCAAAGGAGGCGATCTCGTCTTCCAACGGGAGTTCGCTCATGGCACGGTTTCCACATTATGTCAGAAGTCTTCCGAACCGCGGCGTGCAGATAGCTTCGCTTTGTGATGGGTGCCCGACGATACCATCGAGCGCCAAGGACTCATCCCTCCTCTGAGACTTCGCTCTCGCCCGATTTATTCACCGAGCGCCCGGAGAGAATTTGCGCCGCTTCCTGATAGACCTCTTCCGCTGAGATTGACGTCATGCACTGGAAATCGGTCGGGCATTCCCGCTTGAAACAGGGAGAGCACGGGACACTTTTCTTAATCACAGTGCAGTTCTGAGGCGGTGCGGTGCGCGTGGGGTCGGTGGAGCCAAAAATGCCAATGACGGGCGTGCCAGCGGCGGCGGCGAGGTGCAGGGGGCCGCTGTCATTGGAGATGACCAGAGCACATCGCTCCATAAGTGCAGCGAGTTCCCTGAGCGTGGTTTTGCCGCATAGGTTTATGGCCATTTCACCGATTCCGTCGGCGACCGTCGAGCACGCCTCTGAGTCGCTCTTTCCGCCGAACACCAGGAACCTTGCCGAAGAGTGTTCGCAGATTCTCCGGCTGACCTGGATGAATCTTCCGCCTAACCACATTTTCGCCGCACCGTACGCGGCGCCGGGACACAAGCCGACAAGCGTCTCCTTGGACGAGACTCCCATTGACCGGATGAAATCGTCAGCCCACTCCCTGTCACGGGGGGAAATACGAACGCTCGGCGCCGAAGGCTCGCCAGCCTCGCCCAGGGCGGCGACCAGATCGAGGTAATATTGGATTTGATGCCCCGGGGAAGGGTTTCTGCGGACGGAGTGCGTCAGGAGAAAGCCCCTTCCGGCGGTCCTGTATCCCACTCTCAGGGGGATTCCCGACAAGTACATCCACAGCGCGGACTCAAACGAGTTCGTGAGAAGAACCACGGCGTCGAAGAAGTTGCGACGGACGTTTCGGATTGTCCGCAGCCTCTTCCAGACCGCCTGAATTCCCGAGCCGTGCTCGTAGGCGATTGTGAAATCAAGAGCGTTGAAGTTGCGGACAGCGTCGGCGAGGCCTTCCTTGATAAGGCAGGCAATCTTGGCATGGGGAAAAAGCCCGCGCAGGGACTCGACCGCGGGCAAACTCATCACGACGTCGCCGAGCCAATTGGGCATTTTGACCAAAAGGCGCTGCACCTCGCGGAAGGGCTTCCGGAGGCGGGCGTTCTCAGGTGCTCTCGATGTCCTGAGCATCCAGGGCCAGTGAGCGGTATACCGCGTGACATATCTCACGACGATTTTGCAGAAGGCTGACGTGTTGGCGACGGCATCAGCATCCGGCTGACCGGTCTTGGTGAGATTGAGAGGTTGACCGAAGACCAGATGATAATTGTAATGCGCATCCATCAGCAACAAAGTCGGGATGACGCATGCACCGGTCTCCAGAGCCAGTTCAGCGGCCAGAGTGCTGACCGAAGTCACCTTGCCGAGAAATGGAATCTCTGCGTGCCTGTGTCCTGGACTCGAGTCGAGAGTGATAATCACGCCTTCGTTATTCCGCAACAGGGCGACAAGCCGCGATTTGTCCTTCTCACTTTCGAGCGACACAAACGACCCGCGCATTCGAGTACCGACCAGTGCCTTGTCGAACCACTTCTTCATCCTCTCGGAAACCACCTCCAGGCAGGGGTAACCAAGGGCTCTGATCATCGCGTCTGCAAGCTCACCGTTTCCCAGATGCGAACTGAGATAGACCGCACCCTTGCCCTGGGACAAACCCGCTTTGACGCGGGATTCCCCGCGCACGGCAAGAGACGGGCGATCCAGATGCTTGGCGTACTTTCCGATGCGGCAGAACTCCACGAACCGCATGCCGACACGACGGAAGCTCTCTCTGGCGAAACGAGAGATTTCGCCGTACGACTTTTCTGGAGCCAATGCCTGCGCCAGATTTGCCCTGGCAATTCTCCGGCGTTTGCGGCTGACGACGTACGAGAGCATTCCGACGTAAGCGCCGAATCCCAACGCCCAGCGACGGGGAAGAATCCCGAACAGAAGTCTAAAGAAATTGAATACGGCGTCAGCGATCAAGCGTTTTCTCCGTCGTTGAATCCGGGGGATTCTGCGGCATGCACAGAGCAGAATACTCGCACTGGTCGCATTTCGGTCCGGTCGTCCTTGCGAACTCCCTCCGGGGGATGGCGGCTATGATCCCGGCAACTTTTTCCCTGGTCTTCTCGAGTTCTTCTTTGCCTGTGCGCACAGTTCGAGAAATCCGGGGTCCCAGGAAGTAGATGACAGCCTTTTTCGGACAGGCGCCTGTGGCTTGCGCGACAAGGAGAGCGTAAAGAAGCATCTGAAATTCGTAAGCACTGGGTCGAGACACGCCATCCGCGTCCGCTGAGCCTGTCTTGAAATCGAGGATCGTCCAGCGATTCTCCCCGTCGAGATAGAGAACATCAATCACGCCGCTGACAACGACCCCGTTCAGGAGTGCCTTGGCCGCGATTTCGCGATGAATCTCCCGGGCGTTCCGAAGATGCTCTGCTTCGTCGCTCAGGAGGAAGGCCCGTATCAGCCGTTCCGCAGCGTCCGCTTCCTCCGTCGAGGAGAAATAGCGCGAGATTATCGTCGCCACGTCCTGACCCTCGCCCGCACGGAAGTCAATCTGCTCCAGACACGCATGGACCAGCTCGCCAAACCGCCTCCCCCCGACGCCGGGTGAAAATTGGGTCTGTGTCTCGAGAGGGAAACGCTCTGCATCCGGCGCGACATCAGGACACAACCCCAACCGTTTCATCACTTCCCAGTCCGGGAGGTTCGCGATTTCTCTCAGAAAGAATTTGTACGGGCACTCCTCAAGGAGCATGAGTTGAGAAACGGAAAGTTCCGCCGGGGGCGAATGAGGCTCGGCGGGTGGTCTTGAGGCTATCCTCTGAAGCGCCCTTCTCACCTCGGGCAAAAGCCTTTGAGTCTCGCTGTCCGGGACAGGGACCGGTTCGCCTGCGGCAATCTGCTCGAAATATCGCTCAATGAGCGACCTGCGCGCGGGCGGGGGAGCCACCGTCCCCTCGTCGGGGTCCACGCAAATCCGGACGCTCGAATCCCCAAGCTGAACCTCGATGGAACTCCCAGGTTCGGGCAAGTCCGCTTCCTGGTTCAGGACGCCGAGAAGCCAATCCATGGGACAGCCTGCCTTATCAATCTTGGGTTCTTTTGGGGGAACGTAGCCGCCCGCGAGGATTAGATGGTCTCTCGCGCGGGTCATGGCGACGTAAAGAAGGCGTTTTTCCTCGGCGAGTTGTTTTTCTTTAGCCCCTTCAAAGGCCAGGCGTCTCCCGGGGGAGTCCTCGGACGATTCCTGCCACGGATTGCATGCGATCTCCAGTTCTTTAGAAATGAAGAACTTCCCTCTGTCGAAATTGAAACGGCGAGCCATGTCGGCGACGACCACGACGGGAAACTCCAACCCTTTGGCTGCGTGAATGGTCATGAGCTTCACAGCATCGCCCGAGAAACTCTCCAGCGCGGCTTCCTCTTCCTCCGGCCCATAAGATTTCATTAGCTCGCACAGCCGGAGAAAACCGGCGATGCCGCCGGATTCGCGCACCCCGTACTGTCTCAGGATTCCCAGCAACTTCTGCACGTTCGCCGCCTTCTGCATCCCGTCCCGACTGGCGAGAATCCGAGTCAGGTAGGGGGTCGAGTCCAAGGCGGTTTTGACCAGTTCATGAATGGCGAGGGAGTCTTTCTTCCTGCGAAGGTTCTCGAGCAGGGACAGAAATCGCTGCAAACTGAGCTTGTCATCTTCGGAGATGCCAGAGAGTGAACCCGCACGTCGAAGAGCTTCCATCACGTAAGGAGAAGCGAATTCGCGCTCCACATGGCGCCGCAGAAGCAACAACGTCTCGTCTCCTGCTCCGACAAAAGGCGAGCGCAGGACCGCGACGAGAGGGATGTCCTGAAAGGGGTTGTCAATGGCTCTCAGCAGGTTGAGGATGTCAGCGACCTCCTGCCGCTCGTAGAAGCTCTGTCCGCCAAGCGTGCAATAGGGAACGCCAAGCTCCGTTAGAGCCTGCTCACACGCAAAGTAGGTTCCGCGTGTTCGGCAGAGAATCGCCACGTCTCCGTACGCGACGGGGCGGTTTCGCTTGATCGAGGAATCGTGGACTGGTATCTCCGCATTTCCGACAGCTCTCGCAATTCTCGCTGCGACGGCTCGGGCTTCCCTTTGCCGCACCTGCTCCGAGTCCTCATTTTGCCCATCTTCTTTTTCGCCCTTGGCAAGGAGGAGGATTTCAACCGACCCTGGCAGAGGCTGTTCGTATTCTTCACGGGCGTATCGAAGCAAGTCAAATTCGGGCTCTTCCCCACCCCACAGCCGGGAGAACAGGAAATCGAAGAAATGAATCAGGTTTTGTCCGCTGCGGAAGTTCTCCCTCAGAGGGACAGCCGCGTGAGTCCTTGCGGAATCCCGGCATTTCCCCACAAGACCGGTAAATATCTCGACGTCCGCGTTACGGAATCCGTAGATGGACTGCCGCGTGTCCCCGACGACGAAAAGGTTTTCCTCCCTGGCGAGCAGGTCAATCAGTTCCTTTTGCAGCCAGTTGATGTCCTGGAATTCGTCCACGAGAACATAGCGGAACTTTTCGGTGTATTCGCTGCGAATCGCCTCGTTGTCCCTGAGCAATCGTCTGGCGATGAGCTGTAGGTCTTCGTAATCGAGCAATCCGTGTTCCCTTTTCCTCTGCTCGTAGTTGCGCCAGAACAAAGCGGCTCCGTTGAGCAGCGCTGTTTTGCATGGGAGCAGCGCGACTTCTGCCTCTTCGTCGAAAAAGATCGCAGCCTCTCCCGCTTTCAAGATACCTTTGATGAGCGAGAGTTGGTGTTTGACCTCCTCGCAGGCTGCCCTGCTGTCGCCGCTCTTCGGTACGACAGGCATCCTCGCAGTAACGGACCTAATTTGCTCGGCCACTTCGCGAAAGGACCTCACGTCGGAGAGAGAGCCTCGCAGCTCGACGATCTCCCGACGCTTATTCTCACAGCTTCGGGTTGCCTCCAGATTTCGCAGTGCGTCAATAGCCTCCCGGATACGGTCCAGAGCCGCCGCCGCTCTCTTGTCGGCGACTGCCCGGACCTTTTCTGTCAAGACGCGAGGCTCGACAAGCAATTGCTCGACGTATTCGACCTCGTGCCCCAGGCTTCGGCAGAGGTCCATATACCAGATGATGGAGGGACTAATCGCTCTTTCGCCGTAATGCTCCGCCAGCTCCAGAAAATCGCCTCCCCCCTCCGCAAATAGCTCATCGAACAATTCGCCGAGCATGAGTCGGCGGCTCACTTCGTCAATCACCTCAAATTCGGGATCAACGCCCGCCGCAAAAGGATTTTCCCTGATGAGACGAGCACAGAACGAATGGATGGTGCTGATGTAGGCGGTCTCCGTCGCGGCTTTTTCGGCTCTCATCCCCAGCCTCTGGAACTCGTCGGCGATCCTCCGCTTCATTTCCTCGGCAGCTTTCTCCGTGAAGGTGATGGTCAGGACCTCGTTCACGTCCGCCCGCTTGGAGGAGACAAGGTTGACAAACCGCGCGACCAGAGTCGCGGTCTTCCCCGTGCCGGCTCCGGCGGAGACGACGACATTCCGGTCAGTAACCTCAACAGCCCTGTGTTGGTCTTCCGTCAGTTCCACGTGTGATGCTCTGCCATGAATTGGCTGAACCTGCACGCCCCTTCGGCGACTTCCGATTTGAACTTCCCAGCCATTTTAGCACAACAGCCAGGCGAGGGTTACCCAGCGATTCCGAAAGATTGCACGGGAGGGCGGCGAGAAGGATGGGCAAGGGAGG
>CAZFAP010000089.1:0-19144 GCA_964516325.1 uncultured Verrucomicrobiota bacterium
ACAGCGGCGACCTCGGCCCCACCAAAATCCGATTCTTCCGAATCGAGACCCGTCCGTAGTTGCCCCCCGAATCAATGTCTGATCAACGCAACTCGAGGGAAAGGGTGCGTTTTCAGATGGTGCAGTTCACCCTGCGCGTGGGGTAGCTCTTCGGGGGGAAGGCTATTTTTCGGCGGGTTGGTCCTGGTGCTCTTGGCGTGAGATTTCTACCAGACGGATGCGGAACGTGACGGCCCGTCGTTGTTCAACGTTCCGCTGGTGTGCTTGTCCACGCTCGGGCATCTGGATTGCTGGGCCGGACGGTTTCGCTTGCTCGGGGCGACGCAGGAATCTCTCCTGAAAAGACTGAAACGCGGCGAAATCCATTTTGACAAGAAGGACGTTTGGGTCCGGAGGGGGCGCTTGCTGATAGAGCATCCGTGCGTGTTCAGCGGCGGGTTCAAGGATGGCGCCGCCGAGTTCCGTCAGCATCCTTTTGATCTCGGGAAGCGCTTTCTGGGTGTCCTTGACTCCAATCACAAGCTCAGATTCAGCCCCTTCGACCTGGTCCCTCACCTGGAGCGTCACGGCTTGGCCGAGCAAAACGCCGCCCGCTTCATCCAGGGCAAGCGCCTGGGATTGCGGCTGCCCAGCCATGCCCCATTGCGTTTGCCTGGCGTCATTGATGTTGTCATACCCATCGGGGCGACCCGATTTAAGTGCGGTTTCAGCCTTTTCGTCTCGCGGGGCTTCGGCCACCTTAAACTCCGCTCCCGTCAGCGCAAGCCCTTCTTTGCCAGCCTCTTCAAGAGCCACTGGCTCGTGCAGGTCACCGTCCGTCTCGCCTGGCATGTCTTTGCGTTCCGCTTTTCCACGGATGCCTGGCTCGCCTGTCTTCTGCTTGGCCTCCAAGGGAGCCGCCGGAACAACTTCGCCTCCTGCTTTGGCGAGACCCGTCCCGAGGTCGCGTCCTCTTTGGGCGGCTTCCGGGCTAAGCTCATGTGGAACTCCTGTCGCGGCTGACGGCGGCTTCTCCGGTTGCTCCTTGTCTGCGTACTCGGCCTTCAGTCTCGCCAGGGCTGCATGGCGAGCCGCTGGAGCCTTTTCCTCCGCCTTGGTTTCCAGTCGCCCCTCGACGGCCGCGCCCGCTTTATAGCCAGTGATTACTTCTCTCTCCTTTTCGATTGCAGCGAGACGGCCAAACGTGTCCTCCTCTCCCTGCTGCGCTATTTCCTCTCGAAGCGCGGATTCCGCCCCGCGGCCGCCCTCTCCTCCGGGTGTCTTTCCCGCCTTCCGATATGCGTCCCACTTGGCGAAAGCACCCCCGGCCTCTCTCTCCCCCGTTTCGGAAAGCTTGTCTGCTGCCTTTCCATATTCGAAGCTTTCTTTGGCTGTCTCTACCCAGGCGTGTTCGTCCAGTTCTATTTTCGCCCTGTCTTCGCCTTCTTTGGGGGTCACGCCCACTCCAAGCATAGACTCCCCTAATTCCTCCTCCGGAATCCCGTTTCCGCGGTACGAACGAGTGACCTCGATGCCCTTCTTCGTTCTCGCTTGGTCTCTTTCTACCCGCACGGGACGCACAGTCGGAATCTGAGTGTAGTAGGTCCAGAACCCCAAAGCGGCGATGAGAAGGAAACCGCCGGATAAGACGGCCCTGCCAAAGAGTGTCCGCGGGAGCAATCGGCTAAAGATGGGCCGCCGTGCTCGCGTTTCAATCCTCTGCCTGACTCGCTCGAGAAAATGGGGCGGTTCCTTCACCTCGCCGAACTCCGCCAGAAGGCGGACGGTGCGGGTGATAGCCGACAGCTCTTTTTGGCACAAAGGGCATCCCACGAGATGCTCCTGCACCCTCTCCTTCTGAGGCGATGTCAGCTCGCCCGCAGCGAATTCGTCGAGAAACGGTCTGATCTTGTCGCAGTTCATGTGACGACACTCCCTCCGGGCGCCATCCTGCAAACGACGGCCGGAACTAATCTGAATGAGTATTGCGGGTGTACAACCTTTGCGGCGCTCGTAGATTCTGCCTGTTAGCTTTCGACCATATCCGCGAGCAGCTTTCTCATCTCCAATCTCGCTCTATGCAGCCTTGACTTTATTGTTCCCTCGGCGCATCGGAGCATTTTGGACATCTCCGAATAGGACATTTCCTCCATATGTCGCAAAACGAGTATCTCGCGGTACATTTTCGGGAGGAGGCTGAGCGATTCCTGAATCCGCGAGTGAATCTCCTTGTTCCTCAATTCCGTTTCCGCAGAGAGTTTCGTGTCAGGGACTTCGGTGTGTTTATGCGGATTCTCGTTTCCCGGGTCATCCAGGGATATTCTCCCGAACTCGCCTCTCCTTACTTTCCAGCGATACCGATTGCGAGATAGGTTCAAAGTAATCTTGTAAAGCCAGGTTTTGAAAGAGCAATCGCCCTTGAACCGCCGAAGGTGTTTGTAAACCCGGACGAAGGCTTCCTGGGCGATGTCACAGGCGTCCTCGTAATCGCCGAGGAAGCGGTACGCCAGGTTCACAGCACTTCGCTGATGCCTCAGCACCAAGCGGTTAAAGGCTTCCTCGCTTCCCGCAAGGTGTCGTTCAATGAGGTCCGAGTCGGATTCCGCCTCCACCTCATTGTCAACGTTCAGTTTCTGCCCGTCCATTAGCTTGGACACCGAAAGTCCTGCAATGTTCCATGGATTTGGGGTCGTCTCCGATCACTGCCCAGCAGCCCGCCAACTGGCCTGCGCCTCTTCATTTAACCGCTTCTGACGAGTTTTTCAAGAGGCATCCGTGTAAAAGTTCGGACGATTTTCGCTGGGCAGAGGTTCCTCGAAGACGCGGGCTTCGCTGAATATTCCATCGGACCCTGGCGTCCAACGGGTATGAGAAGGAGAGCCCTTACCGATGAAGAAGAAAAGTTCTTGCGGGCCTGAATCTTGTTCTGGTAAAATACATCCAACTTTGGGGGGCTTTATCACGAAAGGAGGAAAGAGATGAGAATTGTCAGCTTGATTCTGGCGCTGATTTTCGTGGTGACGCTGTTCGGGTGCACGACCGAAGAGAGCACTGCCCTGACGGGCGCCGCCATCGGCGCCGGCGCCGGCGCCATCATCGGCCACCAGTCCGGTGAGACCGCCACGGGAGCACTCGTCGGCGCCACGGCGGGCCTCGTCGGTGGTTACCTCTATGGGAAGCACAAGGAAAGAAAGACCGCCGAGGGTAACATCGAGAAGCTCGTCGAGTGCCCGAAATGCCGCACGACTCTTCAGTTGCCAGCCAGCGCCGCTGCCGGACAGAAGATCGAGTGCGGTAGCTGCAAGACAACCTTTATCCTGCAATAGGATAGGGAAGTAAAGAGAAACGCAAGAACTGCGGGGCCCGGAAGGAATCCGGGCCTTTTTTTCGCGCTGAACGGTCAGGACATAGACCGATTCTGAGCCTCTGCCTGCCGAGGGCAAGGAGCGGAACCAGTCCGCTTGCCGGGCTGAGCATCGAGGCGCTTGCCCGGGGCTCTTCCGCAAAAGGGGTCCGGGTTAGTAGTGGACGGGCAGCAAAGCGGCTTGTCCAGCCCCGTTCACCACTGCTGCTTGTAGCTGGATACGACGGCCGCATGTGGAAACTTCCTCGGCTCTCGCACTCCGAAGACCAGGCATGCGGCGCTTCCCAGTGCGAACAGGCCCGCGATTACGAACAATCCGTCGTATCCCAGAGTCTTCACGAAGGCGCCCCCGAGCAGCACGATGCACGCTGTTGGCCCGAGGAGGCTGTTGGAAAGGGCGATATACGTCGGACGCCGTGCCGGCTCGCAAAATTCTGCCACCATGTTGAACCGCGAGACCTGGTCCGCGGACACTCCCACCGACGCTAATGCGAAGGCAGGCAGGTAGCTCCACTCATTCGGCGCCGTGATCGCGAAAACTGCGGCGGCGAAGTGTGCGACGGCGCCGACGACCAGGTTAATCTTGTGCCCGAATCTGTCCCCTAAGAGCCCGAACACGGGTGTCGCCAGGACCCTCCCGACCATTATCGAGACCGTGAACCTGCCCACCCACTTGTCCGGCAAACCGAACTTCTCCAGTCCGTTTATGGCGTAGAAAGCCAGCGCAATAAACGTCGCCCTCTGGAGGAATGTCCCCACCAGGAAATTCCTGAAGTTCTTCTCCTTTTTGAGGATCGCCGGGAGCTTTGAAAGATAGTTCCTGAGCGTCAGTCTCTCGTGCCGCCCCGGATAAACCGGCTCCCGAACGGATGCCATGCAAACCAGCGACAGGCTCATAAAGAAAAGCGCTGTGACGAACAGGAAACCGTAATTCCGGGGGAAAGAGATGTGGCTCTGGTCGAGAACCCATTCCACAACCCATCCGGCGCCTATCCCCAGCAGCGTGCCGACCGTCATCCTGACCGCCGAGAGCTTTCCCCGATGGCGGAGGGGAGTGACTTTGGTCACCATGTCGAACCAGCCGGGACTGTTGAACCCGGAAGCTAAAGCGGCCCCAAAGATGGCCGAAAGGCAGACCACCAGCAGAACGAGGTGCTGCGAACTTGCCAAGAGAAAGCAGAGCGCGATGATTGACAAATACGGCAGGCGCTCCACGACCCCCATCCCGACAACAAACGGCTTTTTCCGGCTGAGCCGCTCGACGAAATTCGATATGAAAATCTGCGGCGTCATCCACCCCATCGCCTGAGCCGCGGGGATCACCGAAACAAGAAAATCGGAACCTCCGAGCCTCCGAATGAACGCCGGAAGAACCGACCCCGGTTCGATGAACGCCAGGGCCAAAACGAACAGAATCCCGTCCAGCGAGTTAAAAAGAAAGTTCCACCGAACGTTCTGTCGAACTTCGTGGCGGTACGCCTCGAACGTCTTTTCAGAGTGCATCGCTCGTCTTTACTATCGAGCACAAGCTCGGAATCATCGCATCTCGCCCCCACCCGGTCGCCTGAGTGGCGTGCCCGTGGGATGAGGAACCGCACAATTCGTTTCACACGCCTTCAAGAACACGGTCGAGAGCGGCTTTCGCTTTCCGGGCGGCAACCTCCAACCCAAGTTTCTGGAGTTCCTTGTCGAAGGTTTCAATGGACAGGAAGCCATCATAGCCTTTCTTCTTCAGCGCCCGCAGCATTCCCTTCAAATCAATGATGCCCTCCCCCGGCAGCACTCGTTCCAGGTCTATCTGCTGGTCGAGCGGCTTGTTTGGCGCATCGTTCACGTGCACGTACACGACCATCTCCAGCGGCAGCGCTTCGATCTGGGCAATGGTTCCAGCCGTCGTGAACCAGTGAAAGCTGTCGAAAAGAAGACCAACATTCGGCTGATTGATCGCGGCAATCAATTCCAGGTCTCCACCCAGCGTGTGGATGAAATCGTGCTTGCGAGTCCGAGCGGTAACCGGCCCCACCCACTCGACAGCCAATCGGATTCCTTTGTGCCCAAGGACTTTCGCGCACTCCCTGAGCCGCCGAACTACCCGGCAAGTGAACTCCGCTGCTGGCTCGTCCGTCGAGGGGGGAAGCCACGTGCAGCATATCGCGCAGCCGACGCCTGCCGCTGCGGCCGCCAGTCGCGGCAAATCGCTCAAGCCCTCCTTGAATTTCGCCTCGTCCCTCCGGAACTCCACCGGCAGGCCGAACGCGGCGAGCTTCACGTTCGCGGCAGCGAACGACTCGCGAGTTCCGTCGAGCGATTTCTTTTCAATCATTTCGGCAACCGCGAGAATGTTGTAGTCAACGCCGCCGAAGCCGCATTTGCCGGCAACGGTTACGAATTCCTCTAAGCTCTTGCCTCCTCCGGTTGTAGCGGGATTCAAACATGGAATCATAGATAGTTCCCTTCCATTCGTGGTTCAGCGCACAAGAGCGCATCGAATGAGCATCCTCACGAACCTCCCTCCATCTTTCTTCTGCGCATTTGGTCGAACGTTACGGCGATAACGATCAAGGCGCCCATGACAATTTGCTGAATGAAGTCCGAAATATGCAGAAGCGTGCAGCCGTTCAGCAGAAGCGCCATCAGCAATGCCCCGATGATTGTTCCCATAACGGTTCCCTCGCCCCCCATGAGGCTGCCTCCGCCGATAACGACGGCAGCAATGACACGCAGCTCGTATCCGCCTCCCGCCGTCGGCTGCCCGCTCACCAGCGACGAGAATTCGATCATACCCGCCAGCCCTGTCAGGAATCCGCCGACCGCGTAGATGAGAAGCAGGTAGGTTCCGACACGGATGCCCGAGTGATGCGCCGCCTCGACGTTGCTGCCAATGGCGTACGAATATCTTCCAAGACGTGTGTATCGCAAGGTCAAGCTGGCCAGAATGGCGATTACCACGATGAGAACCATGGGGACAGGAATCGCCCCAAAGAGATTCCCATTCCGGAGGTTCCCAAAAGAGGGAGGGATTCCTTCGTAAACCGGCAAGCCTTTCGTTATCTCCAGAACTAATCCTCGAAAAGCCTGCATTGTCCCCAGCGTGGCGATGAACGGGGATATCTTCAGACGAGAAATGAGAAGCCCGTTTAGCAGGCCGCAAACCAACCCAGCCACGCATCCCGCCATCACTGCCAGCACGAGAGGGACCTTCACGGTCATCAATAGCGTTCCACAGATTCCCGCAAGTGCCATCATGGACCCGACGGAGAGGTCTATTCCTCCGGAAGCGACGATGAACGTCATGCCGATTGCCATCAGGATGATCTGGGCGTGCTGGCGGATGATGCTTGATATGTTTTGCCACGTGAAAAAGTGCGGAGAAAAAAACTTCAGAGCGATGCTGATCACGACGAGGCTGACGAAAGGGAGGAACTTCTGGTAGGAGACCTTCAGCCATTCGACTTTTGCCGATGTTTTCATCGCACTTCTGTCTTCCATGCCTCACGCCGCCAGCTCGGAGCCCAGCGCAGCAAGCCGGAGAATTTCCTCTTGATTGGTCTTGCGGGGATCGAGTTCCCGGACAATTCTCCCTCTCCGCATGACGAGGATTCGGTCGCTCATCCCAAGAATCTCCGGAAGCTCCGAAGAAATCATCAAAATGCCCGCTCCCATCCTCGTCAGTTCCTCAAAAAGGTCAAACACATCCCTCTTCGCGGCGATGTCAATTCCCCTCGTCGGCTCGTCGAAAATGATGAGCTTCGATTGGGCGAAGAGCCATTTCGCGACCGCCACTTTCTGTTGATTCCCGCCGCTCAGCCGCAGGACCTTCTGCCGAACCGATGGCGTGGTGATTCGCAGTCGCGTGACGTATTGACGGGTAACTTCCCTCTCCCGCCGAAGGTCAATCCTTCCAAACCACAGAAGCCTCTTGAGGTTCGAGAGCGTCACATTCGCGGAAATGTCCAGCCCAACCGCCAGTCCGGTAACCTTTCTGTCCTCCGTAAGATAACCCATCCCGGCTTCGATCGCGCTCGACGGCGAAATCTCGTGAAGCTCCTTCCCCAGGACGAAGACTCTTCCGGAATCCGCCTTGTCCAGCCCAAAAATTGCTCTTGCCAGCTCTGTCCGCCCAGCACCGACCAAACCTGCCACGCCCAGAATCTCGCCCGCGCGCAGCGAGAACGAGATGTTATGTAGCACGCCTCCTCGCGAGAGGTTTTCCACCCGCAGAATCTCTTCGCCAATCGTTGCGTCCTTCTTCGGAAACATCGTCGAGAGTTCCCGCCCGACCATGTGCCGGATAATTCCCGACATGTCCAACGACTCAAAAGGAGCCGTGATGATTTTCTGCCCGTCTCGCAGAATCGTAATGCGGTCGGCAACCTCGTGCAGTTCCTCCAGCCGATGGGAAATGTAAATGACGCTGACGCCCTTTTCTTTCAGCCGGCGCACGACCCGGAAGAATTCCTCCGCCTCCTTTACCGAGAGGGACGATGTCGGCTCGTCCATGATGATGACCTCGCTTTCCGCCGCCAGAGCTCTCGCTATCTCGACGAGCTGCCGCTGCGCAATCGGAAGCCGAAGCACTATCGCTGATGGGTCGAGAGGGAAGCGGTTCGCCTCAAGAACCTTTTTCGTGCGCTTCAACAGAGACTTGCGGTTGATGATTCCGATGCGCTTTTGGCGAAGCGGCTCCCGCCCCAGGAACAGGTTCTCGGCGACGGTCAGATGTGGAGCGAGCGTCAACTCCTGATGCACCATCGAGATACCGAGACGCAGCGACAAATGCGGAGTGGTTATCTCGACGGGCTGCCCCTTCCAGAGGATTTGCCCCGAATCCGGCCGGTGAATCCCGGCAAGGATTTTCATCAGCGTGGACTTCCCCGCCCCGTTTTCCCCGACGACCGCGTGAACCTCGCCCTTACGCAGCTCGAAGTCAACGTCTCGCAGAACACGGATGCCCGAAAACGACTTGTTGATTCCTATCATCTGGAGCATCGGCTGGCTCATTTCGCGTTGAGAATCTCGGCCATTCTTTCCGCAGCCATAACTCCGCCCTGATAGTTATCCGTGGCCACGAAAGAGACGTACTGCTCGGTATCCGCCCCAGAGTCAAAAATTGTCAGCGGAATCTTTTCCTTCGCCGCCCGCTCGATATAGGGAACGAGCGCCGTCCTGTCCGTTGGAGCAAGCACAATTCCATCCACCCGCTGCGTGATGAAGTCCTCCACGATCCGGACCTGCTCCGCATAGTCGCTTTCCGTTGCGGGCGCCTTCCACAGGACTTTCACGCCCAGGTCCTGCCCCGCCGCAATCGCCCCGGCATGAACCGTCTGCCAGAAAATGTGCGCCTGGCTCTTCGGAATCACAGCAACGGTCTTCTTCCCTTCGCCCGACGCAACCTCTCGTTCCTTTTGTAGATATTTTTTGATGTCCGGATTCAAAAGCTGCTGAATCTCCGGCTGGTTGATGTTGTCGCGAGTGATGAGCGTGGCTTTTGTCGGAATGCGCTTCGCCGGGGTCCTTCCGTTCAATTTCTCAACAACCGTCTTGACTCCCTCGTAGCCGATATTGAACGGGTCTTGCACCACGAGGGAATCAATCGTCCGGTCCCTCACTCCCTTCTCCAGGCTCGGCGAGGAATCGAATCCGATGATCTTGACCTTCCCGGTCAGCCTGCGCGCCTTAACCGCCTCGAGTGCGCCGACGGTGCTCGATTCGTTCGCGGCGAAAATCCCCTTGATGTCCGGGTTAGCCGTGAGAAGGTCCTCCGCAACAGCCAGCGACTTTGCTCTGTCGGACATGCCGTACCGCGAATCAACCACCTCCATCTTCGCGGAGTACTTCTTTTTGGTCGTATTCATGAAGCCATTTTCTCGGTCGGTCGTGGAGGCGCTCCCCGGAATCACCTTAATCACCACAAGTTTCGCTTTGCCTTTCCCGCCCTTCTTCTTGCCAAAGCAACCGATAATGGATATGAGGAATGCCATCACAACGATGGTCGCCACGAGTCGCTTCATAAGCCACACTCCTTCTCTTCATTTGCAATGCGACGGCAGGCTCGACTATCATTCTGTTAATTGCCGAGAGTTTACCAGACCCGTCGTCCGATTTCATTCGTTTTTTGCCCGAGCCTGCGACGGGAGCTACGTTGAAGGCGAACGCGCGAAGTGTCCAGCATGCCGAAAGAAACGTACAGAGCAGCCGTCCTGACCGCGCCAAAGCAAATCTCGATTCAGACCCGTAAAGCACCCGAACCGGCGGAAAACGAAGTCCTCGTCCGAGTCGTCTTCGCCGGAGTCTGCGGAACCGACATCGCCATTTACTCCGGAGAATACTCCGTGCCCTTGCCGCTGGTCCTCGGGCACGAGTTCACAGGACATGTCGCCGCGGTTGGCTCCAGCGTCCCCTCCCACCTTCTCGGGAAGCTCGTCACCGCAGAAATCAACAACACCTGTTGGAGCTACGACCGCTCCGACAAATGCGCCGCCTGTCGAAAGGGGCTTCCGAACCACTGCATGCGGAGAACCGTTCTGGGAATCGTCGAGCAGGACGGAGCCTTCGCGGAAATGCTCCGTGTCGCGTTCCGCAACGTGCATGTTCTCCCGGACACGATTTCTCCCGCTGAGGGCGTTTTCGTCGAGCCTCTGGCGGCAGCCATCCAGACGTTTGAGCTTTCGCCCATCCGGAAGGGCGATGTGGTCGTCGTTCTCGGCGTCGGTCGGCTCGGAACGCTCCTCTGCGCCGTCGCCAAAGAAAGAGGAGCAAAAGTAATTGCCGCGGACATGAACGAAAAAGCGTTGGAAAGAGCGGTCTCCTTCGGGGCCGATCACGTTTTCTCCGGAGCCGCCGGTCAAATTGCCGACGACGTGAAAGCCTTAACCGACGGGCTTGGCGCCGACCTCGTCATTGACGCCACAGGCAAGCCGACGGGCCTCAACGACGCCCTGAGATTAGTTCGACCTCGCGGAGCCATCGCCCTCAAGACCACCTGCGGCATCCCCTCCCCGTCGGTTGACGCCACGCGAATCGTCGTGGACGAAATCCGAATTCAAGGCTCACGCTGCGGCCCCTTTGCCAAAGCGATTGACATGCTCACCACCAGGCGCATCAACGTCGCCCCCCTCATCTCCCGCACCTTCCCCCTCGCAACCGTCGCCGACGCCATCGAATCCGCAAAAGCCGAGACAAAAGTCCTCATCCAGACCGGCTAATCGCTGGCCCCCCCGGTTTCCAGAACACTGCCTTCCTATCGGTGGGGCTTGCCATTGATGGCTGGCTTTGATAATTTCTCTCGGTCTTTTGAGACGGGAGTCAGACCCCCGAGCTGGAGAGAAAGCGACGTCGAGAGGAGACACGTGAACTTTTGGCGGGAGAGGAGGCTGGACTCATGAGAGGTGAAGAGAGAGTTCGCGTAGGCGTGCGGTTGTGGGAGGTGGTCGGCGTCCTGGCGGTGATTCTGGGGCTGGGTGTGTTGCCTGCGGAGGGAATGGCAGCGGAGGTAAACTACCTGGACACGGAGGTGACGCACTCGGACCCGGCATACTTGCTCGTCCGGGGCGCCTTCGAGATCACCGGTCTGCCACACCAGTGGTACGCCGTCTATTTTCAAGTCCGATTGGACGCCGCGACTCCATTGAATGAAAAGGGAAAAGAGGGGTTCGTGCGGCTCTGGAACAACCTCTTCACTCCGGAGAACATGGACACTGCCCGATATACGGACTGCCGACTGGATTTTCAGCTCAAGGACATCGAGGCGGCGACAAACCTTCCGAAGGGAAAGAGGACGGTGCTGTGGATGGTATGTGACCTCTGGGACTTGGAGAAGAAGGAGTACATTGGCTCGGGGTGGAGTGCCAGGGCGCCGTTCATCGTGACGACGGACGCCGCCGGGAAGACCACCAAGGTCGAGACGTTCCGCACGCCTCCGTTCCGTGTGAAGAAGAATCACGAATCGGCGAAGATCAACGTGAAGGAGTGTGACCTGTCCCTCAAGCACTTGAAGCTGAAGCCTGAAGTGAAGTTGTACCGGGCAATCGAGTTGCGCCACGAGACGCGGGACCTTCTGGTGCAGGGGGATTACCAGGCGGCGTTACGAAGTGAGAATCGCGGGTACTTCTTTGAGGCGATAGACTCCCCGCAAAAGGCGGCGGAACTCATCGAGGTCGGTTTCCCGAGAGGTGTGATAATCGAGACGCCCCAACAGTACGAAGCGATTAAGAAAGCCCTCAAAGAGAAGGGGTGGAAACCGGGAGAGAACATCCCTGTGGACAAGCCGGCTTCGTACGGGGTGAAGGTGACCGAGGAGCCCGGTCTCGGATACCGTGTCACGGCGCTGATGATAGACTACATTGACTATTACTCGCTCGGTTTGCGGTACGTCATGTATCGGGAATTCGCCGTGGCGCCCGACGGGCGAATCGGTATGGCCAATGAGACGATTTGCATCGAAGCCCCGCAAACGCCGTACGGAGCAGGACGGGGCTGGGTACAACTGCTTCCCATCGATCCGGAGGAGTACACGAAGGCCCTGAGGCCGGTCCTGAGTGCGGAGGGGTCGCGGGAAATTCCGGCCGTGATTGTGACGGACCGCAGGGCGGCGGTTCCGTGCGCGGAGAATCAAAACGCCGACTGGTTCCTGAGCGATTACGACCGGTGGCCGGAACACGCGAACCGATAGAAGACGGCGGCGCGCCCCCTGGAGTGCTGAAGCTTGCTTCAGTCGCGCGTTCGGTGGGAGAGCTTGCTCTCACCCACCGTTGGCTGGGCGCCCCCACGGATGGACCGCAGTCCAGAGTCCCGCCACGGGAGACATCTCGATCAGAAGATGCCGCGGGTAGCCCACCCCTGCGATAGTCGCATGGGCTTCGCGGGCGCTTCACGCGGGCTACCGGCTTGACTCGATCCAGGCGCCGCCGAGGACGGTTTCGCCGTCGTAGAAGACCGCGGCTTGTCCCGGAGTGATGGCGCGTTCCGGTTTCTCGAAGATGACCTTCACCCGCCCGCCCTCGTGAGGAATCACCGCAGCTCTCGCTCCCGGATGGTTGTATCGGATTTTGACCTCTGCCTGCACAGGGTGCTCCGCTGAATGCCCCGAGACCCACACGACTTCCCTGCCCACAAACTCGCTTTTGAGGAGCGCCTTGTCCGGCCCCGCGACGATGCTGTTGTCCGCAGCGTTTATCGAGAGGACGTAGAGCGCCTCCTCGTTGGCAATCCCCATTCCTCGTCGCTGCCCGACCGTGTAGAGGGGGATGCCCTTGTGCCGCCCGATTTGATTGCCCTTCGTGTCGTAGATCGGACCGGGGCGGAGTTTTTCCGGAATCCATCTCTTGAGGAACGAAGCATAGCGGTCCTCGGCGACGAAACAGACCTCCTGGCTTTCGGGCTTCCCATGGACTTTCAACCGAAGTTCCCCTGCCAAACGCCGAACTTCCTCCTTCGTCATCTCGCCGAGAGGGAACATGGTTTTCCCGAGCATGTCCTGGGTGAGCATGTAGAGGAAGTAGGATTGGTCCTTGGCTTCATCAACGCCCTTGAGGAGGCGGAGTGTCCCGTCCTGCCCCTTCGTAATTCTTGCATAGTGTCCGGTGGCGACGTAGTCGGCGTCGAGAATTCGAGCCAAACGAAGCAGCTCTGGAAACTTCAGGTCGCGATTGCAGACGATGCATGGGTTCGGCGTCCGTCCGGCGACGTACTCGTCGCAGAAGTAATCCATGACCGCCTTGCGGAACTTCTCTCGCCGATTGACCGCGTAGAAGCGGATGTCGAGTTGGTGGCAGACCGATTTCGCGTCCTCGACTGCCTGCGCTCCACAGCACGCATCCGAGCGCTGGCTGTCAAGCTCCCGGGGAAGAAAAACCAGCGACACTCCGGTGATGTCGTAGCCCTGTTCTTTGAGGAGGGCGGCGGCAACGCTGCTATCCACCCCGCCGCTCATTCCGATGATGACTTTCCTGCTCATTGGGAGACAACCGCACAGAACGCAGAGGCAGACCGCAGGGCTGTAGCATTACGGCAGGTCCGCATATTCGCACCCCATGTTCACCCCGTTCAGCCCGGCGCCGAGGCAGGGGGAAAGGTCCTGGAGGCGGAAATTGTTCGCGTCGGGATCAAGGAAGAGCGGGTCGTCGTTGATGTTGCCTTCGCCGGGATAAGGCTCCACACCCTGCACGTCGGAGTAAGTGATGCTTATGTCCTCGAGCGGGTAATCGGTTTTGACCGCCTCCTCGTGCCCCCAGAGAATGCAGTTCGTTATGTAGTATTTGATGACAGCGTCGGGGTCGTTGTATTTGTTCCTCGATTGAATGCTGACGCGGTTTTTGACGATGGTCGTCCGATCCACATAGACGTCCGTGCTGTCGCCCTTGGCGGAGATGCCGTAATCGTTGTCGAGGATGAGGCAGTTCTTGATATGGGGCGCACCGTAGAAGACGCTGATGCCTTTGTCGAGGAAACCGTGAATGATGCAGTTCTCAATCAGCGGCGTGGAGCTGAGGGTGTCAATACCATCGTCGCCCCCGACGGCAAAGATGCTGTTCGTGACGGACATGTTCCCCTGACCGTGGAGGTAAAGCGGATCGTTGTCCGCGACGTCGCCGCCCATAGGCATCTCGGTGAAATAACATCGGTCAATGGCGATGTCCACGTCCACCACTTCCATCCCCATCTCGGAGCGAGTAAAGAGGCAGTGCTTGAACGTTAAATCGCCGCCGCTGGCGTAGAGACCTTTTCCGTAGTTGTCCATGAAATTGCAGTGGTCGAATTCGATGTCGGCGTCGCTGACGCGGATGACGGGTCCCTTGCCGGTGTGACCCGCGCCGGGCGAGTCGCCCCCGCGAATGAAGAAGACGCCCCGGTAGGTGGATTTCGTGGAAGGATGGTCGTGATGGATTTCGCCCCACGGGCTCTGCGGGTCGGCGGCGGCGAAGAGAACCGGATGCTCGACGGTGCCGAGGCATTCGACCGTGCCGCGGACAAAGATTGATTTCTTCGGGTCGAGCAGGATGATTGTGTCGGGATAGATTCTTACAGTCTTTCCGGCCGGGAGGGTCACATTGTCGGTTACGTGGATAATGCCCTCACCCGGCGTCCATGTGGTGAGCGGCTGCGAAAGCTGTCCGGCGACCGGAGTCTCCGCGAGCGGGAGCGCGAGGACCTGCAACGTCTTGGCGGCGAGTGCTCCTCCGTAGCTTGCCTCGATGACCAGGTCGCCCTCACTTTCGACGGTTAGCAGGCCGCTCGCCATTCCGTTGTGAAGGGGGAGGTTTGGCGGGGAGAACGACGGGCCATCCTCTCTCGTCAGCAATTCGACCTCTCCGTCCCAGACCTCCCAGTCCACCGTGCCATCAGTCCTCATCACTTCGACGCGCGCTGGCGTTGGGAAGCCATTGATAAAGCGGCTCGGCGCCATGATCCGCAGCCGCGGAAATTCCTGAAGTTCCTCCAGGCTTGTTCGGAAGAAACCCGTTCGGGAGAGCGGAGAAACCAGGGAATACTGGGTCTCGGGGGAAACGGTGGAGGCGCCGTCCAGCGGCTCCCACTGCTGGTCGCCGTTCAGGGTCAGCAAGGCCGTCCTCTGAAAGCCGGGGCAAAGCCACTTCACCATGAGCTGGTTCTCAACACGGACGATGGAGATGTTGTCCTCCGTCGGAAGTTGGGAGAGAGGGTTTCCCGAAGACGGCTGGCCCGATGCCGGTGCATGGGAGAAAACCAGCAGCAAAAGTGCAGCGATTGGCGTGCAAGATGCGAGCCAGCGAAAGGCTCGCTTCCGAGTCAAGGCAGGTTGTCGAAAACCGAATAGCGTTCTCACTCTTCTCTCCAGTAGTGTTCCCCCTCACCCATGTATTAAACCACAAATTCCGGAAAGATGCCAGACCAAAACACAGCGATTCCGGCAGTTTCGGTTTGGAATTGTTCAGGCAGATTGCTATCATAGTTAACAATTTGCGGAATCAATCACGGCGCACCGGAGGTAAGCTTTGGAACGGTTTCCCGGGCTTGTAGAAAGGCTGATCCGCGGCGGACTCCTCTCGAAGGAGGAGGCGATGACGCTCTGCGCGCAGGATGTGGAGCTGCTCGAGTTGATGTGGGCCGGGAATAGGGTGCGAGAGCGTTTTTTTGGGCGCAGGGTGTCGTTTTGTTCGATCATCAACGCGAAGTCGGGGAGGTGTCCGAGCGACTGCGTTTTCTGTGCGCAATCGGCGAGGCACAAGACCGAAGTTAACGTTTATCCGATGATGCCGAGGGCGGAGCTTTTGCAGGCGATGAAGCGGGCGGCGCGGGAAGGAGCTGCGCATGTCGGCATCGTGACGAGCGGGGTGAAGGCGCCGGATGGCAAGGATTTTGAGACGGTGCTTGAATGTGCGCGAGAAGCATCGCAGTGGGGCAACGTCGAAATCTGTTGTTCCTTGGGGCAGGTTGACGAAGAGAAGGCACGGATGCTGAAGGAAGCTGGTGTTGTGAGGTATCACCACAACCTGGAGACCTCGTCGAGCTTTTACCGGAACGTCTCGAAGATGATCAATTATGAAGATAAGGTTGCGACGGTGCGGGCGGCAAAGAGCGCTGGATTGGAGACGTGCTGCGGGGGGATTTTCGGGCTGGGAGAGAACTGGGAGGACCGAGTGGAGCTGGCGATGACGGTTCGGGAACTCAGCGTGGACTCGGTGCCGCTGAATTTTTTGAATCCGATTCAGGGAACGCCGGCGGGAGACAGGGCGCCTCTGAGTCCACATGAGGCGCTGCGGATCATCGCCCTGTTTCGGCTGATCCTTCCGGATAAGACGATCAAGGTGTGCGGCGGGCGCGAGTTTGTCCTGCGGGACATGCAGAGCTGGATGTATCATGCAGGAGCGAATGGCGCCATCCTCGGGAATTATCTGGCGACGACGGGACGACCGGCGGCGGAGGACCTGCGGATGATTGAGGACCTGGGCCTGGAGGCGACGTGAGGCGGTGATGGGCGGTTGGACGGCGATTGTGACAGGAGCTTCGCGTGGGCTGGGGGAAGCGATTGCGCTGGCGTTCGCGCGAGAGGATGCCAAGGTTGCGCTGGTTTGTCGGAGGAGTTATGACGCGGCCTGCGAGGTAGCCCGGCAGATCGAGAGCGAAGGCGGGGTCGCATGGGCGTATCAGTGCGACGTTGCGGATAGTGAGACGGCCAAACAGACTGTTAAGCATATTTATCAGAGGGCGGGCTCCGTCGAGGTTCTCGTGAATAATGCGGGTTTGGCTCGGTCATCGCTGCTTCTAAAGACGGACGAAGCGACGTGGGATGAAGTTGTCGCGACGAACCTGACTGGTGCGTTCAATTTTACGAGGGCGGTCTTGCCGTTCATGCTCCGGCAGGGGAAAGGGCACATAGTCAATGTTGGCTCGCTGTCAGCAATGCGCGGGATGGCGGGGGCGGTCGCGTACTGCGCGTCAAAAGCTGGCGTGATCGGCTTGACGCTCTCGACGGCGAGAGAGTACGGTCGTAAGCGAATCGCGGTCAACGCGATTCTGCCCGGATACATGCCGACGGAAATGGGAAACGCGATGTCTCGGACGGCGAGAGAGGAAATCCTCTCGGAGAACGTTCTCGGAAGAGGCTCGACGATTGAGGAGATTGCTCTGTTCGTCGTCCGGCTGGTGCAAATGGAGGGCGTGTCGGGGCAGGTGTTCAATCTCGATAGCCGCCCGTGGCGACAGGCGGAGACAGGTTGACCGCGGACAGCGCAGAGGATTGGACGGTCGGGGGATTTCCGAGTCTCCGCGCTCTCCGCGTGCTCTGCGGTGAAGAAAGACGGGCATGCGAGAGACAAAGCGAGTGGTTGTAACAGGAATTGGAGTGGTTACGGCTCTCGGGAGCCGCGTCGCGGAAATGTGGCCGAAGATTGCCGCAGGAGTCAGCGGAGTCCGGCGGCTGGACGGTGATTCGCTTTGTGTGCCGCTCGGCGCCTCGCCCGACTACAATGCTATTGCAAAGTTCGACCACATGGACCCCTGCTCCGGG
This sequence comes from uncultured Verrucomicrobiota bacterium, assembly GCA_964516325.1. Taxonomy (GTDB): domain Bacteria; phylum Auribacterota; class JABMQX01; order JABMQX01; family JABMQX01; genus CAZFAP01. The sequence continues at coordinate 17,331 of CAZFAP010000089.1, forward strand.
TTGGCTCTTCTCGCCGCAGAGGAGGCTCTGCGAGACTCCCGTCTCTCGGAGGAGGCAATCCGCGGCATGGATGTCGTGTTTGGGACAAGTAAAGGAGGGCTCAGGAGTTTCGAGATGGCAAGCCAGCGCTTCCTGGAAAGGGGTGCGGATGCCCTGCCGGATTCCTTTTTGCCCAACTTCACGACGAATGCGGCATGCGATCGGATACGGAGTCATTTCGGCTGCGGAGGGGTCGGGCTGAACTTCGTCTCTGCATGCGCCACAGGCACGCACTCCATCATCATGGCGGTGAGGCGGGTCGCGAGCGGCAAGTCAAACATCGTTCTTGCTGGGAGCAGCGAAGCGTCGCTCACTCCGCTAATCAGCGCGGCATTTGACAGAATGGGCGTTCTCTCGCACAGGACGCACGCCCCGTCGGCTGCAATGAGACCGTACGACGCTGAGCGAGACGGCTTTGTGATTGGCGAAGGGAGCGGGGCGCTCGTTCTGGAATCGCTCGAATCGGCTCGGGCGAGAGGGGCGAGAGTCCGCGCGGAGATTACCGGCTGGGCGTTCGGCTGCGAAGCCTATCATCTCGCCTCGATGGACCCGAGTGGGGAGAGCGTCGCCTCGACCATCCGCCGCGCTTTGGAAACAGCACAGTTGACTGCCGGCGACCTCGACTACATTAACAGCCACGGCACCGCCACAAGGCAGAACGACGTTGTCGAAACCAGGGCGTTCAAGCTTGCCCTCGGAAAGAGCGCCTACGAAATTCCCATCAGCTCCACGAAACCGATGACCGGGCACCTTCTTGGCGCCACCGGGAGCGTCGAGGCTGTCATCGCAATCCTCGCCATAGAGAACAACTTCGTGCCACCGACGATCAACCTCGACGAGCCGGACCCCGAATGCGACCTGAACTACACGCCCCAGGTCGGGCTAAGACGAGAAATCGAGCGCGCCCTCACCCTCAACTACGGCTTCGGCGGCCAAATCGCCGCAATCGTTTTCAGCAAGTTCCGGCTATGACTGTGCCCTGGCCTCGGTCGAACTCTCGGGCGGCGTTATCGGCGCCGATTCACGAGCTGGAAGCTACTTTGGAGAGGCGCGGGGCTCTGCAACTGCGCCCTCAATCGTTTGGATTATGTTTGCCCACTTCTTCTTCGCCAGGTCCTTGTCCGGAGACCGAGGTGGGGCCTCGCCATAGAATAAGCAGAATCGGTTGGGCTTTTCGTCCGAACTGAAGCCCACGGCCTTCAAACCGTAGCGGGAAATCGAGTCTGACAAGAATATCCTAATCGTTTTGAACTCATGATATTCGGCGAGAGTCGGGTGGGAGGAAAGGACCACCGTTGTATGCATCGCGAGAGGGGGGTCCAAAACGAGCTGTGCCCCCGTGGTGTCTTTGAGATAGCTGTCGGGTTGGGCCTGACCTTCGTAGAACCGATGAGCTGCGTCATCGCCGGAGGTTTCGTAATACGAGGTATTCGTCAGGGAGAGGAATTCGCTCACCGCCTCCAGCACGCGCTGAGCGCGCATATCCGTCCCGGGAAGTGACCGCTGCGAACCACCGGTGTAACAGACGACCCTGCTGAGAGATTGCGGCGGTATCAGAGGAGGTCTCACACGGCACTGCTCCGAGGCGTGGATGTCCTCGAGCACCTTCCGAAGCCCTCCTGCCCGGTACAGCTTCAACTCTCGGAAGCGGTTGTTCCTCGACTGTCCCCAGAAGTATATCTGGCTTCCATCCTTCAGTTCTCCATAATAGATGGCCAAGGAGCGCCCCCGCCGGAAGTGAAGGATCATTTCCTGGTCCCATTTAATGCCGTATC
>CAZFAP010000090.1:0-19054 GCA_964516325.1 uncultured Verrucomicrobiota bacterium
TCTTCTGGATAACGTACGGGTTGGCCCGAGCGTTGAAGCTCCGTTACGAGGACGCTGCCCCCTCGGCGATGATCGGAGCCTCCAATCACTTTGAAGTAGCCATCGCCACCTCCACCATGCTGTTCGGGCTGTCGAGCGGGGCCGCCCTGGCGACGGTCGTCGGGGTACTGATTGAGGTTCCGGTCATGTTGATGCTGGTCAAGATTTGCCTGCGAACCCAGCGGTGGTTCAAAGCAGCATGAAACCGCAGAAGCCGAAGTGGGTATCCCAGCCCGTGAACAAGCGAACGGTGACGCCCCGTCGGGAACCAGGGTGAGATGAGCCTTGTCCCCCGGCGAGGCCGACCGCCAGGCAAGACCCCGGATCTCGAGGTTTTCGCCTTCATCGCCACCCTCGCTATAGTCATCAATGGGAAGGTCAAATCCTCGGGCCGCGTTCTCAGCAAAGGCCAAATCAAGGCGCTCATCGCCGCAGAAAAGCCTTGAAAAAAACCTCGTCCTGAGGTATTGACAAGTCCGGCGTTTCTCTGTATAGACGTGTAGCTTTTTGTTAAGCGACCAGACCAAAGGCAAAAGTTTTCGTAGCGTTTTCTTCGCGCTGGGAGCAAGGCCGTCTCTGCCGAGAGGAGGTAAGAGAGCGATACGCTGGTCCGCCGGGGGCGGGCCGAGATTATTCGCTGGTCTCGCTGCCCACGTTCCAAGGGCGGACAGCTCTCAAAACATGAAAAGGGGGGGCAAACCCCAAACCGCAGAAAACATCAATCCCTCACACGCCAGCTTCGCCATTTGATGTAACGCACGGCTCATAGATTTCGTTTTTGCGCGCGGGTGGGGGATATGTTATGCTAAGGCGCTTTTTGGTGGAGTTCGGGAGGGTTGTTGCATGAAAAGATGGAATCTAAGGGACGCTGTAATCTGGAACGTCATCCGTCTCCTCGGAAATACAAGCGACGAAAACATCCGTCGCGTCTACAAGCTTATTGGAAAGATATATCCCGGCGTTCCCGAGGACCCAATCGCGGCAAAAGCATACAGGGAGGCTTTTGGACCTGACAGCACCCTTCCTGCGGTATTTCGAAGGATCATGAAGGAGTGCAATCCTACCGTCGTTCGGAAGCTTATTGAGAACATCATCATACGTTGGAACGTCACAGACGGTCGCCGGATACGGCAGGAGTACGCGAAGCAGCACGGCCATCCGCCGCCAACGTTCTTCGTCATTAGCCCGACGATGGCCTGTAACCTCCTTTGCACGGGGTGCTACGCGGCCGGTTACACGAGGGATGACGACCTTCCCCTGGAGTACATAGACAGGGCCCTTTCCGAGGGGAAAGAATTGGGGATGTTCTTTGTGACGATCTCCGGAGGCGAGCCGTTTCTTCGAGATGACCTCCTGGACATCTATGCGAAGCACAGCGATGTGTTGTTCTTGGTTTACACAAACGGGTGCTTTCTGAAGCCGCCTTTGACCGATAAGCTGGGCAAGCTCGGAAACGTCGCCCCTGCCATCAGCGTGGAAGGTTTCCAACGGGAGACGGAGGAGCGCCGAGGGAAGGGAACCCACGAGTACGTGCTGAATGCGATGGAGAATCTTCAGAATGCTGGCGTCCTTTTTGGGATGTCCGTAACACCGACAAGGTTCAATAGCGACGTCATCAGCACGGAGGAATTTCTTGACTATTACATTGAGCGTGGGATCAAATTCGCCTGGTTCTTCCAATATATTCCCATTGGACGGAAGCCGGACCCGAACCTTATGTCCACGCCAGAGCAACGCAATCGCCTAAGACAAGCGGTCTGGCAGGCTCGGAGGACCAAGCCGCTGTTCATAGGCGATTTCTGGAACGATGGGCCTCTCGCGCGAGGTTGCATGGCAGGTGGCCGAGCCTACTTCCATATCAATGTCCACGGCGACTATGAGCCTTGCGTCTTCCAGCAGTTCGCCGTGGACAATGTTCGCAACAAGTCCATCAAAGAGGTCGTCGAGTCCGGTTACTTCAAAGCGATCCGGGAGGCGATGGCGAACTTCCGCCATAACTGGTTCATGCCATGCATGATCATAGACCATCCCTGTGTGTTGAGAGAGTTGGTCAAGAAATACGGCGCTTACCCCACATATCCCGGTTCGAGGTCTCTCATCGAAGACGCGAACTTGACGCGGTTCCTCGACGAATATTCCGAACGGATGGAGGAGGTAACCGAACCGCATTGGCAGGAGTATTTTGGAGACCTCTCTCCGGTTCCGGAGAGCGCTCGCCGCTGAGCTGGATATTGCTCGGCGCCGGGGCAGCCTCCGTGGCCGAGGCGTACCGGGCTGGACAGGTTAAAAGGAAATAGGAGGCCGCTGAGCGTTCAGTGATGCGGTCACGTCCCGGAGTCCGGATCGGCGAATGGCGGTTGAACTATAGTTCGTCTGGTAGATAACATCACGTATCGTAGGAGGTGAAAACTCATGAAACACGTAGGAAGCTTCATTCTCCAGGTGCTGAAGGAAAAGAGCAAGTCGCTCCGATGGCTCGGGCGAGAGGCTGGCGTCAGCAACGCCTACCTTTCCCAGTTGAGCAGAGGTCTGTTCAAAGCCACGCCGGACATCCTCATCAAAATAGCGCCTGCCCTCGGAGTTACCGTTGAGAAGCTGTTTGAGGAAGCTGGCTGGCTTGAGCCGGGCAGCGCGAAGAAAAGCAAGCCCGCGAAGAAGTAGCGGCTTCGAGGCATAGGTTCCCAGGCTGGACGGATACGCAGGCGAGAGGGCCCCACGTCGCATCGTGGGGACATCTTGTGCTGCGCACGAATCGGTCTGCTTCCCTCCTGCCACTCCGTGGTCACACCAGGGGCCTCTGAGTCTTTCGGTTCGTGACACATGGTGCCTTTGTGGCTTGGAGAGTGCCCCTCCCTATCCCCGCGCCGGTTCGGCCGAAATCTTTCCCCACGGCGCCCCACAGGGAGCCTCAAGGCGCATGAGGCTCACCCCGGGCCAGCCCGAGCCTCCAGTGGCAGTTGGGCGAGAATCGGATCACGCTTCTCGACCGCCCTCGCCGAACCTCCTAACCAGCTCAATCAGCGGCACAAACATGGCGATGGCAATGAACCCCACGACAAACGCCAGAAAGACAATCAGGATTGGCTCGATTACGGAGGAGATTCCCGCCACCGCGTTGTCCACGTCCTCGTCATAGTCGTCTGCGATTTTCATCAGCATCTCGGGCAGTTTTCCGGTTTCCTCTCCGACTTCAATCATGGAAACGAACACAGGGTTGAATACTCTGGTCGCCCGCAGAGGATTGCCTATGGACTCTCCTTCCCGAACAGCATTGTGGACAGTGGTGATTGCCTTGGCGACGACCTCGTTTCCCGATGTGTCGCGGACAATATTCAGGGCTTCAAGGATCGGCACGCCACTTCTCATGAGCGTGCCAAGCGTCCGCGAGAATCTGGCGACGGCGATGCTGCGAAGGAGGTTCCCAAGTATCGGAAAGCTGAGCCTGGCAGAATCGAGAATCGCCTTTCCTCTGGGGCTTTTCTTGAAGAGGTTGAAGCCAATCACGACCATTATGGGCAGCACCGCCAAAGCTCCGACATAGGGGAACTGGCTGTACCACAGATGGTCTCGGGCGAGCGTGCCAATGCGCATGAGAGCCCGGGTCGTGGGCGGCAGCGGAACGGTGAAACTGTCGAAGACTTCCTTGAGCCTGGGGACGACGAACGCCATCAGGAAGGTTACCACGCCCACGGCAACGGTGACAACGACCGCGGGATAAATCATTGCCGATTTCACCCGTGACCTCAGTTTCTCCTGCTTTTCCAGGAACTCCGCAAGTCTGTTCAGGACCTGCTCAAGGACGCCCCCCGCCTCCCCGGCTTTGACCATGTTGACGAACAGGTTGTTGAATATTCGTGGATGGTGGGATAGAGCCTCGGAGAACGTGCTTCCGGTCTCGACCTTTTCGCTGATCCGGGCAAGGGCATCCCTGAGAGGCCCGGACCTTTGCTGGGATTCCAGTACGTGTAACGACTTCAGCAATGGGAGACCGGCGTCTATCAATGCCGCGAGTTGACGGGTGAAAATGGCGAGAACTTTCGGCTTGACGCTTTTTCGGGTGAGGAATCCGATTTGGGCGAAGCGTGCCTTGACGGCCCTTGCTGGACTCCCAGGAGCTCTGTGTTTGATCGCAGCTCGGGTAACGCTGGTCGGGAAGTGCCCAAGCTCACGGATTTGACTGATCGCAGATAGAGTGTCCTCCGCGTCAATCACTCCGGCAACCTCGATCCCCTTTTCGTTCATGGCGGTATAAGAGAATCTGGTCATGGTTTCCCTCCTTTTTCGTTGTCGCCTGCCGCTTTTTCCGCGAAAGCCCGAGTTTTCTGACGGACCTGACGCAAGAAGACGCTGCATGATACAGTTGAGGAGATGCTACGAAGATGGCGGGGCGGGGGGTCGGGAAACCAGCCGGATGGGCGTCGAAGCCCCTTTGCCGGTTCGAGCTACCGCTTTGCCGAATGGGGTACGCGTTAAGTAAGGAAGAACAAAGGCGCCAAAGTGGACTTGGTCAGGAACGTTCCTCACTATCCAGTTAGAGAGTTACCACCGGTTTGGGGGGTTGTCAATGCCGCCTTGAGAATCTCCCCCCCTTCCTTGAGAGGCCAGGCTTGAGTCCACGCATTCCCTTGCGGTACTGATTTTGTCGGATTACGCTGTGCCGGTGCGGCTGGGAGGGTAGAGAGAGAGGAGCAAACCGCTGAGGGGAATCTGTTCATTCGTCTGGGAGGGCGTGGGCGGGAGTGAGGTGCCGCTTTCGGAAGATGAAAATGAGCAGGATGCCTGCGAAAAACCCGCCAACATGCGCGAACCATGCGATGCCTCCCTCGCCCAGCGCCGCCAGGCTCAACTGCGCAAGAACAATCTGAATGAGAATCCAATATCCCAGATAGACAAACGCTGGCAGCTCAATGGGGTACCACAAGAAGTGGAAGAAAGGGATGATGGTCACTATTTTCGCCGTTGGATAAAGGATCAGGTACGCCCCCATCACCCCAGAAATGGAGCCACTGGCGCCGATGTTCGGAACGAGCGACCTGACGTTGATGAGCATTTGGCCGAAAGAGGCAAGTGCGCCACAGAGAAGGTAAAAGAGGAGAAACTTGGCATGACCGGCGGCTTCCTCAATGTTGTTCCCGAAGACCCACAGGAACAGCATGTTCGAAAGGACGTGCCAGAGGCTGCCGTGCAGGAATAGGGAGGTCAGCAGGGTCAGCAGCTCCAACCGCTTGCCTGATCGCTGAATTTCATCGAGGTCCTGGTACAACCCCGCGCGCTCCCGGAGTTCTTGCACCTTTGCCGGAAAGCTCTGGCTGTCCAGGGGCCGGAGCATAAAGTCCTGTTTGAGCCTTTGCCACGCCTTGCTGTACTCTTCCTCGTTGAATTGAGTGGTGAACAAGCCGGGGATGAAGCCGAACCGATACCAGAGGTTGACTGCAACCCGCTCTTTGCCGAAAGGGGATTGAAGGAAGAAGACGTATATGTTCACGACAATGAGCAAGATTGTCACGTAGGGGAATGTGCGGGTGGGATTCCTATCCTTGAGGGGGATGAGCATAGGCTTGTCGGGACCCCATCATCAGGAGGCACGAGGCTTTCACTGGGTTTTGACCAGGAAAGCGCTTACTTCGTACCCCGCGACTTTGTTCTCTTCGATGGTGAAAAGCGCCCTCTTCCAATGGCCGCCGGTGGTTTCGTCAATCTCATCCATGTCCGAGACATCGTAATACCTGACTACGAATGTCGGGGCTGCCGCAGGTTGCCCTTCTTTGCCGGTGAAGTCAACGCGGAACTTCATCTTCGCTCCCTGAGGCCAGGGCGAGACAAGATCGGCGCAGACCACAGCCTCCACGTGGCGGACATTCTCCTTACTGTCGAGCTTGGCTGCCGTTATCACAACGATGGGGAAGCCCTCCCGGAGGACCTCTGAAATCTGAGTTTCGCCTGTCTCCGGGGAGGGGTCTGTCTTCTGACCTTCGAACGCAACCCGCGGGAGAGCCTTCTCATCAGCAACGGGCTGGTAGCGCTTCGGGAAGGGCTGCGAAAGTTTCGCGGCTTCCGCGATGATGGCTCGTTGTCGCCATTTCTTCAGCTCCGCTTGTATGCTGGCAGTCTCACTCTTGAGGGTCTCAATCTGGCCGTTGACTTCAACAAGCTTCTTCTCGTAGCTCTCAACCGTGACTTTCGTTAGCTCCTCCGCCTTTTTCCGCTCGATCTCGATTTGTTTCCTTTGTCCCTCGATCTGTTTGACCTGAAGCTTTACGTCAGCCTTTTCCTGCTCAAGTTTGGAGCGCTCCCGCTGCAACTGCTCGAAGCCAAAGTGTACCTGCTGAAGCGTCTTCGTTATCTGCTCGAGATGAACTTTAACCTCCGCGTTGGCGGGGTCAATTTCGAGGTACTGCTTGTAGAGGATGCTTGCAGGTTCGAGCTTCCCCTCCTCAAAAAGTGCGTCTGCGCGTTCTTTCAAGGAGCGGAGTCGGATTCTGGCGAGAAAATCATCGGCGTCCTTGCGGAAGCGCGAGTTTGGAAACCTGCGGACGTGCTCGCTGAAGGTCTGCTCGGCATCGAGGTAGTTGCGGGAGTCATAATGGTACTTCGCAATGAAAAAGAGCGATTCTTCCGCGTATTGCGAGTCGGGATATTGCCGGACGATTTGTCTATGAAGGAGAAACGCCCTGTCTGTCTTTCCTGCGGCTTCGGCGGACTTCGCATCATTGAACAATTGGCTGACGGTTTGAGCCTGTCCCCAAGAAGCCAGAAGCATGAAACAGAAGACTGCCGGAAAGAATGATCTCTTGAACACTTCCCTCACCTCCAAGTGCTTGTGCCGGGCGCCGAAATATGTTGGCGCCGCTGGAATGGAACGGCCGGGTTCCAATGTCCCCAAAATTCCCTGCGCGGTGGTTTTAGCAAAAAGTGTGCCCTCTTTGACCATTTCTGCGGAACATTTCCGGCGACACGCGGTCTAAAACAATTGAAACGGTCGGAAACATTCTGCGCTACAAGGATACTTCAGGAGGCAGCCAATGGCAAGGCATCAATTGCTCGTGACAATAGCTTTTACGGGTTTGGTCTGTCTGGGAGCGTGCGTTTCGGTGCCCGGCGCGTACCTCGACCAAGATTACGACCAACTTTCGCCTCCATCTCCCGAGCCAATTGTCCCGCCGCGTCCCGTGCCCCACAACGAGATTTCCGAACTGATCTCAAGGGTACATATTGGAAGACCGTGGGCCACGAGAAACTTAACGATATTCCCTCTGGTGGTCGCGGGACCGGGGGCGCGATTTGACTGTAAGACACTTCAGGAAAGCCTGTCCAGAGGGTATATCGAAGTCCTTGAGGAAAAATCCCCCGAAGTCGGAGGGGTTCTGGTGCGCAACAATTCGCCGCACCACATTTTTCTCATGGCGGGCGAGGCAATCGAGGGTGGGAAGCAGAATCGCCTCATCTCGGAGGATGTGCTCCTTGGTCCTCACGGGAGGGTTGTTCGCGTGCCGGTTTATTGCATTGAAAAGGGACGTTGGTCGGAGGGAGAGGGGCAATTCCGTTCGGGCCGTTTCGCGGCGCCGACGGAGGTGCGGAAGCTCGCCCGAGAGAAGGCGAGTCAAAATGCTTTGTGGGACACCGTGGACGGCCTGCTGACCGGCACTCGGACTCGGTCCGAGAACGAGAACCTCGCGGCGGTCTATGAGAATGAGGAGGTGGCGAGGGAGATCGCTTCCTATCGTCGGGAAATGCGCATCCCTCTCCACAGGACGGTCGGGTGCGTGGTGGTCGTGAACGGCCGCATCGTAGGGTGCGACGTTTTCGGGTCGCCGGAGCTTTTCGAGAACCTCTGGCCAAAGCTGCTCGATAGCTACGCTCTCGACGCCGTAACTGGGTATAAGCACCTCGAGCGATGGCCTGCGCCGCCTTCGGAAGAGGAGGTGAGGCGGTTCCTTGACCGCGTGTTTCGCGCATCCTTCCGGGAAAGGAGCGGCACAGACCTCGGACGAATTGTCGAGATTTCTAACAGTGGAATAGAGGGCGAAGGATTGGTTTTCAGAGGAGAAGTTGTTCACGCACACCTGACGCCGCGGCGTGAAGTGAGGTTTTGAGCCGGATTGGCAGGCGTGCGGTCGCCGCATGAGCCTTCGCGGCTTTAATCGAGAGCATTGGGTCGGAAAAGAGGAACCACATTTGTCGCGGCTTCTCTCAGACGCGTTGAGGGACCGGCCGAATGAAGAGCCAAATTCAATAGGAGGGATTCACATGAAAGCAAGAAGGTGGTTTTTCGGGTGGATTGTGGCGGTGTTGGCTGTCGTGCTGCCGGGGATGTGTCTCCCGGCGGGGATGCTGATTCCAAAGGATGAATCGCTGCCACCGCTTGGCATCGAGTACCTGCGGGTCAAGGCGGAAATCACGGAAGGCGCCGCGGAGACGCACGTGGAGCAGGCGTTCCGAAATACTACGGATAGGGCGCTGGAGGCGACGTACGTCTTCCCGATGCCGAAGGGAGCGGCGATCAAAGAGTTCGCCATGTACATCGGGGGGAAGAGGATGACGGCGGAGCTTCTCGACGCCGCGAAGGCGAAGCAGATTTACCAGGACATTGTCCGTCGAGCCAAGGACCCGGCTCTTCTGGAGTACATCGGGGGGCAGATTTTCCGTGTGAGCGTCTTCCCTGTCCCGCCAAACGACCTCCAGAAAATTGAATTGGATTATTCGCAGCCGATAGACTTCGACTCCGGTCTGCGGCGGTACGCTTTTCCGCTTCGCATCGGCGAGAAATTCTCGACGACGCTGAAGGATTTCTCCGTGGCGGCGCACATTTCCTCAAAGATTCCAATCGGGAGCGTTTACTCGCCGTCACACACGATCAGCACGAGCCGCAAAGGGGACAATGAGGCGACGGTCGGATGCGAGCAGGACAGAAGCAGCCTCGACCGGGATTTCGTCCTTTATTACGCCCTCTCCGAGAAAGAATTTGGGCTGAGCGTGATGGCGCATCGAACGGGCGCGGACGGATATTTCATGCTGATGATTGCTCCGAAGAACGTCGTGGAGGAATCGCAGATTGTCAAGAAAGACGTCTGCTTCGTGATGGACACTTCGGGGAGCATGTCCGGAGAGAAAATCAAGCAGACGAGAGCCGCGCTCCTTTTCTGTATCAACAGCCTCAACAAGGGCGACCGGTTCAATATCATCCGCTTCGCCACGGATGTGAATGCTTTCAAGGAAACCCTCGTCGAGGTCAACGACGAGACGATTGCCCAGGCAAAGGAGTTCGTCGAGAAGATGGACGCGGCAGGCGGCACGGACATCGCGTCTGCCCTCGAGAAAGCCCTATCGGCAGCAACGAAGGAAGGGCGGCCGTACCTGATTGTCTTCCTGACGGACGGTAAGCCGACGGTCGGCATGACCGACGAGCAGCAGATTATCAGAGCCGTCGCCGAGAAGAATAAAGCGGGCGTTCGGCTGTTCGCCTTTGGAGCTGGCTACGACGTGAACACGCGGCTGCTTGACACGCTTGCCGCAGAGAACAAGGGAGTCGCGGAATACGTCGAGCCGAGGGAGGACATCGAGGTCAAAGTCTCGGGCTTCTATGCGAAAGCGAGCAATCCGGTTCTGGCGTCTCCGCAGCTCTTCTTCGGCGATAAAGTGAACACATTCGAAATCTATCCGAAGGAGCTTCCGGACCTGTTCAAAGGAAGCCAGGTGCTCGTGCTCGGGAAATACTCCAGTCAAGGAGATGTTGCGGTAACGCTTTCGGGAAAAGTCAACGATGAGAAGAAGAGCTTCGTGTATGAGACGACTTTCCCGGAGCGAGAGGAAAAGAACGATTTTGTCGAAAGGCTCTGGGCGACGAGAAAGGTCGGCTATCTCCTCGAACAAATCCGCCTTCATGGCGAGGAGAAAGAACTGAAGGATGAGGTCATGCGACTCAGCAAGGAGTACGGCATCGTTACGCCGTACACGTCTTACCTGATCGTGGAAGATGAACCGCGCGTCGCGACAGGGCAGCCTCCGGTTAGTTTGGAGTTGAGACGGCGCGGTGAACGAGGTGATGGCCGCATGGGCGGTGGCGTCTCGGGCGCGGATGCCCTGACGACAGGCAGGGTGCGCGACGTCGATGCGGGCAGCTATGGACGAGCGGAGGGCGCCGAGCGCGGTCGGGACGCTGCTTGGGGGACTTTTTATGCTGCCAAGCCTGTTTCACCTGATGCGAGGGCGCCGGCTGGGGCTGGGGTGGCGGCTGGCACAGGGCGTGCCCACGAAAGCGAAGAAGCCGCGAAGGCTGTGCCGCTTCTCAGCACGGGGGGAGCGGACGACGAGAAGAGGTTCAAAGCCTATACCGCTGGGGTGGACAAAATCGCCGAGAGGAGCGGCGAAACAAAGGCGGGTGCGCAACCTGGATTCGCCTATTCGGCGGAAGGATTGACCGAGGACTTCAAGAGCATTGACGGCGACGTCGGCGTGATGATGAGCAAAGCCGTCCGCGGGATGAAGGAAGCGGGGCTTGACAGATATGGCAACAAGCCTCTTCCGCTCAGGAATATCAACAAGCGGAACTTCTATCAAATCCGGGGCGTCTGGGTGGACGGTGAGTTCGCCGAGAAGATGCCCACGATCAACGTGAAATTCGGCTCGGACGCTTACTTCAAGCTCCTCGAGCTGAAACCGGAACTGAAAGACATCCTGAGTCTTGGTGATCGTCTCATCGTCACGGTTGACGGCAAAGCGATTTTCATCGCGGAGGACGTGAAAGACTTCATCTCCGTCGAGGAACTGGAAAAGGCTCTCAAGAAAGCTTGATGCAGGGATGAAGCCGGGTCGGTTTTGAGTGCCGTGCATCCGCGGGTCGTACTCAAAGCCGGCCCGGCTCTATATATGGTGGTGAGCGCGGCAGAAAGGTTTTCTGGCGAGCGAGATCGCTGCGGACAGCGCGAATCGGCGGTGGTGCGCGAAACATTCAGTGTTATGTCACGGCAGTTGCGCGAGGCTTTGCAGTCGGCACAACGAACGGAGCATGACAGGGAGGAGACAGCATGAAGGGTGTAAGTCTATTATTCCGCGCTATGGGTGTTGCGATTGTGGCGGCGACATTGTTGTATCTGAAGGTCGCTCAGCCGGAAGAGCGGTACGATTTCCGAAATTCTCAGGCGTATAAGGAACTTTCGGAAGCCGAAAGGCAAAAGCTGGAAAAAGTCTATCAGGACATGGTTCTTCTGTGGGGAGCGCTCGACATGTACGCCGACCATAACGACGGAAAGGTGCCGGAATCGCTTGATGAGTTAGTCCCGAGATATTTGAAGAGATTACCGAAGGACCCGTTCGCGACGGAGGCGACGGCAAAAGAGGCGACGACTCACGGGTATGTTCCGTCGAGAAAGGGATTCGGGTACAGGTACAAGAAAGGGTCGCCGGGGAACCGGGCGTGGGTCATCAGCAGCGTCGGGTTGCCGAACTTCCCATTTCTCGCGGAGCGAGGAAACATCGGCTTGTATATCTGCAAGGGCGTCTGGATTTCGGGCATAAACCCCATGCTGATGAAGGACCGGAGAGCCGAGTAGGCTGTTGGAGAGAGCTGCCGGCATCTCCGCCGCCCCGTGTTCACCGGACGAAGGCGAATGCGGGGAGAACTTCGGTTTTTGCTTCACGGATCGGCTTTCTGTGAACCGCTCCGGTGGGTGCGATGTCATGAAGAGAAGTCCTCCAATCAGAAGAGCTTGGACACTCTGTGGCCGAGGTGACTGCACCTATTGTCCGGAATCCAATATGTGATCCCGGCGGTGTCTCCCACGTGGCGGCCTTTCTTTGGTCTTGCCCTCTTACACCCTGTTTGGCTAACATACGAAAAAAGAGCCCTTCCGTGCGGGCTGGCCGCCCGGTTGGCGCTGGCTGGGAGCGGATGCTATGGATTAGGGGTGATCAATGAGCAGGACGGTCTTCATTTTGGGTGCAGGCGCATCGAAAAGCGCGGGGGCACCTGTGATGAACGACTTTCTCGACGTGGCTGAGAGGCTCCACTGGTCGGGGCAGGCGGCGGACTCCAAGGAGCATTTCGAGTTGGTCTTCGAGGGCTTGTCGCGCCTCCAGGAAACGCAATCCAAGTTCGGCTTACCCTTCCGGAACATCGAGGAGGCGTTCGCCGCGTTCGAGATGGCAGGGATCGTCGGGAGACTTGGAGGGATGGACCGGGGAAGTATAGGCCGTCTCCCCTCGGCAATGAGGCGTCTCATATGGCGCACCCTGGAGCTGACGATCCCGTTTACGGCCGACTCGCAGGCCATACATCCCCCCTTGGAGTATGCCCACTTAGTCCAACTTATTAAGGCCATTGACCGGGGTCGGCCCTGGGACCGTTCGTCCGTAGTTACGTTCAACTACGATCTCGCTCTGGACTACGCCGTGCAGTGCGATGGGACCCGGGTAGACTATTGCCTTGGAGACAGCAACTTGGGCCATGGAGCGCGTGTCATGAAGCTGCACGGCTCGCTTAACTGGAAGTTCTGCCAGGAATGCGGAAAGCTCGAAGAGTGGCAGCTTCAAGACTACTTCTCGAAGCTGACGCGCACGGGTCCTTTCCCGGACCGGGTCAAGCTTGAGGTGGCCCTGCGCATCTCCGGCCAGACCCACGGGTGCGGGGCCCGTCTTGAGCCCTTCATCGTCCCCCCGACTTGGAACAAGACCATGCACAGGACCCACCTGGCCAAAGTATGGGCCGCCGCCGCCGAGGAACTCGCCGACGCAAGGGAGATAATAGTGATCGGCTACTCGCTGCCTGAAACCGATGTGTTCTTCAGGCACCTGATGGCATTGGGCACCGTCGGAACGACCAGGGTCCAGAAGTTCTGGGTCTTCGATCCGGAGGAGAAGGTCCGGGAGAAATTCGAACGCATCTTGGGGCCTGCGGTCACGGAGCGGTTCAAGTTCCATGAGATGAAGTTTGGCGACGCTATCCGGCATCTGGAAAAGAACCTCGAGCGCACCCCGGCCGTCCCGTAGACCCCGCGTAGCCGAGGGGGCGCAGAAGCAGGCCGAACAATGATTCCGTCTAAGAAGTGTCCCGCGCGTGGCGGGGAGATGGTTGAGAAACAGGTGGAAAAGTTGCTGCGCGGGGGGAAGCACGTCGCGGTCGTTACCGTGCGGGCGGAAGCCTGCCTCCACTGCGGAGAACGGCTTTATTCAAAGAAGACAATCAGCCGCTTTGAGGAAATCCGTGCGAAACTCGCCCGCCAGGGGGCTGACGAGTTTCAGCCCTTAGGTCAATCGTTCAGGGTCGCGGGGTAGCCACGCCCGCGCACCTTTTCAAACGCCCGTGGTTGGTTAGTCCCAGCCGCAAACGAATAAGCGCCCGAAACAGCGTTACTTGGTTCGGCACGGAAGAGGGAGTGAGGCTATGTTCGAACAAATGGTAGAACTGGGAGTGGCAGTGATGATGGTAGTCCCGATGAGTTTTGCGGCGCTTGGGAGCGCCAGCGCGGAGGAAAAGGAGCAATATTTCCCGCGGGCGGAGAGTGAGGGGGGATGGCGGATGCTCACGAAGGCGGAGGAGATTCGGGACGTCGCGGGGATGGATGTGCAGAAGCTCGACGAGGCGTGGGAGTATGTGAAGAGTCTCGACGGGGATTCGTCGCTTCTCGTCGTGCGGCACGGCTGGTTCTGTTACGAGAAGTACCTGGGGGAGGTCACGCCAACATCAAATCACGATATGCACTCCTGCGGGAAGGCGTTCACGGGCGTCGCGGTCTCGATTCTGATGGACGAAAAGCCCGACCTCTTTCCCCAAAAGCTCGACCAGCTCGTCTATGACCCGAAGTATTTGCCCGACGATGCATTCCCTTTGACCGATCCGCGAAAGGCGAAGATAAAGCTCGGACAGCTTCTTTCGAACACTTCGGGAGTCAGGGGGAACAACCCGTGCTTCGGTCCGAGCAGTAAACTAAACATTGAACCTGCCGGTCCCGACGGAAGTTTCCCCGACCACGTCGCGTTCGGGAAGGCGGAGTGGCAGGGCACAAGCGCAGAGACGCTCTGGACGGAGCCGGGCGGCGGTTACTCCTATGCTTCCGGCGGCGTTGTGATTTTAGGAGCAGTGGTTCGGAAGCTGAGCGGAATGGAAGTCGCCCAGTACATGGGCGAAAAGGTCTTCGCCCCGATCGGCTGGGAGGGCTGGAGATGGTACGACAACCCGCCGGAACCCGACGGCAGCCGCCACACGAAATGCCAGGGCGGAATCGAGCCGCGACCGAGGGATGCGCTGCGGTTTGGATACCTTCTTCTCCATCTTGGAAAATGGCGAGATAGACAAATCATTCCGAGAGGGTATGCGGAAATGATGAGGAAGCCCTCACCCTACAATCCGCACTATCTGGGCTACGGGCTGCTCGTGGTCATCAATCCCGACGGGAAAAAGATGCCTTCCGCGCCGCGAGACACGTACGGGGCGGCAGGCGCCGCGAACAATCACATTCTCGTTGTGCCGTCTCTGGACATGGTTGTCGTTCGCATCGGCGGGAACGGGCGGACGAATGAGCCGTTCGATGTCGTGCAGGATAAAATCATCGGCGGAGTGATGAAGGCTGTGCTGCCCGCGAAGTAAGCGAGTGCCGCTTGCGTCGCGGCGCGCGGCGGGTCTGAGGGCTTGGGTCCATCCCGATGGGAGCCATAAAACGCGCCGTAAGGACATGTCTTGGAGTATTCGGTGTGGCCGTCTCGAGGAGCAAAGCTCGCGGAAGCGAGCTTTGGGTTGACGACAGGGAATTTCTCGAAATCCTCGCCGACCTCGAAGGGCGAACGCTGGTCACGCCGGACCGGCTCTTTTTCATCTGCCAATTCGCTCGACACGCGCGCTCGCTCGCGGGAGACGTCGCGCAGGTCGGCGTCTATAAGGGCGGCGCCGCGAGGCTCATCGCGCGGATTTTCTCGACGACAAACAAGACCGTTCATCTCTTCGACACGTTCTCCGGCATGCCCCAGCCCGACCCACAAAAGGACAATCTCGCGTACGTCCGCAGGGAAATATTCTCGGACACCTCCCTAAAGCAAGTTCAGCAATTCCTCGCCGATTGCGGCAATGTACGCTTCTACAAGGGCCTTTTCCCGGACACGGCTGCGGCGGTCAGGGAGAAGAAATTCTCCTTCGTTTACCTTGATGCCGACCTCTACAAGTCCACCCGCGACGGAATTGAATTCTTCTATCCGCGGATGGTTTCGGGCGGGGTCGTGATTTTCGACGACTACGCCTCGGAAAAATGCCCCGGAGTTCGCGCCGCCGTGGACGAGTTTGTCGCCGACAAGAACGAGAGCATCATCCGCACCGTCGCCCACCAAGCTCTGCTGATAAAGCACGCCACGTCATCCTCGTCCGCCAACTCACAAGCTCCCTGACGGATTCCTGACGGGATTGGCAGGATGATCGGGATAGCTTGTTCTCTCTTCTTCGCCATCCTGCACATCCCATTGCCCTGTCGGAAGCCATTCCGAACGCGCTATGCGTGAGCTCATCGCCGAGTTTGTCCAGTCGCACGGGGGCAGCTTGACGCGGGTGTTCGCGCGGCGCGCGTGGGACGCGTGAATCCATCACCGACCTTGAAGTTCAAATCGTTCACGGCTATATTATCGAGTCAAAAGGATGACATCGGGCTCAGTCGTTTACGTGAGACAGCTTGAGGAGACGCAAGGATGCAGACTTATCAAACAAGGCGAGAGTTTTTTCGGCAAGGGGTGTGGATGGCGGCGGGGAGCGCTGCGGCGGCTCTCCTTCCGCGTGGAGCAGTCGCCATGGGACCAATTCCCCGAAAAGGCGGCAGCCAGGTGAAGCTGAGCTGCTGCGCGTATTCGTATCGGCAGTACCTCTCGGGCGAGAACAAGAGCATGAGCCTCGGCGATTTCATTGAGATCGCGGCGGAGATGGGACTCGATGGCGTCGAGCTGACGGCGTACTACTTTCCGAACCCGGTGACTGCGGAGTATCTCAATCACCTGAAGCGGAAGACGTTTCTTCTGGGGCTGGACGTTTCAGGGACGGCGGTCGGCAACCATTTCTGCCATCCGCCGGGGGAAGTTCGCGATAAGAACGTCGCCCAGATCAAGCAGTGGGCGGACTACTCCGCGGCGCTCGGCGCACCGTGCATGAGGGTCTTTGGCGGAAACGTGCCGAAGGAAGCCTCCCTCGAGCAGGCGCAGAAGTGGACTATCGAATGCATCGAGGAGTGCTGCGAGTATTCGGGCAAACGCGGCGTTCTGCTCGCTATGGAAAATCACGGCGGCATCACCGCGACGCCGAAGGAGATGCTCCCGGTGGTGCAGGGGGTCAAGTCGGAATGGTTCGGCGTGAATCTCGACACGGGCAATTTCCGGACTGCCGATCCCTATGCCGACCTGGCGACGATGGCGCCGTACGCGGTTACGACACACGTCAAGACGCAGGTGGGCAGCCAGCCCGCGGATTTCAAGCGAATCATCGAGCTGTTGCGGAATGCCGGCTACCGCGGATACCTTTCTCTGGAGTACGAGGACAAGGAACACCCGAGGACGGCGGTTCCGAAGGTGATGAAGACTCTGAGAGACCTTCTGGGGTGAGAAGATCTCTGGCGCAGTCCGCAGCCCGGGAACAAGCCAAGTCGCCGAAAAGACTCGGCAGGCTAAATAGAGTGCCTCTGGACAAAGGGCGCGGACCTATTCGCTTGGCTGGTGGGGTGACGCCGCGGCGCGGGCGCGTGCCACGCGGGGGATCGCTCGCGGGCAGGATGCCCCCGAGACAGCCGGCGAGACGCCGGCGGTACGGCCCGGCAACGGCGTGCAATCGGACCCCGGGGCCCGTTTTCTCCCAACAGGTTTGCAGAGACCGACACACGGCCTCAAGGGCAACGGCCTTCAGACCCAGCGACGTCTAAAGATAAGATGTTGACGACGACGAGGGCGAAGGCGTACCCTCTTTTCGTTCGCACGGAAGAAAGTGCACGGTGGGGGGGCAGTCTCGCCGGATGTTGCGAAAGGAACAACAATGCCATTGTTGATTTTCAAGAATGGGCCGAAAGCGGGTGAGGTGTATCGCTTAGGTCACGGAACAGTGACCGTCGGTCGCGCTCCTCACAATGCCATCCAGGTTCTGGACCGCAAAGCGTCGAAAGTCCATTTTCAGGTGAAGGAGGTCGGCGAAGGGTTTGAGGCGACCGATTTGAAAAGCACGAACGGCCTGTTTGTCAACGAGCAGATGGTTACCTCTGCTCCTCTGAAGGACTGGGACGAGATTCGCGTCGGCGAGACGATCCTGGTTTACCTGGCGTCGGACATAAATCTCGATCATTTGCCCGATGGATTTCCCAAGCAGAAAATCGCCTCCATGAGGACGCGGATTGAGGAGACCGTCTGGGAAAGACCGAAGAAACAACCGGAATCGCTCACCGACTGGAAGAAGGATCGGGAGTGAGGGGGGGGGCTTGCAGTTTCTCGTCCGCCGGGCTGAGCGGCAGGATTCGGCGTCGCCAGGGCGAATGCACTCGCTCTTTGTATCAATCGGATTACAGAATATCAATCATTGAACCTCAGTGAAAGGAGGGGTACATGGTCAGGAAATTGTCGGTCATTTTTTCGGTAATCTCGGCGATGATTTTCATCGGCGTGTGCGTGCCAAGCCTCGCAGGCGAGCTGAACAAGCTGTCGAAGGAAGAGGTCCCCGAAGGATGGATTCTCCTCTTCGATGGCGAGACGCTCTACGGGTGGGAGACGCACGGCGAGTGCAAATGGAAGGCGGCGGACGGCGCGCTTGTCTGCGACACGGGCACCGACGGCTGGCTCGGCACGACGACTGAATTCACCAACTTCATCCTGAAACTTCAATACCGTATCAGCGCCAACGGCAACAGCGGCATCTTCTTCCGCTCGGACAAGGGACCGCAGCCGTGGGTTACCGGATACGAGATGCAAATCTGGGATAAGGACGAGAACAATCCGACCGGCAGCGTCTATAACATCAAGAAGGCGGAACATCCGGGAGGGAAGCTCGTAACGGACGTCGAGAAGTGGCAGAACGTCGAGATTATGGCGGACGGTGAGCATCTCACCGTAACCCTGAACGGCCACAAAGTCGTGGACGCGACCGACGGCAAGCACAAGCGCGGCGTCATCGGCGTGCAGTATCATTATCCGAACATGAAAGTCGAATTCCGGGACATCCGCCTCAAGCCGCTCGGACTGAAGTCAATCTTCAACGGGAAAGACCTCAAAGGTTGGAGCATTCTCCCGGACCACAAGTCGGTTTTCAGCGTAACGCCGGAGGGATGGCTCAACATAAAGAATGGAAACGGACAGATCGAGACCACGGAGGTCTGGGATGATCTCGTTCTGCAATTGGACATCATCTCCAACGGCAAGCAACTCAACAGCGGCGTTTTCTTCCGCGGCGATAAGGGCGGATTCTGGACGGGCTACGAGTCGCAGATTCGCAATCAATGGCAAGGCGAGGACCGGACCAAGCCAGTGGATTTCGGGACGGGCGGCGTCTATTTCTATTGCCCGGCGAGGAAAGTCATCCCCAGCGACAACGAGTGGTTCACGAAAACCATCGTCGCTCACGGAAATCACATGGCGGTCTGGGTGAACGGGTACATGGTCAGCGAGTTTACGGACTCCCGTGCTCGCGGCATGAATGCCCGTCAGAACTGCCGCCTGGAGCCTGGGCCAATCAGCCTCCAGGGACATGACCCGACGACGGACCTATCGTTCCGCAACATCAAGATCGCCGCTTATCCCGAAGGGAACAAAGCGGAGTAACGGGCATCGCGCCAGGAGGAAAAGCTGCCGCAGCTCTCTGAACCGGCTTAACTTCGCCGAAGCCAGCGCCGACACCGCAGGAGTGCGGTGCGCCATGGGGGTTTGCGCGAGCGTACTCTGCGTCGCTGGCACCCTGCTCGGCAGGGCAGGAAGAGGGGCCGCTCGGGCGGGGTTGGCTCAATTCTCGACTTTGGGAGATAGGACTCGACGGATGGCCGGCCCCGAAGCGGGCGCCACCGAGCGCGAAGTCCGAATGGAT
>CAZFAP010000091.1:0-18933 GCA_964516325.1 uncultured Verrucomicrobiota bacterium
CCTACGGCAACTCGTATTTCATAGTGCTCGACAGTTACTCCCCCTACTCCTCTGGTGCGCAGTACGACTGGCTTGTCGGCACAGCGCTGCCAGCCGCCGCCAGCTACGATTGGGTATTCGTGCTGTTCCACTGCCCGCCCTACACGGATTGCAGCGGCCATCACTACAACGCTGACGACGTGCGGGCCGCCCGGGAGCAATTGGCCGAACCCAGGTTCGAGAACAAAGACGGGAATCCCCTGGACGTCGTGAACGTGGTTTTTTGCGGCCATAGCCATCTGTACGAGCGCAGCTACCGCAGAAGCGTGCAGTACGTGGTAACCGGCGGAGGCGGTGCGGATCTGCACGAGCCCGGGGACGACAACCTATATCGGTTCCATGGGGAAAGCGTCCGACATCACTGCACCGTGCATGTGTTCCCGAATGATTTGGACGATCCAGTTGTTACGGCCCACCGGAACGACGGCTCGGTCATCGAGTCGGTTGTCCTCCCCGCGGGTGGGAGGTGGCGCTGGTACAGCCAGGGTCAGCAACCCCCAGACATCGGGGGGCATTGCTGGAGAGAGCCGGAGTACGACGACTCGTCATGGAACTACGGTCCCGCCGAGCTCGGCTACAGCATGGGCCAAGAAAAAGATGAAGCAACGATTGCTCCCTACGGGCCGAATCCGAAGAACAAGTGGATCGGATACTATTTCAGGAACCGGTTCTATGTAGGGAGCCCAGCGGCCTTCGGCAGCGTGAAACTTCGTCTGCTCAGGGACGACGGCGCGGTGGTCTATATCAATGGCGAGGAGGTAGTCCGATCAAATATGCCGGGGACCCCGGGGGACCCGGTGCCCTATGCAACGCTGGCCAGCTCGGACGTGGAGGGAGTGTGGCCTGCGCCTCCGAACGATGAGATTGACATTTCGGACGCGCCCGTGAACACCGGGTGGAACTATGCGGCCGTCCAGGTTCACCAGGTCTCCCCGTCGAACTCAGACGTCAGCTTCGACATGGAGATCGTGGGCCGCAAACCGCCGCAGTAGGTCTGCTGGGGGACGGCGCATGAAAGCAAGACCGGGGGCCTTCATCACGTGCATCTTGCTCGCCTGGGCCTGCGGGGCCGAAGCTGATACGCACTACGTCTCGGAGACATCCCCGTCTCCGGGCTGGCCTTATACGACCCCTGACACCGCGGCCGGGAGCATCGCTTCGGCCATGGACGCTGCCTCCTGCGGCGATACAGTGCTCGTTCTGCCAGGGTACTACCAGGACATATGGCACCCCGAGGGCACGCTGCTCAAGCCGGGCGTGAACCTCATCGGCTCGGGCCCCGCGCGGACGGTTATATTCGGCTCCCCCCTGCTGCTTGGCGAGCAGTTTCCGGACCCCGACCTCCCGGCTTGCCCCGGGCCCATGGTCATCTCGGGACTCCGTTTGGTGGACTCGCCCCTCGGGTTATGGCAGGGCGTCCCCGCGGCGACGGCCACGGTCTCAGAGTGCTACTTCGACGGCTCAACCGTTAGTGTGAACGGCGTTGCACGCTGGGACGTCACTTTCCGGCGCTGCCTCTTCCGCAACATAAGGGAGGTCTCCTGCAAGTACGCCCTGCACGCGTTCCATACCGGGGCGCTAAAGGTTCTGGACTGCTGGTTCGACCTTTCGAACAGCCTGGGCCGGACGGGAGGCGTGGCGCTTTTCGGGACATACCCCGCCGTCATCAGCGGCTGCACTTTTACCGCCTGTGCGAGCGCGATTCATTGCTTCGAGGGCACTATCCGCATAACAAACTGCCTGTTCCTCAGGAATGATCGCGCCGTCGAGGTGGTCGTCGCAGAGACCTCGATCGAGGCTTCTACATTCGTCGGGAACCGTCACGCCATATGGACCACTGACCAGTGCGACTGGGGACCGAAGGTGCGGAATTGCATTTTCTGGGCGAGTGCAGAGGCGAACGTGTTCGTCGAGCGTTCCGATGGGTTCGGACTGCCGGAGATATCCTTCAGCGATGTTGAGGGCGGCTATCCGGGGCAAGGGATTATTGATGCAGACCCCATGTTCTTCCTGCCGTCGGGCGATGAGCCGGACCTTCATCTCTGCGCGTTTTCGCCATGTATTGATGCGGGAGACCCGTTTTCTGACTACAGCAATGAGCCGGAGCCCAACGGGGGCAGGGTCAACATGGGGGCGTATGGCAACACGTGGGAGGCGACGACCAGCGAACTGGTGGATACTGATGGAGACAATCTGCGGGACGATTGGGAGATTGAGAACTTCGGTGACCTGACCAGAGATGGATCCAGCGATGCAGACCGTGACGGGCTGAGCGACCGCGAAGAGTACCGGCATCTGAGCGATCCGAATAATCGGGACAGTGATGGGGACGGCCTGCTGGACGGGCAAGAGGTTTCCCTGGGGACAGACCCGCTCGTCCCGGACACGGACAACGATGGCACGCCGGATGCGGAAGAGGTGGCGCAGGGAACAAACCCTCTCGACTGGAAGGACGGCTTCACCGTGCTGGATTTCTCCATCAAGGAGGGACACCTCCACATCACCTACCCCACGTTGCCGGGGTACGAGTACTCGCTCGAGTCGAGCAACTGGCCCAACGGCCCTTTCGGGTTCACTGTTGAGCCGTACAGAGGAAGATACGGTGTCCTGAGCCACACGGACGTTCTCTTTCTTGGCCCCTACAACCGATTCTTCCGAATCAGAGCCCGCGAGTATCCTGGAGGAGAAGGATCGCGATGAGAACAGCCTTGCGCGCGTTTGTGGCGGGGCTGGGGCCTGAGCTGACGTTCCAGAACCCTGGGAAAGGGTCTTACATTCCGATGTGGCGAAGGGATGGACGGGACTTCGGCGCCGGTCTGACGTGGTGGAAGCAGATTGACAATGTGGGTTCGGATTCGGCCGAGACCCCGGACGGAAGCGCCGTCAGCCTGCGCAGTCGCTATTACTTCACGCCTTTCCTCGATACGACCTGCGCTTAGGGCCTCGCTTCCAGCATGCGCAAGGTCGGAAGGGTTCCATGAGCCCTCCGCGCTCCCCGCCGCCCGGCGAAGGCACCTACCGAAGTCCCCTGACGCAGTTGCATCCCAGAGCGGAATGTTGTATGCTTCGCTGTCCCATAGGTGGGCAAGGTGAGAATCGCGCGGAGAAAAGGACTATGACGAAGTACGATGTGGCAATCTTAGGAGGTGGGCCGGGAGGGTATGTGGCTGCAATCAGGGCATCGCAGCTCGGATTGAAGGTCTGTCTCATCGAGAAGGGGCTCGTCGGAGGGACGTGCCTGAACCGGGGCTGCATCCCGACGAAGGCTCTGCTCCATGCGGCTGACCTCCTTCGGAAGGCGAAGGATGCCGAGCGTTTTGGAATCTCTATCAAAGACGTCGGCTTTTCGTTTCGCAAGGTGATGGACCGAAAGGCGGAAGTCGTCAAGGGGCTTCGGGAGGGCGTCGAACTGCTCTTGAAAAAGCGCAGCGTGGATGTCGTTCGCGGCATCGGGAAGCTTGTCGCGCGGAACACGATTCAAGTTCAGACGAAGGAGGGTTCCGTCAGCGTCAAATCGGGCAGGACAATCATCGCCACGGGTTCGGAGCCGCTGAGTCTCCCCGCGCTCCCCATTGACGGCAGGAATTTTCTCTCGAGCACGGAAGCCCTCGTTCTCAAAGAGCTTCCGCAATCGCTCCTGATTATCGGCGGCGGGTACGTCGGCTGCGAGCTCGCGGCTTTCTTTTCGGTGTTTGGAGTTGACGTAACGATTCTGGAGATGACCGACCAGCTTTTGCCCGGACTCGACCCAGTTGTGGCGAAGACGCTCCAGCGTCAGATGGAAAA
Source organism: uncultured Verrucomicrobiota bacterium (assembly GCA_964516325.1). Classification (GTDB taxonomy): domain Bacteria; phylum Auribacterota; class JABMQX01; order JABMQX01; family JABMQX01; genus CAZFAP01. The sequence continues at coordinate 3,826 of CAZFAP010000091.1, forward strand.
GGGCGGGGTGAAGATGAAGCTCCAGTCCAAAGTCGTTCGCGCTGCCGTCGAGGACGGGAAAGTGGCATGCGAGTTGTCCTCCGGCGAAAAGCTCTCCGCGGAGAAAGCCCTCGTCGCCGTCGGCAGGAAGCTGAACTCCGGGGGGATAGGTCTGGAAGAGATCGGCGTGGAGACGAAAAACGGCGAGATCGTCGTGGACGAGTACATGCAGACGAGCCTGGCGGGTACTTATGCCGTCGGCGATGTGGTGAACAAGGGTCTGCTTGCGCACGTCGCTAATCACCAGGGAATTGTCGCGGCGGAGAACGTCGCGGGCGGATCGTCGAAAATGGATTATTCTGCGATACCGTATTGCATTTACACGTCGCCGGAGGTTGCGACGGTGGGGCTTGGACCCCGTGAGGCGGAGGCGCAGGGGCGAGCCGTTGTTGCAGGGAAGTTCCCGTTTGCGGCTCTGGGCAAGGCGGTCATCGGAGGAGAGACGGAAGGCTTCGCACAGATTGTTGCGGACGCGAAAACTGGAGAGGTTCTCGGAGCGCAGATCGTGGGGGCGGACGCGACAAATCTCATAAGCGAGGTCGTGGCTCTGATGAAAGCGGAGGGCACCCTCGATGAGCTATCCGGAGCCATTCATCCGCACCCGACTCTTCCGGAAGCAATCATGGAGGCGGCGTTCGACGCGAAAGGGCAAAGCATTCATATATTTTCATCTCGCACGAGAAAAAGCGCAGGCGGGGAAGGGTAGCGAGATGTCAGAAGGAGGGCAGCAGGGAAAAATGAGCCAGGGTTCAGGTGGTGAGTGGTATCCCACGCGAGTGTGGGGCGTGGATTTTAGCGGGGCTAAAGACGCGGGCAAAAAGATATGGATTGCGGGCGGGCAGATTCGGCGAGGCGTCCTGGAGATCGAGAGCTGTGATCCGGCGAGGGAACTGCCCGGGTTCGGGGTAAAGCGAGACCGGTGCCTGGCGGCGCTGTGCGAATTCGTAGCGGGGGAACCCGAAGGCGTGTTCGGCTTTGACTTCCCCTTCGGGCTGCCAGAGAAGCTTGTGAAAGAGAGGACGTGGGAAAAGTTTGTTGCGGCGTTTCGGAAGACTTACGCCGACCCGGAATCGTTCAGGCATGCTTGTTTTAAGGCAGCGGGTTGTTCTGAACTGAAGCGGTTGACCGACAGGGAGTGCCAGAGCCCCTTCTCCCCATATAACCTGAGGCTCTACAGGCAGACGTATTATGGGATTCGGGATTTTCTTGGGCCTGTCGTGGCGAAAAGGCTGGCGTGTGTGTCGCCAATGCAGAGGCCCGCGCAGGGGAAGCCATGGGTGATTGAGGTTTGCCCCGCGGCGACGTTGAAGCGCGAAGGGCTTTATCGCTGGTCATACAAGGGCAAGACGAGAAAGCACCGGGCGGCGAGAAGGCGGATTCTTGAAGGCATCGAGCGTGGGGGGCTCGTTCGCGTCGCCGTGCCGGATATACGGGGAAGGGTTCTGGACGATCATGAGGGCGATGCGCTTGACAGCGTGATTGCAGCGCTGGCGGCTTTTCGGGCGGTTCGTAGACCGGAGAAACCCTACGCGCTGGAGGGGCGGACTTATGTATAATTGTGCGTTGTCGGCTGAGCCTCCAAGAGCAACCCAGGCAGATAGGTCGTAGGGAGAGGATGGCCGGCGGAGACATGGCAGGTCTTGAGGATGAGGAGCAGTAGGCGGTTTCCGGATTGGCTGAGCAAATCGCTGCCGTCGGATGGGAGGTGGGTGGAGACTGCGCACATTATAGACCGCTTGAATCTTGCGACGGTGTGCCAGTCCGCCCGGTGCCCGAATATTTGGGAGTGCTTCTCCCGAAAGGTCGCAACGGTTATGATTCTGGGGGAGCGCTGCACGAGGAACTGCCGGTTCTGCGCCATCGAGAGCGGCACGCCGGCGCCTCTGGACGAGGATGAGCCTTGTCGGGTCGCGGAGGCGGTGCGAGAGCTTGGGCTGCGTCACGTGGTGATAACTTCTGTCACTCGTGATGACCTTCCCGACGGCGGTGCGGGGCATTTCGCGCGGGTCGTCCAGGAGATTCTGTCAGGAAGTCGCCAGTCAACCGTCGAGGTTCTGACGCCAGATTTTGCGGGAAGGACGGATGTTATCGAGCAAATTGTCGAAGAGGGGCCGGTTGTTTTCGGGCATAATATGGAGACTGTTCCACGGCTGTATCCGCGGGTGCGCCCGGGGGCGGACTACAATCGTTCCCTGGGAGTTCTCAGGGCTGCGAAGGGCTTTTCGCATGACGGCCTTCTCACGAAGTCGGGTTTGATGGTCGGTCTGGGCGAGACGTTCGAGGAAGTGGTGGACGTCCTGCGCGACCTGAGAGATGTTGATTGCGACATTGTTACTATAGGACAATATCTTCAACCGACCGCACAGAACCTCCCCGTCGAGGAATTCGTTTCGCCGGAGAGGTTCAAGGAATTAGAAAAGACAGCGTATGAAATCGGATTTTTAGCCGCGTTCTGCGGTCCCTTTGTGAGGAGTTCTTATTTAGCGGACCAGTTCGTCACGCAATTGAATCGTCGCCAGGCGACTGGGCGAATAACTGAAACAGGAGGAGAAAAGAGCCAATGTCGTTCACCGAAGCCAACCGATTGAAGAGACTGCCCCCCTACCTTTTCACCATCATGGACGAGCTGAAACGAGAGGTCGTGGAGAGGGGCGGGGACGTCATGGACCTGGGGATGGGAAGCCCCGACCAGCCGACCCCAAAGCATGTAATGGACGCGCTGGTTGAGTCCACTACAAAGGTCGAGATGCACCGGTATTCCCGACGAGACGGAGAAACCGAAAAGAGACTGAGGAAGGCCATCGCCGATTGGTACGAGCAGAGATTCAACGTGATGCTCAATCCGGAGACGGAGGTTCTCGCTCTAATCGGGTCCAAAGAGGGGGTAGCGAATTTCTCGCTCTCTTTCCTGAACAACGACGATATTGCCCTGGTGCCGAGTCCCGCGTATCCGGTGCACTTCAACGGGGTCATTCTGGCGGGAGGCATTCTTTACAATATCCCCCTGAAGCCGGAGAACGGGTACAAGCCCGATCTGGAGAAGCTCGACAACCACATCGTCGGCCGGTCGAAAATCCTCTTCCTGTGTTACCCGCACAATCCAACCGCCGCCATCGCAGACCTTGATTTCTTCGAGAGAGTAACTCGCTGGGGACGGGATAAGAACATCATCATCGCGCACGACAACGCGTATTCAGATATAGTGTTCGACAACTATAAGGCGCCGAGTTTCCTCCAGGCCAAAGGCGCCAGGAAAACCGGCATCGAATTCCACACGGTCTCCAAATCGTACAACATGGCGGGATGGCGATTGGGGTTCGCCGTCGGAAACTCCGAGATCCTCCGCATCCTCGAAAAGACAAAGTCGTACATGGACTTCGGGATATTCCGCGGGGTTCAATATGCAGCCATCGCGGCACTGACGGGACCGCAGGACTGCGTCGCCGAGACCGTCAAAGTCTATGAGAGGAGGGTGAACGTCTTCGTGGACGGCCTCAACTCCATTGGCTGGGAGGTCCCCAAACCGAAGGCGACGTTCTACGTGTGGGCGCATATCCCCCTCAAATTCAGCGCCCTGACTTCCCTCGAGTTCTGCAAGCTGATGGTCGAGGAAACTGGCGTGGTCACCGCACCGGGGACCGGATTCGGCGAATACGGCGAGGGGTTCATCCGTTTCGCCATGGTCGAGAAAGAGGAAAGACTCCTAGAAGCTGTCCGCCGCATTAAGGAATTTCTGGCCATCCGAGGCTGATTGGCGGACAGAGCGGATGGGGCGAGCGGCCTGATCAATGCTTGGTGTCTGAGGGGTTGTATCTCCGCGCGAAATTTCCCCGAAACTCATCCAGCCTCTCGGCGGCGATAGCGTCGCGAATGGAATTCATGAGGCGGAGATAGAAACGGAGGTTGTGGGTCGTGAGAAGGCGGAGGGCGAGGATTTCGTCCATGTTGAGAAGGTGGCGAATGTAAGCGCGGGTGAAAGTCCGGCAGGTGTAGCAGTCGCAATCGGCCTGGATCGGGGAGAAATCCTCTTTGTGCTTGGCTGACCGGACATTGATGGCGCCGTCGGGCGTGAAGGCCTTCCCGTTGCGGGCGTTTCGGGTGGGGAGCACGCAGTCGAACATGTCAGCTCCCCGAGCAACGCACTCGATGATGTCCACGGGCGTTCCGACTCCCATGACGTAACGCGGCTTGTCCTTCGGGAGAAGGGCGGCTGTGAACTCGACGATTTCGTACATGACATTGATTGGCTCACCAACCGATAGACCGCCGATGGCGTACCCGTCAAATCCGATTGCAAGAAGCTCCTCGACGGAATGCCGTCTCAGGTCGGGATAGACGCTTCCCTGCACGATTCCAAAAAGGCCGCTTTGTCGCCCACTCGCGGAGTGTAGTTCTTTGCATTTCTTTTCCCATTGCAGCGTGGTCTCAAGGGACTTGCGCGCCTCCTCGTATTCGCAGGGAAACCGCGTGCACTCGTCAAGGGTGGTGATGAGGTCTGCGCCCAAAGCTCCCTGTGCTCTCATGACTTCCTCCGGGCCGAGAAAGCATGCCGAGCCGTCAATATGGGAGCGGAAGTGAACCCCATCGTTGCTCACCTTCCTTCTGTCTGCAAGGCTGAACACCTGGAATCCGCCGCTGTCGGTGAGTATGGGGCCCTCCCAGCCCACGAATTTGTGCAGTCCGCCTGCCTTCTCGATAATCTCGACTCCCGGTCGCAGGACGAGATGATAGGTGTTCGAGAGAATAATCTCGGCGCCGACTTCCTTCAGCTCCCGGGGCGACATCGTCTTGACGGCGCCGGCCGTTCCTACCGGCATGAAGCAGGGCGTGGCGACGGGTCCGTGCGGCGTGGAAATCTCTGCGACCCTCGCCGCTGTGGAAGTGTCTTCTTTCAGAATTCTGAATTCCATTTTTGTGAACCAAGCACGGCACTGCTCATTGCGCGTCAGTCTCCGTCGAGCATTCGTTTCAATGCTTCCTGGCTCTGAGCACGAGGACTTCCGACGCCAGCATATGAGGATGCGTCATGAATCGGAACAGCTCGCGATAATACTTTCGCTGCCGCGGGTCTCGATCGCGCACGAAAAGCTGAACCGCAGTGGACAGGAATACCGGAATGTAGAAGACGAACAGATAGACAATCGCCAGAAGCTTCGTCTGGCTGCGATAGAGTTTCTCGACCTGCATGCCCGAAGCGGTCAGGAAATAGTGCAGAAGGGGAAACTCTATGACGAAGCTGTGGGAGTCGTAATACCTCGTCAGAGGAACGTTGTACCGAACAAACCGCCGTTTTCGCTTATGGAAACCGGAGACGAAGAACGCGAAGCGGGAGCGCAGTCGGAGAATGTTTGGAGTCGTAAGAAACAATAAGCCGCCTGGACGGACGATTCGCGTCAGCTCCTGAATCGCCTGAACGTGATTGCACACGTGCTCAAGCACCTCCGAACAAATCACAACATCGAAGAGACCATCCTCCAAGGGCAGCCCTGTGAGAAGGTCAACGTTCTGAATTATGGGCATACCCTCGATGGCCGCGTATTCGCCGTAGTTCGTCCCGGACAAATTGGTGTAGCCGCGATGCCGCAGACCCTTCAGGATGTCGCCGGCGCCGCAGCTAATATCAACAATCTTCGCGCCCTTGTCAGGCACGCTCTCCTCGACTGCGCTGACGACGCTGTCGGTTATGTATTGCTGAGCCACAGTATCAACTCCAGAGATGACCGGACAGAGGCTGCCCGCTTTTCGCCTCGCGCGGCGCGCAACGCGGGGCGTGGCAGCCCCTACAGAATCAGCATAGCGTCGCCGTAGCTGTAAAACCTGTATTCCTTCTGGACTGCCTCTCGGTACGCCTCCAAAATGAAATCCCTCCCTGCGAAGGCGCAAACAAGCATCAAGAGAGTGGACTTCGGGAGGTGAAAGTTCGTCAGGAGCGCTCCCTTTGCCAGGATCTTGAATTCATATCCGGGATAGATGAACAGGTCGGTGTTCCCGCTCAGAGGACGGATCGTCCCGTTCTCGTCGGCAGCGGACTCCAGAACCCTGGCGGAAGTCGTGCCCACGGCAACAGTCTTGTTGCCGCCCCCACTGATTCGGTTGAGCGCCTGAGCGGTCTCGTCGTCAATCGAGAACCACTCGGCGTGCATTCGGTGCCTCTCAATCTCCTGCGTTCGCACGGGCTGAAATGTCCCCAGTCCAACGTGCAGGGTGATAAAAGTTATCAGAACGCCCTTTTGCCGAATCTCCGTCAGGAGAGCATCGGAGAAATGAAACCCCGCTGTCGGTGCGGCGACCGACCCTTCCTTCGACGCGAACACTGTTTGATACCTCTCCCGATCAATCGGAAGACTCTTTTTCCTCCTGATGTATGGCGGCAGCGGCACCGCCCCGATTTCATTCAGGACTTCCCGAACATCCCCCTCGCAGCGAAAGCGGACCACCTTGCTCCCGAAGGGAGTGTCGGCGACGACTTCCCCGACGAGCCTGTGATTTCTGAAAAATATCTGCGACCCTGGACGAAACTTTTTGCCGGGCTTCACGAGGCACTCCCAGAGATTTGTCGCCATCTCCTCCAACAGCAGGACCTCTCCTCTGGCGCCTTTTTCGCCGCGATGACGGCCGGCGCCGAGGAGCCTTGCGGGGATGACCTTCGAGTTGTTGAGCACAAGAGCATCCCCGGGCTGCAAATACCCGACGAGGTCCGGGAACGTTCTGTGCTCGATGACCTTCGCTTCGCGGTGCAGAACCATCAGGCGCGATTGGTCTCTCTCGGGCAAAGGAACCTGCGCGATTAGCGAAGAAGGAAGGTCGTAGTCGAAGTCGCTGAGTCTCATACTTTCTTTGCCGCAGGAATCAGTCGTAGCCGTGGTGGCTTAGTTTCCAGGGGAGTTCACCGCAGAGAGCACGGAGTGCGCAGAGGAAAGATCTTTGTGGCATCCCACCTTTAGCGGGACCAGCGAGTGCTCCGCCCGTCATGGGCAAGATGGCCATGCCACGTTTCACCGACGGACGGTTTTGTCTCTGCGTGCTTTGCGGTTCCCTTCCGGCTCCACGACCCGTGACTGGCAGATTGTCCGTAACCTATCAATTCTCTTGCACGTTCTCAAGGCAAAATGATAATCTATATCGTCGTCGGTAAGCCCGACAGGCAACGCGCCAGTTAACACCAACGCCGGGGGTGCACAACCGTTAGCTACCGTCTTCCGTCTGCGCTGTACAATGCGCGACCGCCCCTCGCATTACGGATTTTCTTCGGCAGTTCAAAAGAGAACTTTTGCGGGCTGATGACCATTTCTCCGTCGGAAGTCAAGAGACGGGATGCTATGCGCCTTGCGCGCCTGACTTGGAATACCGCAGAGGAGACACATGACCGTTGAGCGCCTCACCGCCGTCGAAGCGGGTGTCCTGTCCACATCCGAACAGCCAGTCAAAAGAATCCCCGGTCCCGCCTGGCTGGAAGTGGATCTCGACAAGGTCGCGAACAACATCCGGAAGCTGAAGGCAGCCGCCGGCGAGGGCGTGAAGCTCCTCGCCATGGTCAAGGCTCAAGGCTATGGCTGCGGGGCAGAGATGGTTTCCAAGACGGCCGTCGAGAGCGGGGCGGATATGCTCGGAGTGGCGAGGGTCGAGGAGGCGGTCTCGCTGAGAAGGTGCGGCCTCTTTTGCCCCATATTGGTCTTCGGGCGTCCGGAGGAGTCCGAGCTGCAAGCCGTCGTGGACGAGGACCTGATCCAGACAGTCTTCGACATGCCGTTCGCCCGTGAACTCAATTCCGTCGCACGAGACCGCGGCAAGACAGTCAAGGTTCACGTTAAGGTGGACACGGGGATGGGAAGGCTCGGTTTGTTGCCGGAGGAGCTGAACGAATTTCTCGAAGGGTTTGCCGCGTGCTCGAATCTGATTCTCGACGGAGTCTATACGCACTGCCCCTCCGCGGACTGCGACCGGAGGTTCACCAAAGAGCAGCTCGACGCGTTCAGAGAGGTCGTAGAGAAGGTCAAAAGCGTCGCGGGCGGCGTTCGTCTTATTCACATGGCAAATAGCGCGGCGCTGCTCAATCGCTTTTGCGATACTTTCGACGTGGTTCGTCCGGGGATTAGCATCTACGGACTTTACGGCTCTCCGTTGGTCAAGCGGGAAATTTGTCTCGAAGAAGCCGTCTCATTCAAGGCGAAGGTCGTTCACGTCAAGAAGATTCCCTCCGGGAGCAGCGTCAGCTACGGCCGCGAGTTTGTTGCTCCCCGCGAAACCACCATCGCAACCATAGCCGCTGGCTATGCGGACGGCGTGCCGTTCCGCTGTGCGAACAAGGGACGCGTTCTAATTCATGGGCGGCGCTTCCCCATAGCGGGCAGAGTCACCATGGACATGACTATGGTGGACCTGGGGGATTACGGTGGCGTCCGAGTGGGCGATGAGGCGGTGATCATAGGGCAGAGCGGCGAGGCGTGCATTTCCGTCGCAGAAGTCGCCGAAAAAGCCGGAACGATTGAACATGAGGTGATCTGCGGGATTGGACCACGCGTCCCGCGAGTTTATCTGCGAAACGGTCGGATCATTTCCGTTCAAACCTATACGCTCGGTTGACCGATAGAATTTCATGACCCAACGGCCTCGGCTTGAGAGATGAGGGATCACGGGGGACTCGCCGGAGGCATTCGTGAGGGACCCGAAGGTCAGCAGAAAAAGAACTTCCTCGAACTGAACGCAAATGGTAATGCGTCAAAATGCCCCGACGTAAACCGAGAAAAACCGCCCGACGAAAATACGTCGCCTATGTCGTCCCCCACACGCACTGGGATAGGGCGTGGTATCTCCCGTTCGAGGAATTCCGAATGAAGCTTGTCAGGACGTTCGACAAGCTGCTCGAAATCCACCGCACCAACCCTCGGTTCAAAGCCTTCTCTTTCGACGGGCAGACGGTCGTCCTCGAAGATTACCTCCAGATTCGGCCGAGAAACAAGGAAGCTATCCGGAAACACGTTAGAGACGGAAGGCTCGCCATCGGCCCGTGGTACGTTCTTCCGGACGAGTTTTTGGTCAGCGGCGAAGCGATGATCCGGAACTTGCTGATTGGTCACCAAATCGCCGGAACTTTTGGTCGGGTTATGAAGGTGGGGTACATTCCCGATCCATTCGGCCACATTTCTCAAATACCGCAGATTTTGAGGGGGTTCGGCATTGATTCAATGATTTTCTCTCGCGGCTCCGGGCACAACGTCAGGGAGGCGGGACTTGTTTTCAAAGGCACCGCGCCCGACGAGAAGTCCTGGGTCTATGCGGTCCTCCAACCCGGAATGTATGTCAACCTCGGATGCTGGGGTGTCCCGAAAGGCGAGCCAATGGACACGCCTAAGGTGGACTACGAGCTTGCCCTTCGGCAGGTCGAGAACCTCCTCGACCTCATGGAAAAATGGAAAAACCCGACGAGAATTCTTCTTTTCAACAACGGATGGGACCACGCCCTCGCCCAGCCGAAAGTTCCCGACATGATTGATTATGTGAACAGGCGCCAGAACAGAGCTAATCTGGTGCAGGGGACATTCGAGGATTTCATCAGAGCATTGCGAAAGGACGTCGGCCCGCTTGCCTCTGTTTCCGGGGAGTTGCACGAGGGCGCCGAGGCGCCGCTTCTTTCCGGAATCTTCTCAACGCGAATGTACATCAAGCAGGCGAACGCCGCCGCCCAGACTCTTCTGGAAAAGGTCTCCGAGCCGCTCGCCGCTTTCGCATGGGCTCTCGGGGCACCCTATCCTCAGGACTTCCTTCTCCATGCCTGGAAAGAGCTGCTGAAATGCCATCCCCACGACGACATCGGCGGGTGCAGCGTGGACTCGGTGCACGCCGAAGCCATGTGCAGGTTCCGGAGAGTCGGGCAGGTCGGGAAGACCCTCTCGCGAGAATCACTGGAGCACATCGCTCGGAATGTCGGCGGCGCGACAGACAAAGCACTTATCCTCTATAACCCGCTCGGTTTCCCGAACTCCGGTGAGATCAGCGTTTCAGTCCTTCTTCGGAAAAGTGACGTGCCACCGAATTCCCAGCTCCTCGACCAGAACGGAACGAAAGTCCCTGCCCTCGTCACATGGGCTCCTTTGCCAGAGAATCTGCCGAAAGACAAGAGAACGGAGTTCGGCGAGTTGAGCATCGCTTTTCTCGCAAAGAATTTGCCGCCTTGCGGCTACCGGGTTTACATGGTCGCCCAGGGCGCGGAAGAAAAGCCGGAGAGACAACTAAGTCCTTCCCGGCGATGCATTGAAAACGAGTTCTTTGTGGTTACGGCGAATCTCGACGGGACAGTCAACGTAAGGGACAAGGAAACCGGCGCCATTCACAAAGGCTTGAACTTTTTCGAGGATGTTGAAGACGCCGGCGACGAGTACGACTATTCTCCCCTTCCTGCTCCTCATTCGCGGCGAATCACGAGCCAGGGAAGGTCTGCTCGCATCTCCGTCGAACAACCGACCCCGTACAGACAGTGCATGGGCGTGTCGTTGAACCTTCGCGTCCCATGCGGGCTGACGCCCGACCGCACCGCCCGCTCACGTCAGACCATCGTCCTTCCAATCCGCTCCGTCGTAACACTCTACGAAGGCATCCGGCGAGTGGACTTCGAGACCACCGTCGAGAACCGCGTCTGCGACCACAGGCTTCGAGCTGGCTTCCCGACGGGCATCAGGAGCAACTGCGCCTACGCGGAGTCCAAATTCGACGTCGTGCGGCGACCGCTCCGCTTCCCGAAATACACCCAGAAATATCGTCAGTCGCCCGTGCCCACGCAGCATGTCGGGACTTTCGTTGACGTTCATGATGGGAAGCGGGGATTCGCCGTCCTCAATCAGGGCTTGCCCGAATACGAGGCGAGAGAGGAAGCCGGAGGTGTTACGATATATCAAACGCTGTTCAGGTCGGTAGGCTGGCTCTCCCGTCCAGACTTGTTGACGAGGAAGGAAGGAAACGCGGGACCCGAAATTCCGACACCGGGCGCGCAAATGCTCGGAGCCTGGACATTCCGCTACAGCATTGTCCCTCACCGCAGCTCATGGGAGGAAGCTGACGTTTGGCAGGCTGCGCACAGCTTTGCAAGCCCCATGTTCGCCCATTTCTGCGACGCGGGCGGCGGCACTCTTCCCCGCGAGACCTCCTTCCTTTCCGTCGAGCCGGACACCATTGCTCTCTCCGCCGTCAAAAGGTCGGAATCCGGCGGTGGAATTATCGTTCGGCTCTGGAACCCGACAGCGCGAAGCGTCCGCGCCAGGCTTCGCTTCTTCCGCGCCCTGCGCAGCGCCTACCTCGTCCGCCTCGACGAAAGACGCCTCAGGCCGCTCAAGGTGCTCGGCGAAAACAGCGTCGTCGTCTCTCTTAGCGGTAAGGGGATAGGTAGTGTCGAGATTCGCCCGAGCTGATGGGCGGGGTACATAGGGAGGGAGCCAATTGTCGTTGGCGGACTTGGCGGGTTTGCCGTTCCCCATTGCCCGGTTGTTTCCCCGTACAGAGTTGGAATGAGTCTCGCACGTGAGTTCGCGCGCCGATTTTAGCGCCAGCGCCACTCGACCCCCAAACGACGAGACCTCACTCCGCTTCCGCGGCGATGACGCGGTTACGGCCTTTTGCCTTGGCTTTGTAGAGAGCACCGTCGGCGGCGGCAACCAACTCCTCCGGACTTCGGATGCCCATGCGGTGCGACGCCACCCCGATGCTCACGGTAATTTTCAGTCCTTGAGCTCTCCCGAAGGAGAACTCCTTCTCGCTGATCTGTTGGCGCATCTTCTGCCCGACGATGACGGCGCCATTCAGACCGGTCGCCACGAGGATTACACCCATTTCCTCGCCGCCGTACCGACACGCGATGTCGCTCCTGCGGCAGTTCTGGGAGATGATTCGAGCAATCTCTTTCAAGACGAAATCGCCGGTCTGATGCCCGTACCTGTCGTTGAAACTCTTGAAATGGTCAACGTCAATCATCAGGACGGAGAGCGGTTGCTTGTATCGCCGAGCCGCAAAGAACTCCTCTTTCAACCGGATGTCGAAGTACCGGCGCGAGTACAATTTCGTGAGGCTGTCCGTCGTGGCGAGAGAATAGAGGAGGGCGTTGTGAATGGCGACGGCAACCTGGCTGCTGATGACGCTCAACAGATTGCTGTCGTTTCGATCGAAGGGGGCTTGAGCGTTCGTCCGCGTTACTTTGATGACGCCGATGCCCTCGTGCTGAGCGGTCAGCGGCTCCACCAAAGAGGATTGACCGTCGGTTTCGTGCACAACCGTGCCAAGCCTCTCGGCGAGAGCTTTCCCGACGGGTCCCTCACCGAGGGCGACCGATTCGTCCTGAAGCTCCTCCTCCCGCCGCAGCTCATTGCCGTTTCGCGCGATCTTGGCGAGGAGCTTCTCGGCGCTCGGCTCGAGAAGGTAGATGGTTCCGACGGGCGCGTCGAGGAGAGCGGTAACCTTCCAGACGACGGTCTCGAGGACTTCATCGAAGTCCAGGATCGAATTGATCGCGAGGCTGATTTCCCTCGAAGCGGACAGCTCATCAATTCGTCTGGTCAGCTCCAGGTATCGCCTGTGAAGCTCCGCGTACCTTCTCTCGATGTCATCCGCCCTTCGGAGAAGTTCAGATATACCGGTAACTTTGCTCGTTTCCATGGGCCCCCCGTACAAGCAACTCAAGAAAATCCTAACTTTAAGGCAGGAGACCGTCAAGGTTATTCTTCAGAGACGCGAAGGGTGCACCGCGGCACACATTGTGGACACAGTCGAGGAATAAGGATCAGGCGCGGAGGGGAACCGGGCACCGAGAACAAGGACGGGCGGCCCCGGTATCCGGCGTGTTCAAGGATCAAAGCTTCTTGAGCTCTTGCCTGAACTGGTCAGGAGTCAATTCGATTTCGCGGAGGATTTCCCGAAGCAAAGGGCGGGCGAGGTCCCGACCAGGGTGTTAGGGGAGGGTTGTAGTACGCCCATCGGACTGGCGATAGAAGACGTGGCTTCCCTTCTGATGGACCGCCTGAAAGCCCAGGCGAAGAAGCACCTTCTCCATCGTCTTGAAGTCAACCACGGGGAGGCGGGTCACAGCGAGACCTCGATCTGCTGAAGTCCGGCGAAACGGGGGAGCGCTTCGATGTCACCGTCGAGTTCGTCAAGACACAGCTCGAGCACTTCCTTCAGGTTTTTGTGAAGCTCGTCGAGCGTCGCCGCTTGGGTATGTGCTCCCGCGATACCGGGGACGCTCCCCACGTAGAGCTTCGTTTCCGGGTCCCATTCGACATAGGCAGTAAACGTCCTCATGGCTCACCTCATTTCAGCTTCCGGGAAAGTACGCTTCTCAAGCCTCGACTTCAATGATACCAGACCGGTGTCGTCTCGTGCAAGACGATCGGGGCGGCCGGATGAAGGCGTCCCGGCCACCTCCTGCTGCAACCGGCCTGCTATTTGCCGTGGTGCAAACGGAGCAGAAGGAAGAACGAATAAGGGTCCAGGAGGGCGATGTCCTCGCGGGCGGAGGTGAGTTCCGCGAAGAGGGATTTGTACCAGGTCGGAGTCTGGAGGATGGACCGGAAAAAGAGGAATTGCGGTGGATCGCCTTTCAGCAAGGAGAGAACGTGCTGAGCGGCTTGTTTCCCATCATCGGGAAGACCCTCTGAGTCCATCCGTTTGAGGGGCATGTCGCCGAAGATTCCTGTGTCGGGGATTCTCTGGGCGACGATGCCATCAGGTGAAAACGTGGAATATGCCTGGAGGTTCTCGACGGAGAGCGCGGGGGCGTAGCCGTCAATGATGAAGCCGGTGAGCGTGATGTCCCAGCGGAGATAGTGCCGGAGGCAGTGCTCCTGCCAGACGTCTATCGCCTGCGGCAGACCGGAAAAGGGGCGCGGCGACTGAAGCATTCCGGGATTGATGTACCCCGCACCCGAATTCCCGGCGAGGAAATAGTCGTTGTCGGTCTTGGTTTTTCTCGTATAGACGAGAGCGACGGGGATTCGGTCCGCGAGGTTCGGATTAAAGGGCCAGCCGAGGGGGATACTCCCGCGAGCCGGGTCGTCCCAGATCGCCGGAATCATCTGGTAGAGCCACGCAGCCGAATCGTAGTCGCCGACGTAGAAGGAAATGTACTGCTTCGGAGCGACTCGCCCGTTCTCGTCAATGAATCCCTGCGCCTTCAGGTCGGCAACCGTCGGCTTTTTCTGAGGATACTTATCGGCGAGTTTCATGTGCTGATAGACCGATGCGTTGGCGAGCGCGGCTTTATCGAGGGCGTCAGCGTCGAGGTAGGCATTGTAGGCGGACGCAATCTGAACGAATTGCCATTCGGTCGGCACGTCGTCGTGCTTCCCGCCGGAGTGCTTGGTATATTTCCACGCCCACGGAACAAATCCGCCGATGTGAATCATCTTTTTGGCGCCCGATGCTTTATATGCGGAGAGCAGCACCGCCCGAAGTGTTTGCTGTTCGGTGTTGACTGATGGGTGAGTGCTATCTATCGGCACTTCATCTCCCCACGGCGATAGGTCGAAGAAGAAGCCTCTCTGGCTGATGAAATAGTCGTGATTGCTGAGAGTGTTGTTCGTGATGGAGCCGCCCGCGGCCGGATTCCGAAGCCAGTAGGCGTCTATGTAATAGGCGAGTTTGGTCGGATTGCATTTGCCCGTGGCGAGGTATTTTTCTTTCGCCCAGAGGTAGGCGTCGCACTTCGCGCTGGCCGTCGTGAAAAAGGGCGTGTCGGGGATTGTGCCTCTCCCTGTGAAAAGGCTCAACCCGTCGAGATTGTAAAGCCGCATGATCACCCGTAACTCCGGTTCGCGGTTGACGAGGCGGTCGTAGAGGGAGCCGGGGGTTGGGTCATATCGCAAGCAGGGCAGGTTCTCAACGCCAGCGATCGTCGAGGCAACGTTGGAGGTGGCGGCGACATTTGGGTCATAGCACACAACCCCGCGAAAGAAAGCACCGAAGGTTTTTATGACCTCCTCAATGCTCGCGAGTTGCTGCAGTTGATAGCCCGCGAGCATTTCCCCGGGCTGCCGCAGCTTCTCGAGCCAGTAATCGTCGAGGTTGATTTCTTTGCCGCGGACGTGCCGC